>JAEWWJ010000035.1 GCA_023396415.1 Bacteroidota bacterium
TAAAAAATAATCAGAAGGATTTCTATAGTGGAATTGTTGAAATCAAAGGTCAGCTTTGCTACCTGTCGGGTTCAAAAGTAAAGAACAAAAAGGGTGTGCCAGAGTTACAAATCATCGCTTCATTTAATAAGCCTCATCAGGCTCAGGAAGTCTATAAAGAAAGGTGGCAGATTGAAACAGCATTCAGGGCACTAAAAACGAGTGGATTTAATATAGAACAAACGCATTTAACTGATTTGGATCGTGTTGCAAAATTACTTGCGTTGGTTATGGTAGCTTTCGTTTGGGCATACAAAGCCGGAATCTATCTGGACAAGATAAAACCCATCAAAATCAAAAAACATGGTCTCAAAGCAAAAAGCCTCTTCAAGTATGGGTTGAATTATCTCATTAAAGTATTGAATTCAAATGATTTAGATAAATTTGAAAATTGTTGTAAATTTTTGTCATGTACTTAGATTCACACATTAAATCAAATTCATTTGGAGGGATTACCAGTTTTAAACTCCAAAACCGACAGCCATTGCCAGATGTGAATGATGTAAGTCTTAGCAAGAACTATGTAAAAATTTTACCTCACGACGTGTCTATCTTTGTCCTACAACTGCAATTGCGCCTTAACATATCAAAGTAGCGTAAGCAATTTACCCTTCATCACCTTTCCAAAAAAAGTTTAAGAAAAAATACTTTTATCAATTAAAACATTAAAAATGAATAAGTTAAAAATGGGTTTTGCTTTAGTTTTAAGTACAGCATTTATTTTCACGAGCTGTGCCACGTGGAATAAAACACAAAAAGGAGCAGTTATTGGAACCACCGCCGGTGGAGCAACAGGTGCTTTTATTGGCAGGGCTTCGGGCAACACAGCCCTTGGCGTCATCATAGGAGCAGCAGTTGGAGGTGCTTCGGGTGCCATCATTGGCCGTCAAATGGATAAACAGGCAGAAGAAATTCAAAAAACAGTTCCCGATGCCAAAGTTGAACGCGTTGGAGAAGGCATCGTAGTGGAATTCAGCAGTAACGTACTCTTTGGATTTGATAAATCAAACTTATCCAACGACGCAAAAACGAACCTCAACAAACTGGTTGCTGTTCTTGTAAGTTTTCCCGATACCGATATTGAGATTCAGGGACATACCGACAGCAAAGGAAGTGAGACCTACAATCAGACCTTGTCAGAAGAACGAGCCGGTGTCGTTTCCAATTATTTGGCAACGAAAGGCATTGCACGTCATCGTTTGACCATTAGAGGATTTGGTGAAAACTCGCCAAAATATTCAAACGACAATTAAGATGGCCAAATTCAAAATCGCAGGGTCGAATTTTTGATTGCTGCCAATGAAAAAATGAAGGCTGATGCCGAAAAAAACACAACAAATTAATTCAATAAATACACTTAAATACAGAAAAATGAGAACAAAATTATTTTCTTTAACACTGATTTTTATGCTCATGGCAACGCTCGCCAATGCACAGGATTACAACAATTCAAAAATCTCGTTTGGCATCCTGGGGGGTGTAAACTTGCAAAATTTGAATGGAAAGGATGCCACAGGCGATAAACTTGAAAATGACATGATTATTGGTTACCATGTGGGCATAAATCTGCAGATGCCGCTTGCCTTGCAGTTTTATTTCCAGCCCGGACTAACCTTCAGCACCAAAGGAGGTGAAAACAACGACGGCATCATCACCAGCAAATACAAACTGTCGTACATTGAGCTTCCGCTGAATCTTGTTTATAAAGGAAACCTCGGAAATGGTTTTATCATGTTAGGTTTTGGCCCATACTTGGCTTATGGAATCAATGGCACAGCTTCTTTTAAAGGTGGCTCGGTAACGGTTGATTCGGATATCGAATTCAAAAATGAAGTTGAAATTGGCGACCCGTTGACCACGGCTTATTTCAAACCTTTGGATGCTGGTGCTAACATCTTCTTTGGCTATGAGTTGGCAAGTAAAGTGTTCCTCCAACTGAATGCACAACTGGGTTTGATCAACATCAATCCTAAAGACAATCGTTTACCTGATAAAGATTTGGCCATTAAAAACACCGGCTTCGGGCTGTCGCTTGGTTACAGGCTATAATTCATTCGCTTTTCTTAAACTTAAAAGGCCATCTGTTTTTGCATGATGGCCTTTTTTTGTTTCACTTGCGAAAAAGTATCACAAAATTCTTTACCTATTCTTTATCCTTAAATAAATAAAGCACTCATTTTGAGTGCTTTAAACGATTTTTTGTAGCCCCAACAGGACTCGAACCTGTATCTAAAGTTTAGGAAACTTCCATTCTATCCCTTGAACTATGGGGCCGTGAATGTTAATTTTTAGGCTGCAAAAGTAATCGTTTTTCAACAAAAATCCTATCCTCACATCATTACAAGCGCGCGGCTACCATCTGTTCGAGCATCACCAGGTCGGCGGCAAACTTACGGATACCTTCAGCTAACTTTTCTGTGGCCATGGCGTCTTCGTTGAGCAGCCAGCGAAACATTTTTTCGTCAGGACTGATCTTTTCCAACTTCAAAGAGGCAGCGGCTTCGGCATTGAGTTTTAACACCAATGGGGTGTTCATTTGCTCCAGTTTGGAGAGCAGCGTGGGCGCAATGGTCAGCAGGTCGCAACCGGCAAGTTCTATAATTTCATCTAGGTTTCTGAAACTGGCACCCATCACTTCGGTGGTATAACCAAAGTGCTTGTAATAATTATAGATTTCCGTAACTGACAGTACGCCGGGGTCTTCGGTGGCCACAATGTGATCTACTTTGCGGTTGGCTTTGTGCCAATCGAGGATGCGGCCCACGAAAGGAGAAATAAGCTGAACGCCTGCTTCGGCACAGGCAATGGCCTGAACTTTACTGAACAACAAAGTGAGATTGGTTCTGATGTCTTCTTTTTCAAGCACTTCGGCTGCTTTTATCCCTTCCCATGTAGCTGCTACTTTAATCAGGATGCGCTCGCGAGAAATGCCATTGGTTTCATACATGGCAATCAGTTGACGGGCTTTGGCAATGGTTCCTTGCTGATCAAATGACAAACGTGCATCCACCTCTGTTGAAACACGGCCGGGGACGATTTTCAGAATTTCCATCCCAAAATTTACTGCCAAGCGATCTAAACACAGGCTCAACCGTGCATTTTGATTGGCAGCATTTTTGGCAGCAAATGCCAAGGCCTCTTCCACCAAATGCTGATATTTCTCATCTTGTGCCGAGGCATAAATCAATGATGGATTGGTAGTTGCATCAACAGGTTTGTATTGCCGCATGGATTCAAAGTCGCCGGTATCGGCCACCACGCGGGTAACTTTTTTAAGTTGTGAAAGGGTGTTTTCCATGAAAAGAATATTTTTTTGAATGTGTTATTTTACTTCGCTTCCGTTATGAAAAGCCTCGTCGGGTGAAACAAAACAAAGTTTTCCGGCGCTGTTTTCGGCCATGAGGATCATCCCTTGGGAGCTGACACCACGTAGTTCGCGCGGAAGCAAATTGATCAACATCACCACTTTTTGGCCGATGATGTTTTCCGGCTGGTAGTGCTCTGCTATGCCGCTTACCACAGTTCTTTGGTCCAAACCTGTGTCAACAGTGAGTTTCAGAAGTTTCTTAGCTTTGGGCATGGCTTCGGCGGCGATGATGGTTCCGGTGCGGAGGTCCAACTTAGCGAAATCATCATAGGCAATGCTTTCCTTCTGCGCTGGATAGGAAGGCTCTTCGGGCGTTGATTCAGCAGCTTCTTGATTGGCTTTTTTGGTGGCGAGAAGTTTTTGAATTTGGAAATCAATGGCTTCATCGTCAATTTTCTCGAAAAGATAATCCACTTCTCCCAGCTCATGGCCGGCAGCAACAAGAACCGTTTGCTTGCTTTGGCTCCAATTCAAGCCGTTGAGGCGCATCATTTTTGTCAGTTTGGAGGCACTGAATGGAAGAAAAGGCTCAGACAGCACCATTAGTTTAGCCGCAATTTGCAACGAAACGGCAAGAATGGTTTTCACCCTTTTGGGGTCGGTTTTGAAAATTTTCCAGGGTTCGTTTTCGGTGAGGTATTTGTTACCTAAGCGGGCCAGATTCATCAGCTCCGACAGGGCTTCACGGAATCGGTACAACTCAATGGCGGTTGCAATTCGATCGGGATAGCTGTTCATCAGGTTCAAGGTTTCTTGATCTTTTTCAGTGAGATCCGTCATTTCCGGAACTATCCCGTCAAAGTATTTGTGTGTCAGCACCAGCGTGCGGTTCACAAAATTGCCATACACCGCCAAAAGTTCGTTGTTGTTGCGCGATTGAAAGTCCTTCCAGGTGAAGTCGTTGTCTTTGGTTTCGGGCGCGTTGGCAGTGAGCACATACCGCAAAACATCTTGCTTTCCGGGAAAGTCGTTGAGGTATTCGTGCAGCCAAACAGCCCAGTTGCGGGAGGTGGAAATTTTATCGTTTTCGAGGTTAAGGAACTCATTGGCAGGCACATTGTCGGGAAGAATATAGCTTCCTTCGCTTTTGAGCATGGCCGGAAAAATGATGCAATGGAACACGATATTGTCTTTACCAATAAAATGCACGAGCTTTGAATCATTACTTTTCCAGTAAGGTTCCCAGTCTTTTCCTGTTTTTTCGGACCACTCTTTGGTAGCCGAAATATATCCGATGGGCGCATCAAACCAAACATAAAGCACTTTTCCGTCGGCGCCTTCAATGGGCACTTTCACGCCCCAATCGAGGTCGCGGGTGACGGCACGGGCTTGCAAACCTTGGTCAATCCACGATTTACATTGGCCATACACATTGGTTTTCCAATCGTTTTTATGGCCTTCGACAATCCATTGTCTGAGCCATTCCTCGTCTTGATCCAATGGCAGATACCAATGTTTGGTTTCTTTTAAAACAGGAACATTTCCGCTGAGGGCCGAACGAGGATTGATGAGGTCTTGCGGACTGAGCGAGGTGCCGCAACTTTCGCATTGGTCGCCATAAGCTCTTTCAAAATTGCAATGCGGACAAGTGCCGGTGATGTAACGATCGGCCAAAAAATGCTTGGCTTCAACATCGTAATACTGCATGGATGTTTTTTCGATAAAAACACCTTTTTCATAAAGTTTTAAGAAAAAATCAGATGCCGTTTGGTGATGAATAGGGGCCGAGGTGCGCGAATACACATCGAAGCTGATACCAAATTCTTGAAATGAATCCTTGATAATAGTATGGTAGCGATCAACAATTTCTTGCGGACTTACACCTTCTTGGCGGGCCTTGATGGTGATGGGTACTCCATGCTCATCGGAACCGCCGATAAACACTACATCTTCGCCTTTCATCCGAAGGTAGCGTACATAGATGTCGGCCGGAACATACACCCCGGCTAAGTGCCCGATATGGATGGGGCCGTTGGCATAAGGCAGTGCCGAGGTTACGGTATAACGTTTGAATTGCTTACTTTTGGTTTCCATTTAGTAATGATCATTTAGGATGAAAAAAAACACGGCAAAGGTAACCAATAGTTTACAACCCATTACGCCCCCGCCACTTCAAAAGGGCGACACCATCGCCTTTGCCGCTCCTGCAAGAAATACTTCTACCGAAAATATTGCGTTTGCCCAGCGTTTTTTTGAAGAAAATGGATTTAAAGTTCGCATAGATGAAGAGATGTGGGCCGTTGAAAATCAGTTTGCCGGCAGTGATGCCCACCGTGCCCAACATTTGAACAGGCTTTTTGATGATTCATCTGTGAAAGCCATTGTTTGTGTTAGAGGTGGTTACGGTAGCTTGCGGATGGTGGATCAACTTGATCCTAAAACCATTCAAAAACATCCCAAATGGCTGGCCGGTTTTTCTGACATCACGGTAATTCATTCCCATTTTTTACGACAATTTCACATGGAAAGCCTTCATTCATCCATGCCTATTGATTTTCCTACCAACAGTGATGCGGCTTTGGAAAGTCTTCTCAACTGTTTGACTGGAAAAAGTACTGAACTTTCATTTGATGCTCATATGCTCAACAAATCTGGTGAGGCCACAGGGCCACTTGTTGGAGGAAACCTCTCTATATTATACAGCTTGGTCGGATCGGCTTCTTTTCCTGAAACAAAAGGACGCATCCTTTTCATTGAAGATGTGGATGAATACCTGTATCATATTGACAGGATGATGCTTAGTCTCAAACGTGCTGGTCATTTGCACGGAATCGCCGGATTGATAGTAGGCGGAATGACCAAGATGAACGACAACGCCATCCCTTTTGGGAAAGATGCAGAAGCGATTATCAATGAGCATGTTATGGATTACAATTATCCGGTTTGTTTTGGTTTTCCGGCCGGTCATCAGCCTGAGAACCATACCCTGATCATCGGCAGAATGGCTATGCTGACGGTGGAAACACAAAAGAAATGCAAGTTTGCGCAAGAACTCCCTTTTATTTAAAACAAAAACAAAAACCCATGGCCGATCACAACGAACTCGGAAAAGCCGGAGAAGAGCTGGCATTGAAATATTTAAGGGGAAAAGGATACCAAATTTTGGAACTCAATTGGCATTTTGGCCGCGAAGAGATTGACATTGTGGCCATGGATGGAGATACTCTGGTGATTGTGGAAGTAAAAACACGAACAACAAGCTGGTTCGGCGAACCCGAATTTGCCGTGACGCGCTCCAAACAAAAGGCATTGGTGCGCGCCGCCGAGGGATATATCATTAAAAATAATCTTGATTTGGATACCCGTTTCGACATTGTTTCGGTGGTAATCGCTCCACATGAAAGGAAGGTAGAGCATATCGAAAACGCCTTTTATCCAACGCTTTAAGATGTTGTTATTAAAACACTCTTTTTTAAACATCAGATGAAATGCAACCATGAAATTTCTTTATAATTATAAGTGTCTAAATATTAACGTCTTATTGTTTTTAATAACGCTTCCTTTTTTCGGTTTTGGACAATCTGTTGAAAAAATAATGCTCGGGCAAACATTATCTGTTAAACAGTTGAACCTTCAAACACCGGCACAAGCCCTCATTATTGTAGCTGAAGATGGTGATTTTGATCAAATCGAACTTCGGTTGGACGGAATTGAAACCAAGTTTTCGCGCGATCCACACCTTTTGTTGCCTGATAGACGCGCTCAAAGCAACATAGTTTTTTTGGATCAGCCTTTCACCTCGATTGAGTTAAGCAGCAAAAGCAGCCCATACGAAACCGAGGTGTATCTGATTCGGTTACCAAAACCGGCTCTTGCAATTACAAAACCCCCGTTGAAAAGCAATTGTGAGTTGCCACCTATTATTCTGCAACAAGAGTGGCGGGTCGGCCTTCCCGATCCTGACTATGTAAGAATGGCCACAAACACCAGAAATATTATCGTACACCACGCCGCCACCTCTAACAATATCACCGATTACGTTGGGTTGGTGAGAAGTATTTATTTGGGTCATACACAGGTAAATGGTTGGTCCGACATTGGTTACAACTATCTTATTGCTGCTGACGGGAGTCTTTTTGCCGGCCGCGATCCGGGAATTGTTATTGAACAAGATGAAGTGTTGGGCGCCCATTTTTGTGCAGGAAACAGTGGTACAATGGGCATTTGTTTGCTGGGTAATTTTATGCAGGAGTCGCCCACGGCAGAGGCGATGCACACTTTGGTAGAGCTGCTGGCATGGAAAACGGCCAAAGATTCACTGTCGCCTTTTGCTATCAATCCCCACCCGCTCAACGCCCAACTTCCGGTGATTGCCGGCCATCGGCAAGGTTGTAGTACTTCTTGTCCGGGCGATCAACTTTTTGAGCAATTGCATCCGCTTAGGGAAGCTGCCAACCATGAGCTGGAAAACTGTGGTATTTTTTTAAGTGAAACTGAAATACTGGCGCAAACCTCTTTGCAATTGTTTCCCAATCCTTGGTCAACAGGTTTTCTCAGGCTAAATTTATCCAATCAAGAAGTTGATAATCTGTTTTTCATAGTAAAAATCACCAATATGAACGGAAAACTCCTGTATCAAGGTGAAATTTCCGGCGATGGACAATTCCAACCGCAGCCTATGCTTGAAAAAGGGATTTTTATAGTGACGATATCTCAAGGCGAAAAGCGCTACCACTTCAAATTGGTGAAAATTTAAGCCTCAGGCCTCTTCGGGTTTTGTTCGTCTAATGGGGTTGTAGGCGGTTTATATTCAGTTAAAATCAGTCGCAGCGAAGTGTCTTTCGAAACATAGTTCCAGGCCCAATTGATAAAGATAATCAGCTTGTTGCGCACACTTAAAATCAGCATCAGGTGAAGAAACATCCACACCAACCATGCAGGATAGCCTTTGAACTTCACGAAAGGCAAATCAACCACGGCTTTGTTTCTGCCTATGGTGGCCATCGAGCCGAGATCCCTGTATGTGAAGTCTTTAGTAGCTTGTTTTTTTTGCATGCGTTGGAGATTTCTACCCAAATTTTTAGCTTGATGGATAGCTACGTTGGCAACTTGCGGATGCCCGTTGGGATAATTTGGGGTTGACATCAAGGCAAGATCGCCAACAGCAAAAATAGTTGTACTGCCTTCGACTAAATTGATGCGGTTCACTTTGATGCGGTTGCCTCGCATGAAAACTTCGGCAGGTAAACCTTCAATTTTATTGGCTATCACACCGGCTGCCCAAATCACGGTTTTGGTTTGGATGCTCGCTCCATTGTTGAGTTCCAAGATGGTGCCATCGTAATTTTTCACGATTGTTTCGGTGAGCAAATGAACGCCCATATTTTGCAAATATTTTTTTGAAGCCTGCTTGGCGGTTTCGCTCATACTGCCAAGTACATCTGCGCTACCTTCGACCAAAGTGATTTTAAAATGCGAAAAATCAATGCCGGTATAATCTCTGGGCAAAATGTTGTTTTTAATTTCGGCAAAAGCACCGGCAAGTTCAACGCCTGTAGGCCCGCCCCCCACAATTACCAAATTGAGTAACGCCTCTTTTTGCCCCTCGCTGGCCGAGATAATGTGCTCGAAAGTTTGCAAAATATGGTTGCGAATGCGGATGGCATCGTAAGTTGTTTTGAGTGTAAAGGCATTGCGGGCTGTGGTTTTGTTGCCAAAAAAGTTGGTCGTGCAGCCCATGGCCAACACCAAATAATCATACTTGAAACTTCCAATGGTTGTTTGAATGGTGTTTTGGCTGCTGTCAACAGCAAGCACTTCGGCCAATCGGATTTGAAGATGCGATTTTGATTTGAATACTTTTCGCAATGGAAACGAAATGCTCGACGGCTCCAGCTGCGAAGTGGCCACTTGGTATAAAAGCGGCTGAAATTGATGGTGGTTCACCTTATCAATGAGTAAAATATCGAAGTCGCTTTTTTCTAATGATCTGATCAATTGTATGCCGGCAAAGCCGCCCCCAACAACAATTATTTTCTTCTTTTTTTCCATTATTAACGCTCTATTTGCATAAAATGTGCCCTTAAAAAAATTCATTTCACAATACCCAACGGACGGATGAATGAACCGATGCAGCAACCACACGCTTGATTTGCTTCTAACTTAATGCTTCAAGTGAAGGGCTATTTACATCTCTTTTTAAATGCAACAACATCAACACAAAAGTACAATCATAAAAGGATAAAAGAGTATTAAAATACCTTAATTCATTACTGAAAAACGCAAGTATGAAATGATGTAACGTTTTAAAATGTTATCAATGAGCTATTTATAAATCCACTTTCAAAAGTAGCAGAGGATAAAAGGATAAATTTGAAATTTTATTTTGCTACTATTTTCACTCAGGTTGACATAGATAAGTAACAATACTTACTTTTGAGGGTTGCATCCTTATTTTCACACATGAAAGAGAACAAAACAGAACAAGCCCTTCGAGAGGAAATTGCGCGACAAAATGAAACAATTTCACAACTTCAGACACAACTTCACGAGTTGAGTCAGTCGTCGGAAAAGGAGTTGGAGCATCGTCTTGCGCTTACCATCAACAATATTCCCTTAGCCATTTTAAACACCGATAGGCATGGCTATATTACCGCGGCAAACCCAGCTTTTGTGCGTTTTTTTGATGTGCAGGCCGCCGAAATCGTTGACAAACAAAACATCAAATTTTTTGAACCTTTTCAAGATACCGATCTTCAAAATAAAATCAACCATCTGATTGATAATCAGATTAATTTTGATGTTGAACTGCCATATCCCGACAGCAAGAAGGAAACTTATTTCAGGTGTCGCGGGCTTGCAATCAAAAGCCGTTATACCGATGCCTTGGGTTTTCTTATCATCATTGGCGATGTAACAAAACGCAAAATTACCGAACACGAACTCATCAAAGCCTTGCAAAAAGCCGAGGAGTCGGATAAATTGAAGACTGCTTTTTTGGCCAATATGTCGCATGAGATACGCACCCCCATGAACCATATCATTGGTTTTACAGAGTTTATGAAAGACCTCAGCCTGCCAACACAAGAAAGAGAAGAGTATGCTGAAATAATTTCCGACAGCAGTCAGGTGTTGTTGCGTTTGATTGACGATATCATTGACATCGCCAAAATTGAATCAGACCAAATGGACTTGCGCAAAAGTGTTTTTCTGCTGAATGACGTGCTGCAGTCGGTGTTTCGTGCTTTTGATAATTTGCGCTCCCGCAAAGACAAGGCCCATATTCAGTTTATCTATTCCGTGCCCAACGAGAACAACATCATTTTTATGAAAACCGATGCGGTGCGGCTACAGCAAATTTTTAATAATCTGCTCAACAACGCTTTCAAGTTTACCCAACGCGGCCATGTTTCAATGGGTTACACCCTTAAAGACGATTCGGTTGTCTTTTTTGTCGAAGACAGCGGCGACGGCATTGCGGAAGATCAGGTTGAAAACATTTTCAAGCGATTCAGACAGATTGATTACAGCCTGACAAAAAAATATGGAGGAACGGGTTTGGGTTTGAGCATTGTAAAGGGTTTGGTAGAACTGCTTGAGGGAAAAATTGAAGTTGAATCAACGCTGGGAGTCGGAACCCGCTTTCAGTTCGAGATTCCGGGTTTAATACAGCAAAGTGGGCCGCGCAGCAGCAAGCCCCACGCAAAAACCATGACTCATGATTGGTCGAACTACACCTTGCTGGTGGTTGAAGACGAGCGCACCAACTACAACCTGCTGATGATCATGCTGCGGTCGAGCAAAGTGAACCTTATTTGGGCCAAAGACGGCGAAGAAGCCATTGAATTAATGGAAAAACATCAAAACGAAATTGATTTGGTCTTGATGGACATTAGGCTACCCCTCATCAATGGCTATGATGTGACTAAAATCATCAAAAAAATGAAACCCTCAGTGCCGGTTATCGCTCAAACAGCTTATGCCTTAGATGTTGAAATACAAATAGCCATAGAGGCCGGTTGCAGCGCTTATATCACAAAACCTATCGAACGTCAACAGCTATTGGATACCATAATGGATTTTTTACCCTCGAAATAAAGTATGTAATGGCTGTTGCACGATGCCTCTACGATGGAAAAAACCATCATAGAGTTACAAAACATACAGTATAAAACGGGTATAAAGAAAATAATTGGTGGCATCATTTAAATTTTGTTTATTTGTTCACCAAAAATTACCATTATGACCCTGAAAAGAAACATTTTAACCGTTCTATTGCTGCTTGGTTTGGCACTCTCACTTCAAGCCCAAGACAAAGATACGACAGCATCAAAACGCATCAAAACCGGCTGGAACTTCGGGGCATTGCCTGCCGTTTCATTCAACACCGACTTAGGTTTTCAATACGGTGCATTGGTGAATTTCTTTTACTATGGCGATGGCTCCACCTACCCAAAATACCTCCATTCGCTTTACGGCGAGGTGTCGCGCTACACCAAAGGCAGTGGCATCAACCGATTTTTTTACGACTCTGAGCATCTTATTCCCGGCATCAGGGTAACTTCCGACATTAGTTTTCTTACCGAAAAAGCCCTCGATTTTTATGGCTTCAACGGTTATGAAAGTGTTTTTAATGAAGCCTGGTCTGACGACCAAAGCCTAGATTATGTGTCGCGGATGTTTTACCGCCACGAACGAAAAATGTTCAGGCTGATGACCGATTTTCAAGGCAAGCTCAACCTTGCCAACCTGCGCTGGGTGGCAGGCTTTGGCATTTTGCATAACGAAATAGCCCCTGTTGATATCGAATCGTTGAATAAAGGCAAAGACGAGGCCGATAAGCTACCCGATGTTCCGGGCTTGTACGACAAGTATGTGGAATGGGGTCTGATTGACGAAAACGAGAAAAACGGCGGTTGGTCCAACTACTTGAAATTAGGCTTGGTTTACGACTCCCGCGATTTTGAACCCAATCCTATGAAAGGTATTTGGAGCGAAGTGGTGGTGTTTGCTGCACCCGGTTTTCTGGGCAACGGCGATTATGGCTTTGCAAAAATTTCGGCCACACACCGTCAATATTTCACTTTGGTGAATGACGTGCTCTCGTTTGTTTACCGCCTCAATTACCAAGGCACCATTGGCGGAAACGTACCTTTTTATATGCAGCCCTATATGATCAACTCTTTCAGTAACTCCTCTAACACCGATGGCCTGGGCGGTTCAAAAACTTTGCGAGGCGTGATGCGCAATAGGGTTGTGGGCGATGGCTTTGCTTTTGGAAATGCCGAATTTCGTTGGAAATTTCTAAAAGGTGAAGTGTGGAAGCAAAATGTGTACTTGGGCTTGAATGCCTTTGTAGATGCCGGTCAGGTGCTTCAAAAAGTTGAACTTAATAAGGCCAACATTCCACTTTCGGTGATTCAAAGCAATTATTTTCTCGATGGCGAAGAGGGGCTACATACCACTTTTGGCATGGGTTTGCGCGTAGTTTTAAACGAGAATTTTATCGTTGCTTTTGACTATGGTCGCCCCTTCGATAAGCGAGATGGCGGCGGAGGAATCTATATCGGATTGAACTATTTATTTTAAGAAAAAACAGCTCTAATTGATGTTTTCAACTGTTTTTACAATGGCAAACGGCACCGAGAAACAAACGGAAAAGTTCGCTTGGTATATTTAAAGTACTACTTTTGCAGGGTTTTTTTCTTGAAAAATAATTTCCAATTAGCTAAAGATACCCCTGATGTCGAAAAACCTTGTTATTGTTGAATCACCCGCCAAAGCCAAAACCATCGAAGGTTTTCTGGGCAAGGATTTCCTTGTCAAATCAAGCTATGGGCATGTGATGGACCTAAGTAAAACCCAAATTGGTGTTGATGTAGAAAACGGTTTTGAGCCGCAATATGAAATTTCTCCTGACAAGAAAAAACTTGTTGCCGAATTAAAAAAAGCAGCAAAAGCAGCCGAAATGGTTTGGTTGGCATCGGATGAAGACCGTGAAGGAGAAGCCATTTCTTGGCACTTGTTCAAGGCCCTCGACTTGAAAGAAGAGAAAACAAAACGTATTGTTTTCCATGAGATTACCAAACAAGCTATCACCAAAGCCATTGAAAACCCACGCCAGATTGACACCCATTTGGTAGCTGCCCAGCAAGCCCGCCGTGTGCTCGACCGCTTGGTAGGCTACGAACTTTCGCCCCTGTTGTGGAAAAAAGTAAAACCCGCGCTTTCGGCTGGTAGAGTTCAGTCGGTAGCCGTTCGGCTGATCGTCGAAAGAGAAGAAGAAATACGCAATTTCCAAAGCTCATCGGCCTACCGTGTCACGGTTCAATTTAATGCCCTCATCAACGATCAACAGCATTTGATCGAAGCCGAACTGCCTGAGCGTTTTGATACCCATGAAAAGGCTCTGGCTTTCGTGAAATCGTGCATCGGCGCCAGCTATCAGGTGGAAAAGGTCGAAAAAAAACCAGCTAAAAAAACACCCGCACCTCCTTTTACAACTTCCACCCTACAGCAGGAAGCAAGCCGGAAGCTCGGTTTTTCGGTGGCCAATACCATGCGTGTAGCCCAGCATCTTTATGAATCAGGAAAAATCACCTATATGCGTACCGATTCGGTGAACCTTTCCGATTTGGCGCTCACGATGGCTAAAAAAGAAATTACCGAACGTTATGGTGCCAAATTTGTAAAAACACGCCGCTACGCCACCAAAACCAAAGGAGCACAAGAAGCTCACGAAGCCATTCGTCCGGCCTATCTCGATCAACCTACCGTTTCAGGAACAGCAGAAGAAAAAAGACTTTACGACCTCATATGGAAACGGACCATTGCATCGCAAATGGCTGATGCTGAGTTGGAACGAACCGTAATAGACATCAAAATTTCGACCAACAACCATCTTTTTGTCGCCCAAGGCGAAGTCATCCTCTTTGACGGTTTTCTAAAAGTATATCTCGAAGACACCGACGATGAAAACGGAGAAGCCACCAAAGGTTTATTGCCTCCTTTAACCAAAGGATTGCCACTGCAAATGACCGAAATGTTAGCTACTGAGCGTTTTGCACGTCATGCCGCCCGATATACTGAGGCCAGCTTGGTAAAAAAAATGGAAGAACTGGGCATTGGCCGCCCCTCTACCTTCGCACCTACCATCTCAACCATTCAGAAAAGAGAATATGTGGTCAAGGAAGACCGTCCGGGAGTAAAAAGGAACTACCAAATCATTAAAATGGTCAACGACCAAATCAAGGAAAAAAAAGAGACCGAAAATACCGGCCAAGAAAAGGCGAAACTTTTTCCAACCGACATAGGTACGCTGGTGAATAAATTTCTTGTTCAGCATTTCGAGAATATTATTGATTACAACTTCACCGCAAACGTTGAAAAAGAATTCGATGAAATTGCCGAAGGGCGAACGGTTTGGAACCAAATGATCAAAGATTTTTACACCTCTTTTCACCAACAAATAAAGGATACTACCGAAAATGCCGGAAAGTTTTCAGGCGAAAAAAAATTAGGAATTGATCCGGCCAGTGGAAAAAATGTGTTTGTGAAGGTGGGGCGTTTTGGCCCGATGATACAAATCGGCGATACCGAATCGGAAGACAAACCCCGCTTTGCAGGTCTGCGCAAAGACCAAGGGATGGAAGACATTACCCTCGAAGAAGCCCTTAAACTGTTCGACTACCCTAGACTGGTGGGTACTTATGAAGAAAAAGACGTGACTGTTGCTATTGGTCGCTTTGGCCCGTATGTGAAACACAACAGTGCCTTTTACAGTCTTCAAAAAACCGATGACCCCGCCGACATCAGCCTCGAGCGTGCCATCGAACTGATTACCACAAAGCGCGAAAAAGTTGCCCAAAGCTTGATCCAAGAGTTTGAAAAAGAACCCGATTTGAAAGTCTTGAATGGCCGCTATGGCCCATACATCACCTACAAAAAGAAAAATTTTAAAATCCCTAAGGATACTGATGCCACCACGCTCACACTCGAAGACTGTTTAAAGATCGTCGAAAACCCTGATAACACCCCAAAAAAACGCTTTGTAAAAAGAAAAAGCTAACAATGTTCAGCAGTTTTCACGACTTTTTTCATCACCTGAATCAAAAAACAACACAGCATGGAAATTAAAATGTTTCTCGATCCGCTTGACCTCAACCTCATTCATGCGGCCAGGGTGCGACCGGGTCAGCAGCGCATGGGCGAAAAAATGCAGGTGTATGCCAACAAGGCACATTTTCCCGATCTCGAAAAGGTGAAAGTGGCCATTTTGGGCGTAAACGAAGAGCGTTGTGCTGTTGAAAATGAAGGCTGTAGTCTGGCTCCCAACCACGTGCGAGCGCCTTTTTACAACCTTTTTCATCATTGGCCCGCACTCGAAGTGGCCGATCTGGGCAATATAAGGGCAGGCCACAGCGTGGACGACACCTATTTTGCCCTCAATCAAGTAATGGCGGCCTTGTTGCAACAAAACATTATTCCGGTGGTCATCGGTGGAAGTCAAGACCTTACTTATGCCATGTATCAGGCCTACGAAAACCTCCGTCAGTTGGTCAATATTGTTGCTGTTGATGCCATTTTAGACCTTGGACAGGAAGAGGAAGAATTTAATGCCCAATCCTACTTGAGCAAAATCATTCTGCACAAACCCAACTATCTTTTTAATTATACCAATCTCGGCTATCAAACCTATTATGTTGATTCAATGGCCGTTGACCTGATGAAAAATCTCTATTTCGATGTGTATCGCCTCGGTACGGTAAGGGCACAAATGGAACAATCTGAGCCTGTGATGCGCAATGCCGACCTCCTGACCTTCGATATTTCGGCCGTCAGGGCTGCCGATGCGCCCGGAAATGCAAATGCTGGAGCCAACGGCTTCACCGGAGAGGAAGCCTGCCGTTTGCTGCGATATGCCGGACTTAGCGACAAGCTTTCGGCTGTTGGTTTTTTTGAGTTCAACCCCGTGCTCGACCGTCAAGGTCTTACTGCCGAACTGATTGCCCAAATGATTTGGTATTTCGTTGATGGTGTTGCAAACCGGATGGGCGATATTCCTGAAAAAAACAATACCGATTTTGCTCGCTATACCGTTCGTATTGAAGGACATAGCGAAGATGTGATTTTCTTACGAAGTAAACTTACCGATCGCTGGTGGATTGACCTCAGCATGGGCGGTGGCCCGGGCAGAGAAAAATATGAGAAACACCAGTATGTGCCATGCACCAAAGAGGATTATGAGCTGGCACTTCAAGACGAAATCCCCGATCGCTGGTGGCAGTTTTATCAGAAATTTATGTGATGACCCGCAATCAATGGCACAAAAATTAAAACTTATTTGGCATTTATAGAGCGTATTTTTTTCAAAGGCAATCGTTTAAAAGCGAACTGCCCATTTTAGTAGGTGAACCATTGGCACTTTATTTTTTCATCTTTTTGAAGTTCAATATCGCTAAGCTTCTTACCTTTGTCTTGAAGAGATAAGCAAACAGCTCCCTTGAAACCCTCAAAAACCCCAAAGTACCATGACACCTGAAAACGACCTTGTCAAAATTTACACCGGACGCGACGTGCTGGTTCATATCCTTCAGGATGAGCTTGAAAGCGCAGGCATCGGCTCCATGATTAGAGATGATTTTTACGCAGGAGCTTTGGCCGGCTTTGGTGGAACTCCCGATGTGGTAGATTTATTTGTGTTGACAGAAAACGAAAATGCAGCGCGACCTATCGTTGAGGCCTTTATCGCCAACAACCAAGATTAATGTGCGTCCTGCTGAGATCACAAAAATTTCGAGTAAATAATCGGTCTTGTTATTCTACGTCAACGCGCTTTGAGGTTGGTGCGCGCATTTAACCTTTTTTCAAACAATAAAAGCCAACAAGAACTGTTGTATTTTTGAAAATTATTCTGAAAGAAACAAACATGAAAAAAAGTATGAATCCATTGGTAAGTTTGGTTGTTTTCTCTGCAACTCTTTTCATATTTTTCAACCTTGGATTTCCACAAAAGGGAGCAGCACAAAGCCAAAAGCCCACTTATTTGTCGCTCAGCGAAACCATAAAAATAGCTCAGGAACATTCGCCCGATGCCATGATTGCCAGTCACCGCTTCAAACGCAGCTACTGGGAATACCGCAGCTTCAAGGCGGGCTACCTCCCCAACATCAGCCTCGATGCCACGCTCCCCAATTTTAACCGTACCATTGATGCCATTACCCAGTCGGACGGAACCGAAATTTACCGCGAACGCACACTTGCACGCTATGCCGCCAATGTGTCGTTGACCCAAAAAGTGGGTTTCACCGGTGGCGAAGTGTTTTTGCAAAGCGGCCTCCAACGGCTCGACAACTTTTACACCGACACCTCCACCCGACAGTTTCTTTCCAATCCTATCACCATCGGTTTCAGGCAACCACTTTTTGGCTTTAACGCCTACAAGTGGGACAAGCGCATCGAGCCTATGCGCTACGAGGAAGCCAAACGCCAATATTTAGAAACCAACGAAACGGTGGCTTCCACAGCCATCAACCACTTTTTTAACCTGCTCATGGCCCAAGTTGAAAAAGATATTGCATTAAAAAACATGGCCAATTACGACACCTTATACAACATTGCCCGAGGCCGTTTTGTGCTGGGAAAGATAGCCGAAAACGAATTGTTGCAGCTCGAACTCAACTTGCTACGTTCGCGGGCATCAGTAGAAACCGCCGACCTCAACTACCGCAATATGATGTTTACTTTTAAGTCGTACCTCCGCCTTAAAACCGTTGAAAACATTGAGTTGATCCCACCTGCACAAAGTAATTTTTATACCGTTGATGTAGAAGAAGCACTGATCGAGGCCCGCAGCAACACATCAATGGGGTTGAATTTCGACCGGCAGGTGCTCCAAGCCGAGAGCGATTTGAACAGGGCGCGGATGCAAGGCCGTTTCGATGCCGAAATCAACGCCAGCTACGGTTTAACCCAAACAGCCATTGAGTTCAATCAGGCATTCAACAAACCTTTAGACGAAGAACGTGTTTCGGTAGGTATCACCATTCCCATTTTAGATTGGGGCCAGGCCAAAGGACGCATTAAAATGGCAGAATCTAATCTGGAACTGGTGCGCACTTCGGTTGAGCAAGAACGGCTTGATTTTGAACAAAATATCTTTTTGAAAGTGATGCAATTTAACATGCAAAAAAACCAACTCGCTATTGCAGCCAAAGCCGACACGGTGGCCCAAAAACGGTTCGACGTCACCCAAAAAAGATATATGATCGGAAAGGTAAATGACATTTTAGAATTGAACAATGCCCAAATTGACAACGACAATGCCCGTATGGGTTATTACAGCGCATTGAAAACCTATTGGAGCTCCTACTTCGACATCCGCCGCCTCACCTTGTTCGACTTCACTGATAAGAGAAAAATCAGCATCAAAGCAGAAGATATTTTAAAATAAACACTTCAGAATTATATCGTTGGTGGCTTCGCCGAAAGGTATAAAATATCTTAAAGCGGCAAGGCAACAATAAAAACAACTATTTTTGCACAAAATCACCGAAATGGCTACAAAAGACACAAAATCACCCATTACCGAACCTACTGATGAGCGTTTGTTCGCTTTCGACCGCGAAAATTACAAATGGGTACTCATTGGATTGGCTTTTATTGTTGTAGGCTTTCTACTTATGGCCGGCGGCGGATCGGATGATCCCGATGTTTTTAGCAAACAAATTTTTAGCTTTCAACGCTGGACGCTTGCTCCTCTGTTGGTTTTAACCGGCTATGTCATCGAGATCTACGCGATCATGAAAAAGCCTAAAAACTGATTATGAGTATTTTAGAAGCCGTTATTATTGCCATTGTCGAAGGTATAACGGAGTTTCTTCCGGTTTCTTCCACCGGACATATGATCATCACCCAAGAATTGTTGGGAATGGAAATTACCGAATTTGTAAAGGCATTTACGGTTAACATTCAGTTTGGTGCCATTTTAGCGGTTGTAATTCTTTATTGGAAACGTTTTTTTCAGAGTCTCGACTTCTACTACAAACTGTTTGTAGCCTTCATACCGGCGGCCATCATCGGACTGCTTGCCAGCGATTTTATTGATAGTTTATTAGAAAACGTTGTGGTTGTGGCCATTATGCTTGTGCTGGGCGGCATTGTGCTTGTTTTTGTTGACAAATGGTTTAAAAATCCCGCTCACGATCAAAAGATAAGCTATCCCTCAGCCTTCAAAATTGGATTGTACCAGTGTATCGCCATGGTTCCCGGTGTTTCGCGTTCGGCGGCTTCCATTATTGGTGGAATGACGCAAAAACTCAGCAGAAAAACAGCTGCCGAATTTTCGTTTTTCCTGGCCGTGCCCACTATGTTTGCTGCTGCAAGCTATAAATTGCTCCAAAACTACCAAACCATCGAAAGCCAACACATCAGTATTTTGCTCATTGGTAACGCAGTAGCCTTTGTGGTGGCTTTGGTGGCCATCAAAACTTTTATCAGCATCCTCACCCGCTATGGGTTCAAATATTTCGGATATTATCGCATTGTGGTCGGCCTTGTAATTCTTATCATGGTGGCCTTGGGATATGAATTAAGTGTTGTTTAATGCAGTTTGATTTTGAAACGGGCGAAATTTTGCTCATTGACAAGCCGATTGGCTGGACCTCTTTTGATGTGGTGAACCACCTGCGCGTATTGATTCGCCGCCATTTGAACATTCAAAAATTAAAAGTAGGCCATGCCGGAACCCTCGATCCTTTGGCAACCGGACTGCTTATTGTTTGCACAGGCAAGATGACCAAACAGATTCAACAGTTTCAAGATCAGGATAAAACCTATACCGGAACCTTTAGGTTAGGGATGTCAACGCCTTCTTACGATCTCGAAACAGAAGCTGATGCTACTTTTCCAACAGCACATCTTACGCGAGAGATGCTAATCAACAACTGTAAATCCTACATCGGAACGATCCAGCAGCTGCCTCCTGTTTTTTCTGCCATAAAAATTGATGGCAAACGCGCCTTCAACTATGCCCGAAAAAATCAAGAAGTGGCAATAAGCCCCCGAACAGTACAGGTTTCCAAGTTTGAACTCACCCATATCAATATTCCCGATGTTGATTTTGTAATTAATTGTAGCAAAGGCACATACATACGAAGCTTAGCACACGATTTTGGAAAATCACTCCAAAATGGAGCCACACTTACACGCCTCAGACGCACCCATATCGGTAGTTTTAATGTTGAACAAGCCTATTCTTTAGAGCATTTGCGCGAAGTATTGGCTGAGGCAACGGCTCCTCATAAAGAAATTGGGGAGTCAAATACCCTTTCAAATCTGAGCACCGAAAAATCATAATACGTTGGTATTGCGAAGTTTTATGCAAAGGCTCTTGACAAGGGCTTGTTCCTACCTTACCTTTGCACTCCTCACTCCTCAAAACAGACTCAAAAGTTAAGTGGATTTTTTATAAATCAAGTTGGTAAAATAAAAGAGTAAGTAAATGAAGCTTTCACAATTCAGGTTTACCCTGCCCCCAAATCTTATTGCAAGTCACCCCCCAAAAAACAGAGATGAATCGCGTCTCATGGTTTTGAATCGCAAAGATCAAACCATTGAACACCGCATCTTTAAAGACATCTTAGAGTATTTCAGAGATGGCGATGTTTTTGTTCTGAACAACACCAAGGTTTTTCCCGCCCGTTTGTATGGCGAAAAGGAAAAAACCGGAGCTAAAATTGAGGTTTTTCTCCTTCGAGAACTCAACCGCGAAAGCCGCTTGTGGGATGTTTTGGTTGATCCAGCCCGTAAAATTCGTATTGGAAACAAATTGTATTTCGGCGAAGATGAATCCCTTGTAGCCGAAGTAATTGACAACACCACCTCACGTGGACGTACCTTACGTTTTTTGTTCGACGGGCCATACGAAGAGTTCAAAAAAACCATCTATGCGTTGGGTAAAACACCTCTTCCAAAAATTCACGAACGCGAAGTGGAGCCTGAAGACACCGAAAGATACCAAACCATTTTTGCTAAGCATGAAGGTGCTATTGCTGCTCCCACTGCGGGGTTGCACTTCAGCCGCGAACTGATGAAAAGACTTGAGCTGATTGGCGTTTCTTTTGCCGAGGTTACCTTGCACACAGGAATGGGTAACTTCCGCACCATTGAGGTGGAAGACCTTACCAAACACAAAATGGATTCGGAAGAAATGTACATTGACGAAGAAAATTCAGTGGCCATCAACGAAGCCAAAGCCCGTGGAAACAGCATCGTAGCCGTTGGAACCACCACCATGAAAGCCATCGAAACGGCAGTTACCATTGCCGGTCGCATCAAGCCTTATAAAGGATGGACCAACAGATTTATCTTCCCTCCTTACGATTTTGGCATGGCCGATGCCATGGTGACCAATTTTCACCTGCCAAAATCACCCATGATGATGCAAGCAGCCGCCTTTGCCGACTACGACTTTCTGATGAAGGCCTATAAAGAAGCTGTGAATGAAAAATACCGATTCTTCACTTACGGTGATGCCATGCTGATCCTGTAAAAGAAAAAGAGCATCCAAAACCGGCCAAAAGCCGGTTTTTTTTTGACTTTACAATCAGTGGTTTTGCTCCCGATTTCATTTCTATTACTCGATTACCGAACAATAGTCAGGCCTTTCAAAAAATAACCACATTACAAATCATTTTTATAATTTTGCAGCATGATGAATCAGGAAGATTTTTTTAAAAAAATAACATCCCATGCCAAAGAGTATGGGTTTGTTTTTCAGTCGAGTGAAATCTACGACGGCCTTGGTGCGGTGTATGATTACGGACAAAATGGCGTTGAACTTAAAAACAACATCAGGTCGTATTGGTGGAAATCAATGGTGCAGTTGCACGACAATATCGTCGGGCTCGATGCCGCCATCTTTATGCACCCTACCACCTGGAAAGCCTCAGGCCACGTGGATGCCTTTAGCGATCCTTTGATTGACAACAAAGACTCAAAAAAGCGCTATCGTGCCGATGTGTTGGTTGAAGATTTTCTTGCCAAGTTGGAGGAAAAAGTCAGTAAAGAAGTGGACAAAGCCCGCAAGCGTTTTGGCGAAACTTTTGACGAACAACAATTCGTAAGCACCAATCCACGTGTTGTGGAATATACCAACCAAATCAACGATACCAAAAAACGACTTTATGGCGCAATGCAAGCCAATGATTTCGTGGCTTTCAAACAGCTGATCGAAGATATAGGAGTTGTTTGTCCCGTATCCGGTTCGCGCAACTGGACGGATGTGCGGCAGTTCAATCTGATGTTTTCAACGCAAATGGGCAGCACTGCTGATGGCGCAAGCGAAATTTTCTTACGCCCCGAAACGGCACAAGGTATTTTTGTGAACTACCTCAACGTGCAAAAAACCGGACGTATGAAAATCCCATTTGGTATTGCACAGACAGGTAAGGCTTTTCGCAATGAAATTGTTGCCCGACAGTTTATCTTCCGTATGCGGGAATTTGAACAAATGGAAATGCAGTTTTTTGTGCGCCCGGGCGAAGAGCTGAAGTGGTACGAATACTGGAAGGCAACCCGTCTCAAATGGCACTTATCATTGGGCGTTCCGGCTGAAAAATACCGCTTTCACAACCATGAAAAGCTTGCCCATTATGCCAACGCGGCTGCAGACATCGAATTTGAGTTTCCTTTTGGGTTTAAAGAATTGGAAGGGATTCATTCGCGCACCGATTTCGACTTGAATGCACACCAGAAGTATTCCGGAAAAAAATTACAGTACTTCGACCCCGAAACCAACGAAAGTTACGTGCCGTATGTAGTGGAAACATCCATCGGCCTCGACCGTATGTTTTTGGCTATTCTCAGCAACGCCTATACCGAAGAGCAACTCGATGATGGCAGCGAGCGGGTGGTGCTGAAATTTCCGGCTGTTCTTGCCCCTGTCAAAGCAGCGGTTTTACCCCTTATGAAAAAAGATGGATTACCCGAAAAAGGCCGCGAAATTATGGACATGCTCAAACATGATTTCATGTGCCATTATGAAGAAAAAGATGCCATAGGGAAACGTTACCGCAGGCACGATGCTATTGGTACACCATTCTGTATTACTGTTGATCATCAAACGCTTGAAGATGAAACTGTTACTTTACGCGAACGCGACACCATGAAGCAAGAAAGGGTTGCCATAGCACAACTGGCTTCAATTATTGGATCGAAAATAAGACCCAATTATACATAGTTAACAATGATTTTTCAAGGCCGCTTTTTAAACCAAAGGCGGCCTTTTTTATTTGTTGTTAAATGCTGTCATAGTGCGTTCAATGCCAATTGTAGTAAAGCTTTTTACAATTTCAACGGCATCATCCAATTTTGGCAGAATGAGTTCTTTTTCTTGTCGGCTCCATTTGCCCAGCACATACTCCACTTGTCGCCCACGCGGAAAATCATCACCAATACCAAATCGTAAGCGAGCAAACTCATTGGTACCGAGCGTTTCAATAATGTGGCTTAGTCCATTATGACCAGCATCGCCACCTTTTTTTTTCATCCTTAGCGTGGCTACCGGCAGTGCAATATCGTCAACCACAACCACTATATTTTCGAGTGGAATCTGTTCGTTGCGCATCCAAAACTGAACAGCTCTGCCACTCAGATTCATATAAGTGGTAGGTTTTATAACGAGCAGTTGGCGGCTTTTATGCTTTAACAAAGCGGTTTGGGCAAGGCGGCCTGTGGTAAAACTTCCTCCGAGGTCGGCACAAAGCTTGTCGGCAACCATGAACCCAATATTGTGGCGCGTGTCATCGTATTCTATACCTACGTTTCCGAGGCATGCAATGAGGTATTTCATGTGCAAAGGTTATCAAATTGTTTTCAATCAAAAGAAAATGACATAAAAAAAGGCATAAAAACATGTTTTTATGCCTTTTTTTGCTTAAAAATAGTTTAAGCTTCGTCTTCCTCTTCAGTTAAAACGATACCGCGAGCGGCCATCACCTCAACCACAACAGCATTGCTGTTATCGAGGAAGGTCAGGTTGTCGAATTGAAGGTTTTTAACTTTTGTGTTTTGACCCACGTTCAGTTTTGAAATATTGATTTCAATAAAGTCAGGCAAATCGGAAATCAGACCTTTAACGTTTAAACGGGTTAATTTCACTTTTAATTTTCCCCCACGGATTACACCGGGTGAGGTACCTTTTACCTTCACGGGCAACGAAACTACTACGGGTTTTTCAAGATTTACTTCATAAAAATCGGCATGGAGTACATGGTCACCAACTGGGTGATACTGAACATCTTTCAGCAGCGCCTTGTAGGTTTTTTTACCAATTTTGATGTCTAAGACAAATGTTTCAGGGGTAAAAAGGATGGTTTTAAAGTTGGTTTGATCCATTTGGAAATGAACCTGCTCTTCTCCACCGTACAACACGCAAGGCACTTTGCCTGCATAGCGCAGTGTTTTAGCATCTTTTTTCCCTACGTTCTCGCGAAGAGAACCGCTCAATGATACTGTTTTCATTTTTTAGATGATTTAATAATTATTTGATACTTGGAAGTTGAAACAACGAACTGATGGATTCGTAATTCTCCACACGGCGAATTACTTCGGCAAACAAGTCGGCTGTTGTCAATACTTTTATTTTATTTGATTCTTGTTTCAATGGAATGGTATCAGTCACAACCACTTCGGTAAAAGGTGACGATTCGATACGTTCGTAAGCTTTGCCCGAAAAAACGGGATGTGTGCAGAAGGCACGAACGCTTGCGGCACCGTTTTCCATAATGAGTTCGCCTGCCTTGGTGATCGAGCCTGCCGTATCTATAATGTCGTCCATTAAAATAACGTGCCTGTCAGTTACATCGCCAATAAGCGCCATATCTTCAACCACATTGGGTTTGGCTCTTTGCTTGTAACAGATAACAAAACCGGTGTTGAGCATTTTGGCATATGATGCAGCCCGGCGCGTTCCTCCTGTGTCGGGAGAAGCCATTGTGAGACGAGGCAATTGTAAACTATGAATGTAAGGCACAAAAATATTGGAGGCATACAAATGATCTACCGGCACATCAAAAAAACCTTGAATTTGATCGGCATGAAGGTCAATGGTGATGATGCGGGTAATGCCGGCTGTGGTCAGTAAATTGGCAATAAGTTTGGCGGCAATGGCCACCCGCGACTTGTCTTTGCGGTCTTGACGGGCGAAACCAAAATAAGGAATTACCGCGGTGATTTTTCTGGCCGATGCCCGACGTGCTGCATCTGTCATCAACAACAACTCGAAAAGGTTATCGGTGGGAGCAAATGTTGACTGAATAATAAACACGTCACGACCTCTGACATTTTCTTCAAATGAAGGCTGAAACTCACCGTCAGAGAAGTCAATGAAAGTGGTCTTACCAAGTGGCATACCAAAGCTTTTTGAAATTTTTTGTGCCAAATATTCAGAAGCTCTTCCCGAAAAAATACTTACAAGAGGCTCAGCCATAATAACTTGTGATTTTGTATCATAAGACGCTGCAAAAGTAGTCTTTATCTTTTGATCAGCCAACAAATAAAGGCTCAAACTTTTGACTAAAAATGGATTTGAGGTTTAGCAGCTGTCGTGAAAGGTTAATGGGATATTGTTAACTTTAATAAGCACAAGGTAAGAATCGTTCATGGTTTGATAATTGTTTACCATTGAGTTATTTACGATTGAATACCACACAAAAAACTACGAACACATAAAACAAACATCAAAAAGGTAGTGCAAAGTGCATTGACTTCAATCAGTAATCCCTAAACCCAAATCCGTAAATCTCCTCCTGCTCATTTGGATTGGTTTTAAATTACAGCAACTCCCGCTGCCATTGTAGGAAAATGTCTAAATTTGATGCCTAAATCTAAAAAAGAATATAATGAACATTCCATCTGACCTCAAGTACACAAAAGACCACGAATGGATTCGCGTGAATGGCAACGAAGCCACCATCGGGATTACCGAATTTGCTCAAAAAGAATTGGGTGATATCGTTTTTGTTGAAGTTGAAACTTTGGACGAAAACCTTGAAGAAGGTGAAACATTCGGTACGATTGAAGCCGTAAAAACAGTTTCCGACCTTTTTATGCCTATCGAAGGAACCGTTGTTGAATTCAACGAAGACCTCGCCGACACACCTGAAATCATCAACAAAGACCCCTATGGCGAAGGTTGGATTATCAAAATTACCATCAAAAACATTTCAGAAATCGAAAACCTACTGGATGCCGCTGCCTACACAGCCCTCCTTGAAGGATAACCATTTTTAAGTGAAAAATGCAATCCTTAAAAATTGGTTACCAATTGGTTGGGCCTTAACCATTCTCCTACTTACAGGCTTGCCGGGAAATTATTTTCCGGAAGTTGTAAGTTTCTGGGATTGGCTCTCGCCCGATAAGGTGGTGCATTTTTTTATGTTTGGAACCCTGTCCTTTTTGATGCTGTGGAGCAACCGAAAACAATATTTCACTGCTCACAAACGTTATTTTACTGCAATCGTTCTTTTAAGTGGTATTGCCTATGGCGGATTTACCGAGCTTATGCAGGCCTATGTTTTTGTTGGAAGATATGGAAGTATCTATGATTTTTTGGCAAATATGGCGGGAACATTTCTCGGATTTCTGTTTTTTGTGCTATTAACACGAAAAAAACGTAAAAACAAAAACGCTTACGCTGAATAATTATTAATTTAGCCCCGCTATTTTGAGTAGCAAAAACCCTTTAGTCAGATAAAACTATGGAAGTTAAAAAATCACCCAAAGCAGACCTTGAAAATAAAAGAGTTATTTTCATTCAGATAGGACTCGTTTTGGCTTTAGCCGTCGTATTCTTTGCTTTTGAATACAAAAGCTACGATAAGCGAACGATCAACATCGTTCAACGTGTGGCCGAAGACATTACCGAGGAAATCATCCCCATCACCGAACAAAACGTGAAACCTCCACCGCCACCTCCGCCACAGCAGGTTACAGTACTCCAGATTGTGGAGGATAACGTGGAAGTGGAAGACGTAAAAATTGATGTTGAAGTCAACCAAAAAGTGGCTATCGAGGTTTATGTTCCACCAGCCCGAGAAGAAGAAGAAGAGGTTGTTGAAACAGAAATCTTCACCGTGGTTGAATCCATGCCCGAGTTTCCGGGTGGAGCTGAAGCCATGATGGTCTTCATTGCGAAAAACATGAAATATCCACCCATGGCACGTGAAAGCGGCATTCAAGGCAGGGTGTTCGTGAACTTCGTAGTGGAACCCAATGGATCAGTTTCTAACGTGAAAGTGCTCCGTGGTATCGGTGGAGGCTGCGACGAAGAAGCCATTCGCGTGGTTGAATCCATGCCTAAATGGACGCCGGGCCGTCAGCGCGGAAAAGCCGTGAGAGTTTCATTTAACCTTCCCGTTCGCTTTACACTGCAATAAAATTTGAAATAGATAAAGAAAAAAGCACCTTTTAAATAGGTGCTTTTTTTATGCCCCGAAGATGGTTTTCTTTGTTCGGTGTTTGATGTTCGGAGTTTGAGGATTGAGAGTTAATGATTAATGCACTGTTCTTGCGTAAGCCTCTTGTCACTTGTCTCTCGTCACTTGTCACTTTCAAAACACTGTTCACTCAAAAAGACCCCGCCACCCGCAAACTAAAGCTACGTTGTTGCTGAACATCACCCGGACGACCTATATATTCGGTGTTGGTGAAATTTTTAATGACCAATGAAAGGTCAATCTGTTGCGTAATTTTATAGCCTAAGCGTACATCAGCAATCCAATGCGCGCGGTTGCCATTCTGCCAATAGTCATAAAATCCGGGTAGCAAATCTTCGCGGGTGAGCTGGTTCAAAAACACATCATCAATGCGTAACATCTTCGATTGCCAAACGATGCCCAATCCCAACGTAGCCTTCAAATAGGTAGCGTCCCAGTTGGCTTTGACAGAATATTTATGGCGGTATTTCAAGTATTGCGCAGTGTTTTTTCCGGTGTAAGGGTTGTATTCCACCGGATAGGTATAGGTGGCACCACCATTCAGTTGATGAAAAACCTTCCCGGTCTTGCCGGCTAAAACTCCCTCTGTTTCAAATCCATAGATGCGGGCAGCTTCAATGTTGGCGGCTCTAAAGCCAAAACTGAAGCTCTCCATGCCGGGGTTGGCGTAAATACCGAAGAGATACTCAATCATATTTTTGTTTTGCATATAAAACAACGCAAAATCGAGCTGGCCGGTTAAGAAACCTAAGCGTATGCCTTGTTTCAGGCCGATTTCGGTGTTCCAGCCGGTCTCAGGTTGAATAAAGGTGTTTGGAAATATTTTCACAGCGCCAAGGGTAGTGGCAGCGTGGCGTTCAGCGATAGAGGGGTAGCGGTATCCTTGTCCGAAGGAAGCCCGCAAAAAGGTGTAATCTTTCAGCTGATAGTTAAGTCCAGCTCTGAAAAGAGGCGTCGTTGCCGCATTTTTACCGTCAAGAGAATTATATTCCAACCGGAAGCCCGACACCAATTTGAGCTTGCTGCCAATTTGTGTTTCCAACTGCGCAAAAGCACCGCTGGTATTGCTTTGGTGGTTGCCATAAAAGTTGGAACGGATGAGGCTGTTGTATTGCGAAAAACCGGCATTGAGATCCATCCAGGAAAGCATCCGAACCCACATTTGGTAAGAGGTATAAAGTGAAGTGGCCCGACTGTTGTTTTGATCATTCTTCTCGAAACTGTTTACACTCTGTTGCAACCGGCTGCGCAGCTCATGCCGAAAACCTTCATTTTTAACATAAACCACATAGGGATCGAAGGTGAAAAATGTTCCATTCAACGGACTGACGGTAGAGCTGTCTTGCACAAGAGCTCCTGTGGAGGCATTTTCCCACAATACAAAATCGGTTTTGTGGGCGAACCCTCCATGCAATGAAAGCCCATAGTAAAGTCCATTTACCTTCTTATTGTATTGCTTCCATTTAAAAAATATTCGTGCAACCTGTTCATCGTTGTATTTCCGATAGCCGTCATCCTTCAGTCCGTTGATACCAAAACTAAAATCAGATGCGTCTTTTTTACGCAGGTGTGTAAACCCGGCCGTTTGTGTCATGATGGGGCTACTCCACCATTTCCAGTTTTTATTCCTTGGATGGTCGTAAAAACCGGCTTGCAGATAGGCCGTCGTGCGGGGGATAGAGGTAGGATCTTCGGTGCGGAAGTTGATAACGCCATTGAGTGCCGATGAACCATAAGCTACCGATGAAGCTCCTTTGATGATTTCGATCTGACTGATGTTGTCGAGAGGTAAATACTGCCAACGGATGTTGCCGGCATCAGGCGCTATCACGGGTAAACCATCGAGCAAAGCCAGCACACGACTTCCGGCACCGTAGCTGAAGCCACTTCCTCCGCGGATGGAGGCTTGCCCATCGAGGATGTCAACACCAGGACTTTTCGCCAGCAAAGCTTCGGCATCGGTGATGTGTTGTTGTCCAACTTTTTCAGCCTTAATCACAGACATAGAAACCGAAAGCTCGGCCATACGCTGTTCGATGCGTTTTGCAGTCACCACTACTTGATCCATTTCAAACACCTCGGCTTGCAAACCAATGTTGAGCTTTACTGTGTCGCCTTTGCTGAGGTCAACGCTCTTTTGAATGGTTTTGTAGCCCAAATACTTGAATACAAGCTGGTTCTTTTTTGAGGAAGAAGGCAACAGAAAACTCCCATCGGCTTGAGTGGTAACGCCTTGATTTTGATGGATAAAAATGAGCACCCCCGGCAGTGATTCGTTGGTCTGCGCATCATACACTTTCCCCGAAATCCAGCCTTGTGCCGATGTGTTTCCTCCCCATAGAACGAAAAAGACCGCTAAAAAAAGATGTGAAATCTTTGTCATTTCGCGTTAAAAGTCATCCTGATGTGCATGTCTTCATCGGGATTGGTGAGGCTGGGATAGGCTGTGGTAATGCGAAGAGCGTTTTTACTGAGCTCCTCAATGATGGCGGCAAGGGGAACGGGCAGTGAATCGGTGGTGATGATAAGCTGGGATCTGTCGTCGGCAAAACGCCACGTACCTGTATAGGCACCAAACGAACCTGTGGCATCGCGGTTGAACCTGGCTTCGCCCTTGAATTTTTCTAATAGCTCTCCGGGACCACTTGCATCTTGGCCGTCAACAAAAAGAGTGTCCGACACCCAAACAGAAGCCGTCAGCAGCTCAAAACGGTCATCGTCATCGGTTTTATTACATGCTGCAACAAATGCAAAGAGAGCTATAAGTCCAATAATAAGTTGTTTTTTCATCGTATATAGTGTTAATGAGTCAAGCAAATATACAATGTTAGAAATAAAAATGGGGATTAGTCTATTCAATTTTTGATGTGAGCGAGCTCCTGTTGATATAGGTTCATTGCGAGGAAACGCCTTTAGCCTATAATCGCCAAGTTCTTTTTTGAATACAAACCCTTGGTATAAATGGCTTTTTTGTTACTTTCGCCCATGCTGAACAACATTTCACATTCGGCTGTTTGCATCAATTACAGAAAACTATGCCCATGAAACTAAAAATTATCCTGTTTGCCTTCGTTATTTTTGCTGTCGGTCTTAAAGCACAAGACACTTTTTCTATTGTAGCCGTTGACACTTTAACGGGCGAGATGGGCAGTGCCGGTGCGAGTTGTATTGACAATTCAGCCATTGCAGGAGGAGCCATCATCATCAGCGATGTGCTACCCGGCCGTGGGGTCATTCACACCCAATCCTATTGGTTGGCCGCCAACCAAACCAATGCCCGAAACCGAATGTTGGCCGGCGATTCACCTCAACAAATCATTGATTGGTTGGTGGCCAACGATGTGCAAAACCAACCCGGACGACGGCAATATGGTATCGTTGACCTTGATCCTGAGGGGCATCCTCGCTCTGCGGCTTATACCGGTGCAACCAGTGCCAATTGGAAAGGCCATATCGTTGGACGTAATTATGCCATTCAAGGCAATATCCTTTTAAATCAAGGTATTGTAGATTCCATCGAGGCCCGTTTTTTGAGGACAGAAGGCAATTTGTCCGATAAACTCATGGCCGCCTTGCAAGGAGCCAATGTCCCCGGAGCCGACAGCCGTTGTCTCAACGAAGGTGTTTCTTCACTGTCAGCGTTCTTGCGTTTGGCGAAACCTCAAAACAGACCCGATTCGCTTTATCTGCACCTCAACGTGAAACAAACACCCTATGGCGTTGAACCCATTGATTCGCTTCAAGTGCTTTATGACAACTGGAAAATGATCGTTGGGGTTCAACATCCTGCTGCCAATGACCTCGATCATTGGGATGTCTATCCCAATCCATCTGAAGGTGTTTTGTACGTAAATATAAAAAATAATGATGTTAAACTCATCAACATCAGTATTGTAGATCAGACCGGAAAACCAATTTTACATTTAGAAGGTGAGGATTTCAAAGGAAAGATTAACACTACCAACATCAAAAGCGGCAATTATTTTATCAAGATGGAGCTGGAAGGAGGAAAGCAATGGGTAAGGAAGTTTGTAAAAATTTGATCGGCAAACATAGAAGCATTGCAGAATAATACTATTCTAAAACACATCATGGCATTGCAGCAATTGACTTAATGTGGACAGGTTATTTTCAATCGGTTACAATAATAGGCCACATTTTTCGTTCAACCAAAGATATCAAAACACACTATGCGCGCGAGAAAATCTATACTTAACAGCTTGTCTTTTTTCCTTTGTCTGCTTCTTTTTGTTCCAACCTTAGCTATCGCTCAAACAGGAGGCCGAGGAACTTACGATTTTTTAAACATTGCGCTTTCGCCCCGCGTGGCTGCTCTTGGGGGCAATACCCTTCCGATCAACGATGGCGATATTCAACTTTCAACCTTTAATCCGGCCTTGATCAACAGCACTATGCACAACCAATTGAGCCTGTCGTATGTTGATTATTATGCCGATATGGGTTTCAGTAGCCTGCAATACGGACGAACTTTTGCGAAAGCCGGTAGCTTTGTGGCCAACCTTCAATATTTGAATTACGGAAAATTTGATTATGCCGATGAGGCTGGCAATCGCGACAATACTTTTGGTGCTTCCGACTATGTTTTTTCGTTGGGCTGGGGTCGCGAGCTCGATTCTAATTTCAGCATTGGAGCCAATGCCAAACTCATTGGCTCACAATACGAAAGCTATAATTCTTTTGGCATTGCCGTTGATGTGGCCGGAACCTATTTGAGCAAAAGTGGATGGCTTTTTTCGCTTACCGCGCGAAACATCGGTTCCGAGCTCAAATCTTACCTGCCGAGCGATGCCTCTACTGTGCCTTTTTCAATGCAGGTTGGCTTATCGAAACGCCTTGAGCACGTGCCATTCAGGCTGATTTTGATTTACGATCATCTGCAAAAATGGGACCTCACCTACGATGATCCTATTGATCTGAAAGGAAGGATTGACCCCATCACCGGCGTGAAATCAGACCTCAAGGGTGTTGAAAAAATGGCCGACCAATTCATGCGTCACATCATTGTGGGTGGTGAGTTTTATATCGGTAAAGGACTGGCATTGCGTGCTAGTTACAACTACAAAAGACGGCAAGAGCTGCAAGTACCCGACAAGTTGGCCATGATTGGCTTCGCTTGGGGCGTGGGCGTTAAAATTTCTCGCTTCCAAATCAACTATGCACGTTCTACCTTCCACGTGGTGGGCTCACCCAATTATATTTCCATCTCTACGCAGCTCGACAGTTTCAAACGATAGGGCATCTTGCAACATTGCACTATCTTTGTGTTTTGAACCCCCTGCCTTATGTTTCTCGAACAACTAAAACTTACTGATTTTAAGAACTATCTCACGGCAAGTTTGCTTTTTTCGGAAAAGATAAACTGCTTTATCGGAAACAATGGCGCCGGAAAAACCAATTTGCTCGACGCTATATACTACCTCTCATTCTGCAAAAGTTATTTCAACCCTATTGATCAGCAAAACATCAGGCATGGCAATGATTTTTTTGCCGTTCATGGCCAATACCGTCGCAATGGCGATCAGGATCAGGTCAGTTGTGTTCAGAAAAGACAGCACAAAAAGTCATTCAAATTCAATAAGAAAGAATACGATCGGTTAGCAGACCACATTGGTAAGATTCCCCTTGTGATGGTATCGCCCTACGACCGTGACTTGATCAATGAGGGAAGCGAGGTGCGGCGAAAATTTATTGATGGGATGTTGTCGCAGTTCGATCCTATCTATCTCGATCAGCTTTTACAATACAATAAGGTACTCCTTCAACGCAATATTTTGTTGCGCCAATATGCCGAAACAGGTCAACTCGACCAACATCTGATGCAAGTATGGGATGAACAATTGAGCAAGGCAGGACATTTTTTGTTCGAGAAAAGGAAAAACTTTCTCCTCACTTTCATCCCCATTTTCCAGTCGTATTATCATTTGGTCGCTGGATCACAAGAAACGGTGAGCATTGAATACGAAAGCAGCTTGTCGGAAATGCCTTTGTTGGACAGCTTGATGGCCAACCGTCAACGCGACCGTCAGTTGCGCTACACCGTTACGGGTATCCACAAGGATGATCTCTTGTTTAAAATCGAAGGCCATCCCTTGAAAAAATTTGGTTCACAAGGACAACAAAAATCCTTCGTGATAGCCATCAAATTGGCACAGTTCGATATTACGCGCAACACCTTGGGCTTTAAGCCCATCCTCCTTTTTGACGACATTTTTGATAAACTCGACGACCGTCGCGTTGATCGCATCATTCAGTTGGTGGCCGACGACAACTTCGGTCAGGTGTTTATCACCGATACCCAAGAGCACAGAATTCGCCGGCTTTTTGATGAAAAAACCATCGAACATCGCATATTTATGGTGGAGGCCGGCCAAGCCCAACAAACAAACACTGCAGAACTACCATGAGCGACCCCAACCAGCAGCCCTTAGGCAGCGCCATCAATGATTTTTTAAAAACCTATAATCTGCGCGAAAAAATTGACGGTATTCGCCTTATTCACGCTTGGGAACCCATTGTGGGCAGCATGATTGCCCAGCATACTACCGACTTGTATGTAAACAAAAAAACGCTCTACGTTTACCTCGATTCTCCGGCCATAAGACACGAACTCAGTTTTGCCAGCTCATTGCTGATCAAACGCCTGAACGAAGCCGTACAAAAAGAGATCATTGATACCATTGTGTTTCGGTAGGAAAAATGAGTAGGATAAAACAAAAAAGGTTGCCCGAAAACGAACAACCTTATTTGTGGAGAATAACGGAATCGAACCGATGACCTTTTGACTGCCAGTCAAACGCTCTAGCCAACTGAGCTAATTCCCCGTTTGAGGCGGCAAAAATAAAAAAATTGCTTGACGTGTACAACATTTATAAAAATTATCCTCAAGCAAAAGTGTATTTTTGAACAATGAAACGACTTTTTATCGCTATTCACTTTCAGGCCGCGCCTGAGCTGAGTGAATTACTTGAAAATCTTGCCCGAAAGTTGAAGCACGAACGCATCAACTGGGTGCAGCCTGGCAATTTGCATCTTACCCTAAAATTCATTGGCGAAACTGCCGATGAGCGCATCAACGACATTGTAACGGTGATGCAACAAGCAGCTGATAATCAAAATAAATTCGCGTTTAATTTGGATAAAATCGGCATTTTCGGTAGCAGCTACAACCCCCGTGTGCTGTGGATTGGAAGTATGGAAACTGTACCACAAATGCTTATCCTTGCCAACACCATCTTGGATGGGTGCGATGCCATCGGTTTTCCACGCGACCGACAAAATTTTGTGCCTCACCTTACCCTTGGGCGCATCAAAGGATTGAATGATAAAAAGTTTTTTCAACAGGTGATGCAGAAAATCCCACAACAACATTTTCAACAGTCGGAAGTGAACGAAATCAGGCTCTACGAAAGTATCTTACGTAAAGAGGGTCCCATTTATGTGGTTCAAAAGACGGTTACTTTGAACGATTTGAAGATTTGAGGGATTTGAAAAATTGAAAACGACTGATCAAATTTGCTGACCTTATCAATGCCAACAGTTAAAACTTCAAGCTTTAACCACCAGCTTTCTCAGGGTAACAGCTTCGAGTGCCTTTTGGTTTACGGTTACACCTATTCCGCTTTGGGTGGGCACTTCCATGGTTCCATCTTTGTCAACAACAAATTCGGGTTCAACAATATCACGTTTGTAATAGCGATTGCTGGCAGAAATATCGCCCGGAAGGATGAAGTTGGGCAGTGAGGCCAAAGCAACATTTCCGGCCCTTCCAATACCCGATTCCAACATTCCCCCATGCCAAACAGGGATATGTTTTGCGGCACAATAATCATGGATTAATTTCGATTCAGTAAAACCACCCACTCTTCCTGGTTTGATGTTGATGATACGACAACTTTCCAGCGCAAGGGCTGCGCGGGTATCAGCCAATGAATGGATGCTTTCGTCCAAACAAAGGTCTGTTTTGAGTTGTTTTTGTAAAAGTGAGTGTTCAAAAATATCATCATAGCCCAAAGGTTGTTCGATGAGCAACAATCCATAATCTTCCATTTTTTTAAAAACATCAGCTTGTTCAAGGGTATAAGCCGAATTGGCATCCACTTGAAGCATCAATTGCGGATAGGCTTTGCGCAAGGCTTTAATAAATTGCAGGTCAAAGCCGGGTGCAATCTTAATTTTAACGCGCTTGTATCCCTCCAGAAGATACCCTTCAACTTTTTCGAGCAATTTGTCTGTGGATTCCTGAATACCGATGCTCACACCCACTTCAATGCGATCTCTTGTACCGCCCAAGAGCTTCGAAAGGGATTGCTTTTGTGTTTTTGCGAAGGCGTCCCACAGGGCCGCCTCCAAACCTGCTTTTGCCATCCTGTGGCCGCGAACGCCTTGGTAAGCAGTAATAGCTTCGTCAATGCTGTGGATATCTTTGCCCAACACAGCCGGAATAAGAAAATCATTCAGAATGTGCCAAGCTGTTTGAACCGTTTCGTAGGAATAGAATGGAGTTCCTTCGGCAACCGATTCGCCCCAGCCGGTTACACCTTCGGCATCCACACGCACAATGATGTGCTCTTCATCATGCTCAGTACCCATACTGGTTACAAATGGACTTACCAATTCCATTTTGATGTGACGCAATTCAATTTGTTCAATACGCATGAAAGGTTGAAATTTAAGGTTTTATGAAGGTTATTTTTTTGTGCCCACAACCCTTAGAACCGGATAAAAAGTTTCGGCTTTCAACATTGAAGCAAATGAGGGATAGGTTACCAAACCCAGCATTGACTTGGGTTCTAAGGCAATCACCATCATTTTTCCTTTAAGGTGATGGCAAGGATAAAACACATAATCATCTGCATTGAAATTGGAGGAAACGGCTTGTCTTTCGACAATGGCATCTGCAACCAATTCATCTTCAAAATCAATGGAATCAATTGCATGAACAAAATACCGTTCGATATCAATGTCGTTGCGCACCGCAAATGCTTCTTGAGGCAAGGCTTGGCGTTCGGCCCATTGAAGCAAATCAGGCTGATTTTTTGGGATGAGATACCCCAAAGGTTGCTCCACATCGGTAAATGCCTTCACCACCGGACGGTAATCCTCAACCATCACAAGGGTGTCGTGGCCGCTGCGGTACGAATAAAGCGGAAGCGCCAAAACACTGCCGTTGCCGATGTGCTTCGCTTGAAGCGCCACTTTAAGTCCGGGCTGGGGTTGAAGTGTTTTTGAACGTTCGTTTGCTACCGTGTTGAGGATGGTTTCTTTGTTTTGAGCTACAAAAAGCAGCAACGATTTCATCCCCTCCATTTGACTTTGTGCGCGAAAACTGAGGTTTTCTGCGTACATATCGCTGCCATTCATCCCTTCTTGAATGAAGGACAAGCTTTGCTGGATGCCGAAACTTTGTCGCCCATCGTTGATGTCGAAGGTGCTGTGACGGAAATAATCAAGCTGTGGCGGCCCGCCCGGACAATACACAAAAGAGCTGTAACCCATGCCGTTGAGCCGTTTCATGATGAAAGGCAACGTCTCTTGCTCGGAAAAAGTACGCAACGAAGAAGCTACATTCGGGTTGGTGCAATTGCCTAGAGCTACGGCTGTGTTTTTGCGGTAACCGTATTGCTGCCAAGCCTCGCCAAAGGGTGAATATTCATGTACATCGAGGGTAACCTCGAAGAGGTATTGATCGAAAAAGCGATGCAAAGCCTGCGTTTCAGGCTCGCTGAGTATAAGGTGGTTGCGGTTGAGGTCGGCACCATTGGCATTGCGTCTATGGTTGATTTCGCTGCCATCGGGGTTCATTTGTGGGAGGATGGCTACGTCCATTTTGGTGAGCAGATCGCTGTTTTCGGGCTGCAAAAGCCAATCGGCCAGCAGTAGGGAGGCTTCTTTCCCGCTTTGCTCATTGCCATGCTGTTGTGCAAAAATCAACACCTTTATTTTGCTTGCATCGGCTCCAAAAGCTGTTTTAGAAAACTTCATGGCCACCAAATTTCTGCCTTGGGTGGTTGTACCAATGATTTCGTTGTTTAACACATCAGAAGATTGGTCGAGCAGTTGTATTTTTTCTTGAAGTTCGCCATAAGAAGTAATGTAAGATTGCGACAATAAGGGGTTTGAAGCCATCGCAACAAAGATCAACACCAATAGAAAAGAATTTTTTTTCATAAGATCAAATCATTGAAAATAAAACTGTTGATTGTCGTTTGATAGTGGCAGTTTCATAAGAAAACGCTTTTCTCAGGCATCTGCGCCAAACCAAATCAACCAAAGCAGCAGCGAAGGTAAATTGTTTTTCAGCACCTTGTTGCTCATTCAATTGTTTTTTTGATGTGAAATGGAGGTGTTGCCAAAGACCGATGAATGACCTTTAGCCATCAATCACTCCGCTGCCCAAACAATAGTTTTCGGTGGGATGATACAACACGCCAAACTGGCCTGGAGCAACACCTGAAATAGCTGTAGGAGAATAGATTACCACCTTTTCGTTTTCAATTTTGAGGGTGCCGTGGTTAAAGTCAGGCTGATGTCTGATTTTAAAACGCACCTCCATTTCGGAAGTAAGCACAAATGAAGGATGCAGCAGTTGCACATCAGTCAATGGAATTTCATGGCGGTATTGCGCAATAGGATCGTATCCGTTGGAAACATAAACAATGTTTTCGTTGATGTCTTTTTGCACCACAAACCAAGGACCTCCGCTCAAACCCAATCCTTTGCGTTGACCGATGGTATGAAACCAAAATCCCTTGTGCTTTCCCAATATTTTGCCGGTTTCAAACTCAACAATCCGGCCTTCTTTTTCGCCTGTATAGCGACGGATAAAGTCGTTGTAGTTCACTTTTCCAAGAAAACAAATTCCTTGACTATCAGGTCTATGCGCACTTGGTAGTCGCATTTTTTCGGCCAATGAACGCACCTCAGGTTTGAGCAGTCCGCCAACAGGAAACATCAGTTTTGAAAGCTGCGGATAGGTGATATGCGATAGAAAATAGGTTTGGTCTTTAACAGGATCAGCAGCGGTGCCAAGAAAAAATCCTTGTTCGTTTTCAATCACTTGCGCGTAATGTCCTGTCGAAATCTTATCAAACTGGTTGCCGAAACGCTCCTCAAAGGCACCAAATTTAATCATGCGGTTGCACATCACATCGGGATTGGGTGTGAGGCCTTTCTTTACTGCATCAATGGTGTAGGCCACCACGCTTTCCCAATATTCTTTGTGAAGGTCAACAATCACAAAATGACAATCGTATTTATGCGCGATATAGGAGGTGATTTCAACGTCTTCTTCCGAAGGGCAATCTACAAAACCCGGCGTGTCTTCCATCCCAATTTTGATGTAAAAAATCACCGGCTCATAGCCTTGCTCGCGGAGTAAAGGAATGGTAACAGAGCTGTCAACGCCGCCCGAAACCAATGAAGCTATTTCCATAATATTAAAATATGCCGCAAAGATGAGAATTTTTTTTGACGGCAGATGTTGCGGTAAGCGACCACCATTTGTGCTATTGTTAGCTTTTTCACATCTGATTTTACAAAAAACGGTAGAACTGTTTTACCTTTGGTGATTCAATGAAATGCTTCCGGCAGCGGCTGGGAGTAGGTGTTTTTCTGAATTTATTTATTATCAACACTAACGATATCAATATGTACGGCAAATTGCAACAATTTCTTCAACAAGAGCTTTCGTCCATCCGCGAAGCCGGATTATACAAAAACGAACGGATCATTGTCAGTCCACAGAATGCTGAAATCACGCTCGAAAGCGGCCAAAAGGTGCTCAATTTTTGTGCTAACAATTATTTGGGACTTTCCGATCATCCGGCACTGATACAGGCGGCCAAAGAAGCCCTTGATTCACATGGTTATGGCATGAGTTCGGTACGTTTCATCTGCGGAACGCAAGACTTGCACAAAACGCTTGAACAAAAAATCGCCGAGTTTTTTGGAACCGAAGACACCATCCTTTACGCGGCAGCTTTCGATGCCAATGGCGGAATTTTTGAACCACTTTTTGGTGAGGAAGATGCCATCATCTCCGATTCGCTCAACCATGCTTCTATCATTGACGGGGTTCGTTTGAGCAAGGCCAAACGTTACCGATATGCCAATGCCGATATGGCCGACCTCGAAGAACAGCTAAAAGCAGCACAGGAACAGCGTTTCAGAATTATTGTCACTGATGGCGTTTTCTCTATGGATGGTAACGTGGCACCCATGGACAAGATCAACGCCTTGGCGCACAAATACGATGCGTTGGTGATGGTGGATGAATGTCACTCAGCCGGAGTGGTGGGCGAAACCGGACGCGGTGTAACTGAACTGTTCAACATTCGTGGCGAGGTGGATGTGATTACCGGAACTTTAGGCAAAGCCTTCGGCGGTGCTATTGGTGGATTTACCACTGGAAGAAAAGAAATTATTGAGCTGCTGCGTCAGCGTTCGCGGCCCTACCTTTTCTCTAACTCATTGCCACCGGTGGTGGTAAATGCTGGCATCAAAATGTTTGATATGATGAGCGAAACCTCCGAGTTGCAAGACAAATTGCACACCAATACTGCTTATTTCATGGAGAAGATGACAGCAGCAGGATTCGATATAAAGCCAACAAAATCAGCTATTTGCGCTGTGATGCTTTACGATGCCAAACTTTCGCAAGAAATGGCTTCGCAGTTGCTTGAGGAAGGTATTTATGTCATTGGCTTTTATTTTCCGGTGGTGCCAAAAGGACAAGCCAGAATCAGGGTTCAGATTTCTGCCGCCCACGAAATGGAGCATCTCAACAAGGCCATTGCCGCTTTCACCAAAGTGGGCAAAGCTTTGGGCGTGATTTAAACAAGGTGTTTAAAAACATAAAAAAGACGACCTCTCAGGAGATCGTCTTTTTTTTAATCCAAAAGGTTTTTAAAACCTATTCGGTGATCACCATGCGGTTGCTCAACAATTGTCCGTTGGCATTGAGGGTGTAAAAATATACGCCTTTGGCCAGGCCGGTAGCGTTAAAATCAATGCTGTGATTGCCTTTCAGCATATCGCGATTGACCAGAGTGGCTACTTCGCTGCCCATTTGGTTGTACACTTTTAGGCTTACTAACCCATCAGTAGGCAAATGAAAACTGATTTTTGTTGTTCCTGCAAAAGGATTAGGAACGTTATTTCCCAAGCGAAGGGCGTTTTTGTCGGCGTTGAGGTCGGTCAACGAGGTGAACAAATCAAAGTATTTTTGTTCGGCTTCGGCAAGGGCAGTCATCATTGCGGCTTCGTCAGCTCCCAAAGAGAAGGCATAATAAACATCAACCGATTGGCCGGGGGCTAAAGTAATCGGCGCTTGAGCGGTAACAGTAACAGGCCCGTCAAAAGTGGTAGAAATATACTGTGGCATCAAAGCTCCGGCAGTCATTTTTCCCCAATAATAGGCATCAGCGGTATAATCGTCGAACCACTCAAAAGATTGCAATGAGGTGAGGCCTGCCGAGAGCAATTTCATGCCCATCGTAACACCAGCGCCGCGATGAAAACGCGTCACATTGGTGGTACTGTTGTAGGTGGTGGTATCAAAGCCATACTCACCTTGAATTTCAGGAATGATATCCAAACCGATAATAGCATCCACGGCAGCAGCGTCGGTGTTGGTAACGTTGAATTTCAACACGGTGAAGGCTTTGTTGGTCCAGCCATAGGCGTTCAATTTCACAATCACATTTGGAGGAAGATTGGAGTAGGTATTGTCATACGAACCGTAAATTTCGAAATCGCCCCAAAGTGGCGGCTCAACCAAAACGGTGGGTTCATGCTCTTCGGCATCGTTGGTATAGTCGAAAACAGCGGTTTCACCGGTTCCAACAAGGATAGAGGCGCGTTGCAGATGGCGAACATCATCAGGCGTAAAAAGACGAATCCTTCCGTAACCGTTCACGATAACTTCCATTGCACCGGTGTTAAAATCGGCCTGTGCAAAAAGGGAGCCTGCACCAAACAACATAAGAAATGAAAAGAAGTAGAATTTTTTCATAGAATGATTTTTTTAAGTGATGGAATAAGTTTAATCAATGTCAAAATTAGTATAGTTTTCGACTAAAGACAAATAAAATTGTGTTT
>JAEWWJ010000084.1 GCA_023396415.1 Bacteroidota bacterium
GTGCTGGCCTTTTACCGTTTGGTGCAACACCTTAAAAATGAACGATGGGCCTTTTCGGCTTCGCTGGTTTTGCTCAGCTCACTTTGGTTCATTTATTCACGCAAGATCATGCCCGACACTTTCGCTATGAGCCTGATGTTGATTGGTCTTCATGCTGCCTATCGTTTTTTAAACGATGAAAAAGGATTTTACCGTTTGGCGGGATATTTTGCTGCTGTAATGGCGGGTGTTTTGGCTAAATTGCCGGTGGTTTTAGGGTTTTCTTTGCTTCCATTTCTGTTGCTCGACCATCGGATGCCGCTTAAAAAGCGTGTTTGGCTTGTGTTGGCCACCTTTTTGGCTGTGGTGCCGGCTGCGGTGTGGTATTTCTATTGGGTGCAACATTTGAATCAGCAGGAGGGTTTTGTACATTTCTTTATGGGAAAAGATTGGAAGACAGGTGCTTTAGAAATTTTTGAAAACCGTTCAGCGGCTGTCAATATGTTTTACGAAACCGCCATTAAATTTGTTGGATTTGGTCTATTCGTAACCGGAATTGTACTTGTTATTCTGAAAAAAGAAAAGATGCTTCTTGCTTTTTGGGTTTTGAGCAGTGTAATGTTTTTGGCTTTTATGTTCAAAGCAGGCGATAATTTTACCCGCCACTCTTATTATATGCTCCCTTACATTCCGGTGATGGCCTTTTTTGCTGCTTATCCATTGCAGCTGATGAAAAACACAAAAATGGCGAGACTTATTTTATTTGTTGTTGTTTTGGAAGGTATTATCAATCAACAACATGATTTTAGAGTTCCTGAAAAAAACATGGCTTTGGTGCAGCTCGAAAGCTTGCTCGATGAGCATTTCAACAGCGATGTATTGCTGCTGACCAACAGCGATGAGTACCCAACGCCCATGTATTTTGCCCATCGCAAAGGTTGGGTAGCTTCTAACCTTCAAATTGCTGATACGACCTATGTTCAATCGCTGCAGGCTAAAGGATTAGGTGCCATTTTAGTATTGAAACAAGCCTTTGGCAGTGATCTTATCTTGCCCTATACTCAAGTGTATGACGATGCCAACTTCAGGATATATCGCCCTTGAACCCGGTGGTATATGTAAGTAAACAGTATTTTTGTGCTGTTTAAAAGGCGTTGAAACGCTATTTCAATTTTATTTATGATGTCATCAAAAAACTTTTTTTCACGTTTAGTATTGCTTGTCTTTTTCATAGCCATTCAAGTGCCATTGTTTGCTGCATTTTTACTTATTCCTATGGATAAATCTCAAAGCAATCACCTAAAAGCTTATGGGATAGCCTATTGGGTATTGCAAAAAGACATTGAAATCAGTTGGCTGCTCAATTACCGTGGTGGCAGTTATCTTATCCCCTACCACGAAAGCTTCGAGAAAGAATGTAAGCTGCGCAATGTTTCTTATCAGGTGATTGCCGATGCCCAAGCGAGTGCCATCCTCACCGAAATGGCTGATATGGGCGTTAATATGGATGAAATGAAGCTTCAAAAAGTGCCACATATTGCAGTGTATTCACCAAAAAACAAACTCCCTTGGGACGATGCGGTCACTTTGGTGCTTACGTATGCTGAGATTCCGTATGATGTGGTTTATGATGATGAAGTACTTGAGGGTGTGCTGCCCACTTATGATTGGCTTCACCTTCACCACGAAGACTTTACAGGACAGTATGGGAAATTCTGGTCGAGATACCGTCATTTTCCGTGGTACCAAGAGGATGTTCGCCAGCAAGAAGCAACGGCTCAACGACATGGTTTTCAAAAAGTATCGCAGCTAAAATTGGCCGTGGTAAAAAAAATCCGCGAGTTTGTGGCCGGTGGGGGTTATATGTTTGCCATGTGTTCAGCTACTGATAGTTACGATGTGGCATTGGCGGCAGATGGTATTGATATTTGCGATGTGATGTTTGATGGCGACCCTATTGGTGCCGGTGCCCCAGACCAATTGAACTACCACAATTGTTTGGCATTTACCGATTTTGAAGTAACGACCAATCCGTCTGAGTATGAAATTTCAACCATTGATGTCACCAACAACCGCAGCCGAACCATCAACGAACGCAACGATTATTTTACCCTTTTTGAGTTTTCTGCCAAATGGGATCCGGTGCCAACAATGCTGACGCAAAATCACGAACAAATTTTAAAAGGGTTTATGGGGCAGACCACTGCTTTTGATAAAAAATTGGTAAAATCGGAAGTGATCGTCTTGGGCGACAACAAGTCCTTTGACGAAGACCGCTACATACACGGAACCTTCGGAAATGGGTTTTGGACGTTTTATGGCGGGCATGATCCCGAAGATTATCAGCACCTTGTGGGCGATCCGCCTACCGAGTTGGATATGTATCCCAACTCACCGGGTTATCGTTTGATTTTGAATAACGTACTTTTTCCCGCAGCCAAAAAGAAGAAGCAAAAAACCTAAACAAAAAAACCTTTCTCGAAATGAGAAAGGTTTTTTTTGGTGTTACAGAGCCACAAAGTCTAGCCTTTATAAAAAGGTGTCTTTACAATTGTTGCTTCTTGGAGTTTGTCGCGCACCTTGATGTAAATGGTGTTTCCTAATTTGCTGTCAGCTTTGTTAATATAACCCATTCCGATACCTTTTTTGAGCATGGGCGACATGGTTCCCGAGGTAACCTCGCCAATGGTTTCGCCTTCGCTGTTGCAAATTTCGTAGTGTTGACGCGGAATTCCTTTTTCCATTTCAAAGCCTTTCAGCACCCTTGCAGTTCCGGCAGCTTTTTGCGATTCAAACAATGGACGGTCAATAAAATCATTGCCTTCCACAAATTTAGTGATCCAACCTAAACCGGCTTCGATGGAGGAGGTAGTATCGTTGATGTCGTTGCCATATAGACAGAAGCCCATCTCGAGGCGCAAAGTGTTGCGTGCAGCCAATCCAATGGGTTGAATACCAAACTCTTTGCCGGCCTCCAGCACAGCTTTATAAATGGTTTCGGCAGCCTCGTTTGGGAAATAAATTTCGCATCCACCGGCGCCGGTATAACCGGTAGTGGAAAGAAGGATGTTGGATATTCCAGCAAACTCAAGGGTTTTAAAGGTGTAATACTCCATTTCGGTGATTGGCGTTGCTGTGAGTTTTTGCATGGCTTTTAAAGCTAAAGGCCCTTGCACCGCAAGCTGCGAAGTGATATCCGATTCGTTGATCAATTCTGCGCCGTGGTGGTTGTTTTCATTCACCCAAGCCCAATCTTTGTCAATATTGGAAGCGTTCACAACCAATAAATAGTCCTCATTGGTATAACGATACACAAGCAAATCGTCCACAATTCCGCCTTTTCCATTCGGAAAACAAGTGTATTGAATTTTGCCATCGGCAAGTGCTGCAACATCGTTGGTGGTGAGTCGTTGCACCAATTCAAAAGCGTTTTTGCCTTTGATGCGAAACTCGCCCATGTGCGAAACATCAAACACACCAATGCCGCGACGTACCGTTTCGTGTTCGGTATTTACGCCGGCAAACTGAACAGGCATTTCAAAGCCTGCAAACGGAACCATTTTACCACCCATCTCATGATGGAATTTATTCAAGGCTGTCTTTTTCATTCTACTGAATTATAAGAAGTTAAATAATTTATATGCGGGCTTAATGCCCAATTCTTTCCGGTCAAAGGTACGAATTTTGCTGCTTTCAACATCCTTTTATGTCAGCCTTCATAATATAGATCGGGTTCAAATAATGATCAAGAGCTGAAATGATAATTGTTTTGACAAGGTTGAAATCTAACACAAGCATGCGCGTAGGCAATGGATATGATAGCGACAGGATTTCTTAGCTCTCTATGATAGTTGACAATGGTGTTTTTACTTAGACCAGCACTATCTTTTAGGGAAAATATTTAGTTTTTTTTACTTCTTTGTTGCATACCAGTCCTTACCACTGTATCTTTGGTTATTCATTTGTATTTTACAACTATGAACCATCATGAGTTAAAGGTTTTAATTGTTGAAAGTTATCTTATTAACAGACTGGAGGTCAGTTCGTTGATGTATGAGCATTTTCCTCATATGAACGTGTTATGGGTTGCAGCTAAAGAAAATATTGTAGAGCTTGCAATAAATGAAACACCTGATGTGATCTTGTTTGCAGCCTCACTTGCCTCAGAGGATGGCTTTGAACGATGTGAAGATTTAAAAAACCAACCTGAAACCAAAAATATTCCTGTTGCCCTTTTTATCGCATTTCAAAATGAACCTTTTTTGACCAAAAGAGCATTGACAAGCAGTGCTGATG
>JAEWWJ010000063.1 GCA_023396415.1 Bacteroidota bacterium
TCCTTCCGATTTCCTTAAACTTTGGAAAGAAGGAAAAATTAATGCCAAAATTGAAAATAAAAAGGTAATATATTTCTTCAGAGAAGAGACCACAAGTCAACAACCCGTGGCCTCCTCATCTGAATACGCTTGGGGTATTGACAAAATTATGCCTATTTCACCTAACTTTGTAATTAACGTTTAATTTAGTCCAGTTTATAGGGGGTCGAACCACGCCAGCCCTAAACCTAAATTCAAAACCCTAAACCCCTCTAAACCAACAAATCAACGAATCAACCTTGATCTACCACCTATGATTTTTGTCCACGGATGAACACGGATTTACACGGATGTTTTCCTGCTGCTTTCAGCATCCGGAAAGGAATCGACGTGGCGCGGCTTTTGATTCTAAAACAGTTTTGATATTTGGCATGCGCCAGCAACAAATCAACGAATCAACGAATCAACGTATCAACCTCCCCCGCTACTCCTTCACCCATTTTCCGCTTTCGTTCAGGCCGGTGGGTGCGCTCAGGTGATACAGGTAAACACCTGAAGGTAAATGAGAAGTTTCAACAGTGCTTTCGGTTTGATGGAGCTGTTGCTGCAAAATGAGACGGCCGGCCTGATCAAAAAGCTGTAGTTGCGCTTTTGGATGCTGCATGGCTAAGCGTATGTTAAGTTGATTCCCCGGATTTGGATAAATCGTTGAAAAACGATCGTTCATCGAAATCTCACGCTCCCACACGATTAAGCCATCGCCGTTGACTTTGACAATGTAAACGTCCCGTTCCTGATTTTGCGTTTGATCGTCGTAACGGTTGCCAACCATGATGCAGCCCCCGTCCCGGGTGGCAAGGATGCTATACATGAAATAATAGGCATCGCCACCAAACCATTTCTCCCAAACCATTGATAGGTCGATATTAACCTTGACCAAATGAAACCATGAGTCCTGACTGCTCCAAAAAGGATTATAATAGTCAAAATTCGAATTACCGCCAACATAGATATTGTCGCCAAATTTGCTAATTCCATTTTTCATGGGTGGGTGTTCGCGGTAAGGCTCTTTTTTGAAATGATTGGTGTTGATGATTTCACCTGCTTCGTTATGAATAGCAATTATATGATGATAAGGGTATTCTCCCTGCCCCTTACCGCTTATGAGTATATCTGTTTGGTTGAGATATACCGGTGAATTAGGGTCATACATCCAGAATGGTATTGGCTCAAGGGCAATGCTGTCGAAGTTTTTGCTCAGGGTAAAGCGTTGGCTGTCATATTCGAAATTGTCATCGGGAAAATGACACACAAAGGCATAATATTTTGATTTGTCGGTGCTTTCGATGATGTCAAACGAAAAGTGCCAGGGGATATCGGAGGTATAAAAACGCGATGTAAGTGAATCGCCTCCCAAACTTATTTTATAAAAGAAGGCATCATGGTTGTCATCAACAACTCCTCCCGGGCTTGTATCACTTCTGGTAACATAACCGGTCAAAACAAAATTGGTGTCGGAATCAACGATGGAATTGATATAGGAAAATCTTCTGTTCTTGGGTATTTTAAACATGCTTGTATGAAGAATTTCTAAATTAGGGTTCAATTTTAAAATCCACAATCGACTTTCATTCGTTTCAATATTTGCCTTACGCGTTCCAATCACGTAATAATAACCATTGATATAATGCAGGTTGGAGAAGGCTGATGAAGTGTCAGATGATAAACCTGATATTTCAGACAAAACATTACCAGAACTATCTATTCGAAGAATATAGCCAGAAGTAGTATTTGCTTCGTTATTAATACTTCTCCCAATCATAAGAAAGTTTCCATTTTCTTCTTCAATAATATTATGGATTGTCTCGTCTTTAGGATTTGAAAGCAGTTTCTCAAAGGTTTGCTGTGAGAAAGCCGGTTGACTCATTGTTAAAGCCAATAAAAGATAAAAGATTACTTTATTCATGGATTTTATTTTAATGACAGAGGGGAAAATATCCCTTCTGTCTGTTATGAATGTAATTTATAAATCAGCAGGCGGATTGCTGCTGGTATGCCAAATGGCGTATTTTATTTCGACATAGTGGCACATATCCCACCAATCTTGTTCCATATCGCCACCATAAGCTGTCGCGTCCTCCACAAAAAAACTAATAATGGATTTTCCGGTCGGTTTATTCATATTTCCGATTTCAATTACCCGATGCTTGTAATATTCGATTTCTTCGGGCGACATACAATGATGTACCAATGTGCCGGCCTGAAAATCGTGAAACAGCATGTATTCGCCGTATGGATTTGTATTAGAGGGAACTTCCCAATACCACCGCGTTGCATAGGAGACATCCGTGTAGTAGGAGTTACCGGCAGGGACACCAATCAAATGATTGGCTTCGCGCATGATGATGTCGGCCGCATCAAGAGGTACACCAAGTCCTGAGCCATCACACCTTCCCAGATTCCAGCCCCAATACCATGAATATGTATTGATCAATTGCTCCTCTTCATTCGTTCCAAAACCTGATGTGAGGGCAAAAGTTGCAGTATTATCACCAACTTCACGCAAGGTGATGTCGGCAAATACCAATTGTTTGCTACCGGCATTGATTGCTGAATAGTGTGCGGAAAGTTTTTCGATGGCCTGGTCATAGAGCACTTGCACATCGGCTAGTGTAATCATTCCTTCAGATGCAGGAACAATAAAAACAGCACTGTCAATAACAATATCCGTCCGCTCGAAACCCGCATTGGCATAGGTGTAGTTTGCCAATGCTTCTACAAACCATTCGGCATCATCAAGCATCACCGGACTATCTCCTGACTTTAGATTGGGGTTGTTTCTCAATGCATCAATGCTTTCTCTGAAAGCAATGATTTTGTTTTCGGGGTTAACACTTGTTTGAGGTTGATCGATTGTAATCACCTGGTTTTCGTTTTTAATTTGTTCTTTGCTGCATGATGTAAGCATTATGGATATTGTAAAAAGTGCAGCAATATAGAAACTTGTGTTTTTCATTTTTATTTTTTTTATAATTGGAAAAATGTTTTATTTTTAGTAATGGTGTATGTGTCTATTTCCGGCCACCCTGCCCACATTCAAAACCTGGTGACCGACAAGTTCAAAGTCGTTTTTGCCTAAAACAAAGATAGACTTTCCTCTATAAATTTTCCAACAGGATGTATAATTCTTTTCCATTTTCGATGGTGTTTTAAAGTTCATTTCTTCAGCTGAGATTGTATATGCTCCATCTTCGCGTAAACCTTGGGTAAAAGAAAAAAGTTGTTCTGCATCTTTATTAAGTCTATGGTCTTTTCTGCTTTTGTCATCCGGCTTTTCGTTGTGGTTGCTGTTCAATCTTGCTCTCTACTTATTAATACCAGAAAAACGCGAAAACGCATCACTTTTCAAGTAATTTATATTGATTCTAAATATTAGTTGCTATGAAACAGCATGTTACGAAGCAATTTTTTATTTTATCGATTTCGGAAATTGGTGATGGAAAAGTTGGCTGTTGGTCTTTGGCTGTTGGTCTTTGGTCTTTGGCTGTTGGCAATTTGGGATTTGAAAATTTTGGCCTGACCCCCTATAAACTGGACTAAATTAAACGTTAATTACAAAGTTAGGTGAAATAGGCATAATTTTGTCAATACCCCAAGAGTATTCAGATGAGGAGGCCACGGGTTTTTGACTTGTGGTCTCTTCTC
>JAEWWJ010000071.1 GCA_023396415.1 Bacteroidota bacterium
CGGGGCATCGAGCCCCTCCGTTTTAACCCAACAAAACTCCAACGCGGCATTACCCATTATTAATAACACATGTGTCAAATATTAATAAATTAACCCAAAAACTGTAAACAAATTTCAGGACGAGTCACCTCAATTTTTACACCGAGCCAAGTGGTCACTGATCATAGCCAAAATGTCGAAGTGCCCCAAATTTTCAAATTTTCAAATCCTTGCGTTTTGAATCTCTCAGCATCGAAGCCCGAATTTCAACGTCAACCTCTCCTTGCTCTAGCTCCTATCTAAGTCCATACCAAGTCCGTATCAAGTCTCCTTACGAACATTTTTCACAATAGAAGTTTTTAGGCCTTAAAAATGCTTTGATTTGGACTTGATTTGAGACGAAAATTGACATAAATCGAAATTCTGTAAGAGACTGTTATCCGTTGACAAAACCCTGCTCCTCGAAGGTCACATTTTTCAAAACGTCGTGCAGATTGAAGTCAAATAGCTTTGATAGGGGTTTAAAAAAGGCTTTCTGTATGCAAAGTGTATGCAACTCACCACTTTCCCCAGCATTGACGCGGCTTTCCCCCCATTTTGACTACACATGAACTAGGGAAGACCCCTATGAGGTCTATCGAATCAGGATGGAAAAACATGCTTTTTATGCACTACAACCAAAAATGTTTGAAGATCGAAGGTCGGAAGGTCTGAAGTTTGAAAGTCAAAACCTCAAATTTTCTAATCATCCAAACCTTCACTCAGTCTCTTAGTGCCCGAGTCCCTTAGTCTCCCCTCCGCTCAAGTCGCTTCGTTCGCTCAAGTCACTTCGTTCGCTAAATTCGCTCTGTCACCCATCAACCACGCTTGCTTTTTTTACTGTTTTAGCTTAATTTAGCTTCCTAAAATCACCTTTTAAAATAACACGCCATGAAAAAATTTTTCTTCACATTTGTTTTTATTTTATCCCTCTCTTGGTTGTATGGGCAAACCCAGAATTTTGCAACCATTAGGGTCGTCTTTCCATTCGCAGTGAGCAACGTTATTTTTGAAGGATGGTCACCCTATCAAGTTGTTGCAATGACAAATACCGGACCAAGAGAGTATCAGACACAAATTTTACTTTCAGCATCAAAAAATTTCATTTTTTACATAAAATACAATATCGTCGGATACGAAGGTGTATATTACGTTTCAGCCGGAAATGACTATAAGGGGAATAGAATACCCCATAGATTAGATGCCCATGGTATAAAGTATGCCAAAGTATTCATTAACAATCAATTGATTAGTAATCTTTACACCATAAAAAACGATCAGAATAATGGATTTAACATCGCTTTTCAGTTGAATGAATTCAATAATATTGTTCCTTTTAACAATCCCTCGCAACTGCATTTTACAACGGATGACCGTATTCCACCCGAGGCACATCATCACCAGGCCTACTTGAATACTGATGTTCCTATGCCGGGCGATATCAATCTTGCGGGATGGATCATCGCGATGTCCGACAATAATTATCAAGAAGAATCAAAAGTTGAAATAGATTTTATTCGTGTTTATGGATTTAATGGCAATGATTCTACATTATTGTGTTCACAAAATTACAATACATACGATCCCGTAAATGACGGAGGTTTGTATTTACGCTACCCATTTTTTCCTCCCGGACATGATGAACATAGCCCACTCCCGGCCAGTATAACAAATGGAGTGCTTAGTTTTTTTGCATCTGATCACCGAAAGAGTGTACCACATTTGTGGACACAAAAGTACGCCCAGCCTAATGGTTTTGCATTTGATGGATATAAACTGCATTGCAAGGCTCGCATAACTGGTCATGCAGTGATTCAGGCCGGAATTGACTTTCGAAATGCCTCTAATACTGTCCACGAACTTGGTGTCTCATCTTGGTATTTTCACAACAATGGACAATGGCAAGATGTAATTTTTGATAGCCGATCTTTTACAACCAACAATTCATTAACAGGCAAGTTGCTGTTTTATAATGATATAGAATCAGAAATTCCTCAAGCAGTTAATAGTGATTTTTACGTGCAACTTTTTGATAACGGCACTTCTGTTGGTTCACCGCAGATAGTTCAGCAAGGCGCCGCCTTTGTTTTCGATGGCTTAGATGCAGAAAAACAATACAATCTTCGCTTGTGGGAACAAACTGATAACCAACTTCTATCCAATTCATGGGGATGGAACAACTGGGGTGGCGTAACTGCACTAGACGCATTGATTATTAGTTATATAACCATTGAAAGTAATATCACTGAAAGCTTCCCTTGGATTGTACCTGCACCCGGACAAGGCATCACCCCTTTTGCCTTCAAAAACGCCGATGTAAACTCCAGCAACACATTATCCAGCCTCGATGCACTAACCGTCCTGTATCGAACGATCAATTACCCGGGGACTTCGCCTTTTCCGGGTGGAAAACCTAATTTTATTGCAACAGCAAAAAAACAACCCTCTTTAACCTCAAATACTTATCCTTATGCTCCCGACATCCCTTTCAATGCTTATGGAAACTACCAGCCCAATACATTTAGCAATCAAGTGTATCAGCAAGCAACTCTGCCACCTGTTTCACCGGGTCTGAATGTGGTAAACGTGTTTCTTTCTGCTACCGGTGATATGAATGCTTCTAAAGGGCCTGAAACAAAAATGAAAAATCCGGCACAGATCACCTATCGCAACACGCGAAAAGTAGCAGAGCAAGAAGTTATTGATTTGAATTTTTATTTGGATGGCAATCCAACACTGGCAGCTTTTAATTTAAACTTAAATTACAATCCCGAACAGGTAGAAATAGTAAGTGTCAATGATTGCAAAGTATTCCGAAATGATGTTGAAAAAGCAAGACTTTCAGTAGCTTGGATAGATACCGAAGGTAAAACTTTTACAAAAGATACACCGGTGTTAAACCTTAGCATACGCCTTAAAAATGAAATAACTGAAAACGATCATCTTTTCAGCATCGCTGATGGAACATGTTGGGCGGATACGAAAGCAACGGAACTTCACAACATCCAGCTCATAACTGACAAAGTGGAGACAGCAGTTAGTTTAAACGATGATATGAAAACCAAATTCATGTTTTCCAATTATCCCAATCCTTTTACCAATAACTCATTTTTAAAATTTAGGATTGACGAGCCCTCTGAAATCGTACTTACCATCAGCAATACTTTAGGGGTAACAGTTCAAAATCAAAATTATAGCGAGCTGCGGACAGGAATAGTTCTACTGGAAATAAACCGAAAGATGCTCAATGAAAATGGGATATATAATTATATTTTAAAGATCAAAAATAATACATCCGAACATATTATTCAAGGCAAGCTCGTCTTGATAGATAACTAAGCGCTATTTTCTGACTTGTAAAAAACTTGAAGTACGTTAAATCAATCATTTCAAAACCAGCTCATTACTAAGGTGAGAGGATTTACCTACAATAAAATTTTCTATAACATGATTTATAATAAAAATGGTTTATTTATAAGAAACAAAATAAAGCCATGAAACTACTCAATACATTTTAGGCAATCATTGGCCTACTTAGCTTTAACCCAATTATGGGTCAGCTTGCATATGTTGAATCAAACGGATCTAACCGACAATGATGCGATAATTCAAAGCTCTGTAGCTGCGACATTGTTTAGGGGAATTGTTTCACCTTTGGACACAGTTTTCTGAATACTCCCACACAAAACATGGAGTAATGGAGTAATGCAAACTCCATCCCTCCAAAACTCCACCACCCCACCACCCCATCACCCCATCTGCTCGTTTTCTTGTCAAAGCTGACCTTTTACTGTAAGATGATTTCGGGCTGCACAAAACAAACTACATTTGACGCTAAATCAGCACAATGAATTTTACTACATACACTGGTGAATTGGCAGCCGTTTTGGTCGCCTTTTTTTGGACTATAACGGCCCTCTCTTTCGAGGTGGCCACCAAGCGCATCGGCTCTATGGCCGTCAACATCACCCGATTGGTGTTTGCTTTGGTGTTTTTATCCCTGTTCACATGGTGTTATCGCGGACTGCCATTTCCTACCGACGCTACGGCCCACGCTTGGATATGGCTGGGTCTGAGCGGATTGGTGGGCTTTGTGTTTGGCGATTATTTTCTATTTCACAGTTACCGCCTCATCGGCTCCCGCATTGCCATGCTTATCATGACTTTTGTGCCACCGGTTACTGCCTTATTGGGCTGGCTAATTCTGGGCGAAAAAATGACCGCACAACATCTGCTCGGCATGACCCTTACCGTTTCGGGAATCGCCATGACCATTTTTAGCAAGCCCAACGGACAAAAAATTCAGTTAAAATATCCCCTTATCGGACTTGTTTATGCTTTTTTTGGCGTGCTGGGCCAGGCAGGAGGATTGGTCTTGAGCAAATACGGGATGCAAGATTACAGTCCGTTTGCAAGCACACAAATCAGAATTATTGTGGGAGCCATTGGCTTTGGAATCATCATCGCTTTCACAGGAAAGACGAAGTCCATCATTCAATCACTGAAAAACAAAAAAGCCTTGGCAGGCGTGACGATGGGATCGTTTTTTGGGCCTTTTCTTGGCGTTTCGTTTTCGCTGGTAGCCATCCAAAACACCTCCACCGGCATCGCTTCCACCATCATGGCCATTGTTCCTATTCTGATCATTCCACCGGCAGCCATGCTTTTCAAACAAAAAGTTTCCTTGTTAGATTTTATCGGCGCCACCATTAGCGTGGGAGGAGTAGTGTTGTTTTTTATCTAACACTCCCAACTTTTATATACAAAGTGCTGACCGTCATTTCGACTGAGAAATTCTGCTCAGCAGAATTTTTGAGGGAGGATTTGAATCTCCGATCATGCAATATATTTCGCTCCGTTCAAACCTATCCGGTTCTCAGCCATTTCTTCAATGATGATTTCATTCCTACATAACTGCCGGATACGCCCAAATCTTTGTTTTCGCCCCCGAAAACTGATCTTTCCATGTGCAAAGCGATGAACTTTGTATTTTTGATTTTCAATTGAAACTGTGATTCATTTAAAAATCTAACCATGAAACAAATTACCACTTCTTCCGCCCTTCTCGTGTTGATGTTGTTGCTGCTTCCAACCCTGATTAAGGCTCAGGAAACGCCTGTTGTCAAAGACAAAAAAGCCTACGAGTTTACGATGACCAAAGAGGTTGCGCACACTCCTGTTCCTAACCAATACCGTTCGGGAACCTGCTGGAGCTTCTCCGGCGTTGGCTTGCTCGAAGCTGAAATTCTACGCAAAACAGGCAAAACCCTCGATCTTTCTGAGATGTTTGTCGTTCGCAATGCGTATTCCGTCAAAGCCGAAAAATATGTCCGTTTGCATGGCAACCTCAACCTCTCAGCAGGTGGTGGTTTCAGCGATGTCATTATGGTGATGAACAATTTCGGAATGGTGCCCGAATCGGTGTATGCCGGACTTGTTATTGGTGAGGAAAAACATACCCATGGCGAAATGGACGATGTGCTCAAAGCCTATGCTGACGGCGTTTTGAAAAATGGCAACCGTAAACTTACGCCTGTTTGGCACAAAGGTTTCGATGCTTTGCTTGACACCTACTTGGGCGAATACCCCCATGAATTTGAATTTGAAGGCAAAAAATACACTCCTCAAAGCTTCAGCCAAAGCCTTGGAATCAGCACTTCCGACTATGTTGAACTAACCTCATTCAGCCATAAGCCTCTTTATCAGCCTTATATTCAGGAAATTCCCGATAACTGGATGTGGAGCGAAACCTACAACATCACCCTTGATGAACTGATCGAAACCATTGATGCCGCTTTGATGAACGGCTACGCTGTGGCCTGGGGTGCCGATGTGAGCGAAAAAGGCTTCTCATGGAAAAACGGTGTGGCCATCGTTCCCGAAGAGAGTGTTAAAGACCTTTCAGGAACCGAGAAAGAACGCTGGGAAGCCCTCACCCCTGCCGAACGCAAAAAGTCAATGTTCAGCTTTGAAGAAATTGTTCCTGAAAAAAATATTACCGACGAAATGCGCCAAAAGGCTTACGACAATTACGAAACAACCGACGACCACGGAATGTTGTTGGTGGGCATTGCAACTGACCAAAATGGTCATAAATACTATAAGGTGAAAAACTCATGGGGAACCGAAGACCATGTTTATGAAGGGTATTTGTTTGCCTCAGTGCCTTTTGTAAAGTATAAAACCATGAACATCGCCGTTCATAAAGATGCGATTCCAAAACCAATACGCAAGAAATTGGGCTTATAGTCCCTCACAAAAAAGCAGGTTAGACCTGCTTTTTTGCTTTTAGGCAGTTTGCTTCCTCACTGCTTTCAATGGCTTTTTCTTCCTACTTTTGCAAAAAAATATATTATGTTTTCTTTCTTTTCGATCGTTTTGATCGTTGTTGTTGCCCTCATCATTTTCAACCTACCCAAAGGAAATTCCAAACAAAAAAGCTCCGGAGGTTATTCCAAATGGATTGGAGGTGGGCTTGGGTGGGCTTTTGGCGGTCCTATTGGCGCATTGCTCGGCTATTCGTTCGGGCGGATGTTTGAAGGAATGGGATCGGCGAGGGTTGAAAACCAAGCTACCCGAAAAGCTGATTTCAACATAAGTCTGCTGGTGCTTTCAGCCGCCATCATGAAAGCCGATGGAGCAGTAAAACGGAACGAACTGGAGTATGTGAAGCAATTTCTGCTTCGTAACTTTGGAAAGGAAGCCGCCGATGAGTATCTGCTCATGCTGCGTGAAATACTGAAACAGGAAATAAAAATCGCTGAAGTGGCCTCACAAGTAGGTCGTTACATGGATTATTCCTCCAAACTTCAGCTGATGCACTACCTTTTTGGCATCGCCGCCGCCGACGGACAAATCAACGTTATCGAGCTGGATGCCATCAACAGCATTAGCGGATATCTTGGTGTTTATCCTTCTGATTTTGCTTCTATCAAAGCGATGTTTGTGAAGGAAACCGATTCGGCCTACCGTATTTTGGGACTGACGCCCGAAAGCACCGACGAAGAGCTGAAGAAGGCCTATCGCGAAATGGCGGTGAAATACCATCCCGATAAGGTAGGTCATTTGGGCGATGAGGTGCGCCTGGCCGCCGAAGAAAAGTTCAAACAGGTTACCGATGCCTACGAACAAATCAAGAAACAAAGGGGAATCAAATAATCTGCATCCCAACCCCCGTCAGGGTTTGAGATTGAACATAAGCCGTTACTGATAAAACCTCCAGCTTACACCAAAATACAGTCTTGGGTCGCGCGCCGGATAATGCGGACTGGCGTAATAAGAGTAATCGCCGGTTAAACCAAACAGATTGGCGTATTTCACGAAAATTCTTGCACGCTTTACTTTCAAGCCTATAAACACATCAATAAAAGGATAATCGCCGATTTGTTTGTCGTTTTGCAGATGAAAGGCACGCAATGCAGGCATATAAGCATCAGCGTAATATGCTGAAAACCAACTGGCTTCAAATCCTGCTTGGAAAGTGGCCGCGTCTTTAAACAACTGTTGATTGAACGCCACCCGCAAGCGAGCCGACAAGGCCGGGAGCCTCACCAAGGTGTCGTTGTCGCTCATTTGATAGTTGATATTGCCTATTAGATCAAACTTTCCGGGCTTGAGGTGGAAGTTGGAATAGAGCCTGAAAACCTTGATGGTGCCTGAAGTTTGGCGGGCATGGGCGCTTTCATCCAAATAGATGTGCTTGTCGAGCAAGTTCCATTCTGCTCCGGCTTCAAAGGTTTTAAACGTGTAACCACCTGCAAAAGTTAGATATTGCGATTTGACCAACGACTGATCCCAACGGAAATGATTGGATTGGTAACGCTCATAAAACCAAGCCGGTTGCTGGTTGAGAAGGCGAACACTAAAAAATAAATTTCCTAAATTGCGGCTGTCAGTCCCTAAATATTGACGCAGCTTTCCATACAATTCAAAGTCGCCGGCGGCAGTGCTACCGGTAATCAGTTTGGCTGTTCCGTTGAGGTAAAACGATTTAAACAACGACATCGAAAGCCGGCTATACGGGTTGACTTGCCAATATTTTTTGGTGATTAAGGAATCATTGTTTTGGATGTTGGCAAACTCCAAACCTGCGGTGAGGTGAAAGCGAATGTCTTTGTTGTAGTTTTTATATCCTAAGTTACTCCATTGTATGCGGTTACGAACTACCGATTGATAAGTACTATCATAAGTTCTGCTGGAATCGAGCACCACATCAAAAGGTTGATAAAATGCCACCAAAGGATTTTTTTCGCTATATACCGCTTGGTTACGCTGATAATCAAGCTGATGGGTGATGCGGCCAATTTGAAATTTACGTTTGATTTGGGTACTGTCCGTTTCCTTTTTCAACTCAGGCAAAAGAATAAAATACTGCTCAAAGCCAAAACCTGATTGCTTGTATTGATTTTTGGCCGTTTCTAAATTAACGGCAATCACCCTTCGGTCGAACTCCACATCATTTTCAAATTCATTGTCATCTACAATTCCACCGTTTTCGTTCATCAGCAATTTGCTGTTGAAATAATGACCCAACAGGCCGTAACGGCTATTTTTTGTGTTGTAACGCAAAGTAAATGAAACATTTGTATTGTTTGTTGCATTGTTTTTATAGGGGCCGGGCGAATTTACCAAACCGAAATTCATACCTACAAACCAACGGGGAGCAACCTGCCGTCCAAAGCGCACCTTGAGCTGCTGTTCTTTTTTAGAGCCCATCATATAATTTAACTCGGTGAGGGCTGCCGTTGGAACAATGTAATTGATAGTGGAATTGTTTTGGATAAAAGCCGCAAAAGGGTGGAAGTCCATGTCGAATCCCCCGTTAAACACAGGGGTGAAAAGCAAGGGCTGATGTGCCAGTCCGGCATTGCTAAGGGTTTGGTTGATCGCCGGTTCCTCTACAATAGGATCGAACCGCGAAACAAACAATAAATTGGTATCTACAACATGAAGATAGCCGAGTGCCAAACTATCGAAACTGTGGTTAAAATACTTCACCACAGTGGAATCAATCTTGGGCTTAGGTGGTTTAACCAATTCATTTTCAGTTTCCTGAGAAAATAAAGGTACCGACACAACAAGGAGAGAAATTCCCAATAAACCCAACAAATGCTTCCAATTTTTTCCCATGAGTAATTCTTTATTCCTGTTTTGGCAAAAATACAACTATAAACGGCAAATGAAGGCAAAACAATATGCAGTCATCCAATAAAAAACAACCGATGTGCTGAATGCAGACGTACATTTTGTACATTCTATCGAAGATTTATTTGGAAAGATTTACCCAATGAAGCCAGGTTGAAGCCAGCTGCAAGAAGCTTAAGTGCAACGTATTATCTTCGTCGTCGGGTGGTACTGATGCCTAAAACACCCAGCAATCCGCGGGTAACTTCACGAATGATGGTGTTGGTTACAGGGCTTTTCATCACTGTTTCAAAAGTTGTAGGCTCCACCTTGGCACGGCCTTTGGGTCGCGAAGTGACCTCTTCCCTACTGCTTTCTTGTGTTGAAAACACCTTGCTTTGAAGCATTTCATAAGCACTCTCGCGATCCAATTCCGCATTGTATTTGCTCAGGAGTTTACTCCCGCGCACCAACTGTTGTGTTTCGGCATCGGAAATCACGTCCATGCGCGACATCGGAGCCTGCAACAAACAATGGACCAACGGAGTGGGAACACCTTTTTCGTTTAACATGGTGATGACAGCCTCACCAATTCCAACAGAAGTTAGCAGCTCATCAACGCGATAGAAGTCGCTAAGCGGATAGTTTTCAGCTACTTGCTTGATCTCTTTGCGGTCTTTGGCCGTAAAAGCCCTTAAAGCATGTTGGATTTTAAAACCCAACTGGCTCAACACCGCATTGGGAATGTCGCCCGGGTTTTGGGTGCAGAAAAAGATACCCACTCCTTTTGAACGGATGAGCTTCACGATGGTTTCTATCTGGTCGAGCAGAGCTTTAGATGCTTCGTTGAAAATCAGGTGGGCTTCATCAATAAATATCACCAGTTCAGGCTGATCCATATCGCCGCGCTCCGGAAATTTTTCATAAATCTCGGCCAAAAGCGAGAGCATAAAAGTGGAGAAAAGCTTGGGTTTACTTTGCAAATCGGTGAGGCGCAACAGATGAATTACACCTTTACCTTCGTCGCTCAACTGCAAAAGATCATCCACATCGAAGCTTTTTTCACCAAAAAACCGGTCTGCACCTTGTTGTTCCAACTCTAAAAGTTTCCGCATGATAGTTCCTATGGTGGAGGTACTCACCAAACCATAAGCTTGTTGAACTTCGGCCTTTCCCTCGCCGGAGATATGTTGCAAAACGGCCCTGAAATCCTTGATGTCGAGCAAAGGCAAGGCTTTGTCATCGCAATATTTAAAAACCAAAGCCACCATTCCCTGCTGTGTGTCGTTCAGGTCGAGGATTTTACTCAATAAAACAGGGCCAAACTCGCTGATGGTGGCCCTCAGGCGCACACCCGGCTCATCAGACAAGCTAAGCAGCTCAACCGGATATGCAGTGGGATTCCAATCGGTTCCAATTTTTCGGTGACGCTCCTCAATTTTCGGATGGGCTGTTCCTGCTTGCGAAAGGCCGCTGAGGTCGCCTTTGATGTCCATCATCAACACGGCCACTCCTGCATCGGAAAGCCGTTCGGCTATTACTTGCAAGGTTTTGGTTTTTCCGGTTCCGGTGGCTCCGGCAATCAGGCCATGACGGTTGAGCATTTTCAGCGGGGCACGTACTTGAAGATTGGTAATGGCCTCATTTTCATATATCACGCCGCCAAGCACAATGCTCGAACCTTTAAATCCATAACCTTTTTCAATAGCTTGAATGAATTGCTCTTTTGGGTTCATTTGGTTAATGTTTTTTTATGTATTTGGTAATTTTTCTTTCAACAATATTATCCTTTTAGTCCTGAACCACAATTGGAGCAAAAGTTGGCGTTTTTTTCCAAAACAGGATGGCCACAGTCATTACATTGCGGATAATGCGCCTCAACAGGACTGCTTTTTCGGTTGCGGCTCAATTCAGAGGTGAGGATTCCGGTGGGCACTGCAATAATGGCATAACCGGTAAGCATCAGCAAGGAGGCTATAAATTGTCCGAAAGCCGTTACCGGACTAATATCTCCATAACCCACTGTGGTAATGGTTACTATGGCCCAATAAATGGAGGTGGGAATACTGTCAAAACCCGATGCCGGCCCTTCAACAAGGTACATAATAGTGCCAATAATGGTTACGATGATCAGCACTGCGCCAAAAAAGACAAGAATTTTCTCACGGGAGTGTTTGAGGGCTTGCAACAGAAACAAGCTTGCGGTGGTATAGCTCACCAATTTCATGATGCGAAAAACACGCAAGAGACGCAGCACCCTGATAATGATTAAAAACTGACTGCCGACCAAAAAAATACTGAGATAAGTGGGAATGATCGAAAGCAGGTCAATGATGCCGTAAAAGCTAAGCAGATAGGCTCTTTTATTGGGAACAACAATGATGCGAATGATGTATTCAATGGTAAAAACAATGGTTAAAAGCCATTCTGCCAGCGATAACCAAAAACGATAGTTGTTGTGAATTTTTTGGGAGCTGTCAATAAACACTACAAAAACGCTTGTTAAAATAAGTGCCAACAAGATTTCATCGAACAAGCGACCGGCGCGTGTATGGTGGTAAAAAATAATGGTGTACCACTTGCGTTTCCAGCTTAACACATCAGTTTGATTTGGTTCCATTGGTAGTTTTTAGTGTTTCGCGGTCAAAAATACGGAAAAGGCTGCTTGCTTACACCGATACCAAAAAGTGCAAAGTCAAACCTCACGGGGTCGTTGGCATCAATGGCTTTCAGCTGTTGCGTAAGCTCCACTGCTGCTTGCCAATCGTTTTGCGGCCGCACTAACAGTCCGGCTTTGCGCGCAGTGTTGCCGCTGTGCAGGTCTAACGGACAAATAAGTTGTGAGGGAGAGATGCCATGCCACAAGCCAAAATCAACACCAAAGCTGTCCTTGCGCACCATCCAACGCAAAAACATATTGATGCGTTTGGCTGCCGAACCTTTTGAAGGACGTGCAAGATGTTTTCGGGTTCTGGGCAAATGTGGATTTGAAAAGAGGGTTTCAGAAAGCAACTCAATGGCGCGAAAGGCACCACCTTCGGCAAATCCACGTGTAAAAAGAGCCTCCAAGCCTTCCTCTTGAGCATAAATATTTTTCAAACCCATGAGAAGGGTCATGGCATCAACACCATTAAAGGTGCGGTGTTTAAAGGATTCGACTTGCAAAAAATCTTTTTCTCCGGCTTGTGTAACAAATTGATATGGAGCATTATCCATTCTTTGTATCAGCTCCTTGCTTTTGTTGATGATGGTTTTGCGTTGTCCCCATGATAAGATGGCCGTAAGGAGGCCTGCAATCTCAATATCTTCTTTTTTACTGAATTGATGGGGGATGCTGATCGGATCGTCGGCAATAAAACCGGATTGGTTGTGGTGTAAATAATACACCTCCAATAGATGAACTAACTGAGCATTCATAGTGCAAAGCAATAAAAAAAAGCCTTCGCTTGAACAAGGAAGGCTCTGAATTACTGTTTGGGTTGAGATTAGGCTTTGAGCACGGCATTTTTCATTCCAACTTGCAAAGCATCTTCGTTCATGGGAATGAGCTTATGGTAGCGCTCGGGCAGCGACTTTATCAGTCCTTTGATAACATTTTCAATTTTAACAATTGGTTTAACGCTCAAATAGGCGCCTAAAATCACCATATTGAAAATTTTCGGATTGCCCATTTCCGAGGCAAGCCTGGAACCTTCAATTTGATAAATTGTAATGTCTTTGCGTTCGGGATGCCGGGAAATGCCGTTTGGATCATAAAGAAGCACACCACCGGGTTTAACCGATTTTTCAAACTTGTCCATAGACTGTTGGTTGAGAATGATGGCGCTGTCGAAAACGTTCAAAACAGGTGAACTGATGCGTTCATCACTCACAATTACTACAACATTGGCGGTTCCTCCCCGCATCTCAGGGCCGTAAGAAGGCATCCAGCTCACTTCCTGATCTTGCATTATACCGCTATAAGCCAGTATTTTACCCATCGAAAGTACGCCTTGTCCGCCAAATCCGGCAATGATCATTTCTTCAGTCATTGTATCAATTTTTTTCTGTTTTTACTTATTTTACCATTTGACCGTCAACCTTAATGTCGCCTAATGGATAAAAAGGAAACATATTTTCTTCCATCCATTTGTTGGAGTCAACCGGTGTCATTTTCCAACCTGAATTGCAGTTGGAAACAATCTCAACAAAAGAAACGCCTCCTTTCCCATCACGTTGGTTTTCAAACGCTTTTTTTATGGAACGTTTGGCTTTACGCACTGCCGAAGGTGTGTGAACAGCTTGACGGGTAACGAAATAGGTGCCTGGCAACTGCGCAACCAGCTCAGTCATTTTCAAAGGATTACCCATTGTTTCTACTTCTCTGCCATAAGGCGAGGTGGATGAAATCATCCCCGGAAGTGTGGTAGGTGCCATTTGGCCGCCTGTCATTCCATAGATGCCGTTATTCACAAAAATGATAACGATTTTCTCCCCTCTGTTGCAGGCGTGAATGGTTTCTGCTGTTCCAATAGCGGCCAAGTCGCCATCACCTTGATAGGTGAAAACGATTTTATCGGGCCAAACCCTTTTGATGCCTGTGGCCACCGCAGGAGCTCTACCGTGGGCGGCTTGCGTCATGTCAATATTCATAAAATCATAAGCTAACACCGAGCATCCAACCGGTGCAACACCAATTGTTCTCTCTTCAAGTCCCAGCTCTTCAATCACTTCCATGGCAATACGATGTGCGGTTCCGTGGCCGCATCCCGGACAATAACTCAGGGGGTTGTCCGTCATCAAATCTGTTTTTTGATAAACGAGATTTTCTGGTTTGATAATATCTGTAAGCAATACTTCAGCCATCTGATTAGTCTCCTATAATTTTTACCTCAAGGGCATTTAATACTTCTTCGGGTGAATGAACGATGCCGCCATAGCGACCAAAATGTTCTACTTTGGCACATCCGTTAACAGAAAGTCGCACATCTTCAACCATTTGTCCGGCGCTCATTTCAACAGCTAACCAACCTTTTACACCTTTTTTGCACAACTCAGCCATTTGCTTAGCCGGGAAGGGGAACAAGGTAATCAGGCGGAACAGCCCTGCTTTGATGCCTTTGGCGCGGGCCAATTGCACAGACTTTTGTGCAATGCGTGCACTCGATCCATAGGCTACGAAAATATACTCGGCATCGTCGCAATTGATCAGCTCATAGCGCACTTCATTTTCTTCAATCTCGCGGTATTTCGCTTGAAGGTGATGGTTGTGTTCTTCCATCCTCTTCGAATCGAGGTCGAGCGAAGTGATGATGCGCCGCTCAGTACCCTTTTTCTTACCTGTTGTGGCCCAAGGGTATCTGGCATTGATTTCGTCTTCGGTCAATCGGGGAACGGGGTCGAAAAGTTCGACTTTTTCCATCATCTGACCAATCACACCGTCGGATAAAATGAGCACAGCGATGCGGTATTTGAAGGCAAGATCGAAGCCCAGCTTTACAAAATCCGACATTTCTTGAACCGAGGCGGGAGCTAAAACAATTTGTTTGTAATCGCCATGACCACCACCTTTAACGCTTTGGAAATAATCGGCTTGCGAGGGTTGGATGGTTCCCAAACCCGGGCCGGCACGCACCACGTTGGCATAAAGAATAGGAAGTTCTGCTCCTGCTATGTAGGACAGACCTTCTTGTTTTAAACTGATTCCGGGTGAGGAGGAGGACGTCATTACACGCTTTCCTGCTCCTGCAGCACCATAAACCATGTTAATGGCGGCTACTTCGCTTTCGGCTTGCAGCACAACCATACCGGTGCGGTCGAAAGGTTTTTCGGCCATGAGGTATTCAATAACCTCTGATTGGGGGGTGATAGGATATCCGAAATAGGCATCGGCGCCGGCGCGAATAGCGGCTTCAGCCAATGCTTCGTTTCCTTTCATGAGTTTGAGTTCGCCCATATCTTTTTTTATTTTTTAAGTTTTATACGAACTGTTAACTTTTGAGACGGTAAACAGTGATAACTCCATCCGGACAAACGATTGCGCAGTTCATGCAACCGGTACACAAGTCGGGATGCTCCATATAAGCATAATGATAACCTTTACCATTTACTTCATTTGCCAGTTCGATAACCGAAGTGGGACAGGCGGGGATACAAACTCCACATCCTTTGCACTTCACCTCATCTACAACGATGGCACCTTTTACTTTAGCCATATTAATTTTTTTTATGGATTTCTTTGCTGCAAATTTACTTAAAATCAGGCTTTCAGCTGATTGTTTTCGGCTCTATTTACTTGAATTGATGTAATTTATAATTGGTTTAAATAAACAAGTCAAGCATTTCAACATCAATCGCATTTGCTTTTGATGATGGGGTTTTTCGTTTTCGATCAACCTATGGGATGGTCGGCATGAAATTGTTTCAGACGGGATTCCAAATCGCCAAACTGGTCGCGTTGAATCAGTGAGGTGCAAGCCCTGATGCCTTCATGGCGTTCGCTGCCGGTAATATCCAACGAAATGGCACTAATGCCGTAATAAAGCATCTCTTCCAGAAGATCTACTCCGCTAAAGCCGGGATAGGCATAGGTGAAATAAAATCCGTCGGCAATGGGCTCATCCTCATCTTTGTCGTAAACAATATTGAAGCCATTATCGGTAAAAAGCTTTTTCATCACATGGGCCTTTTCGCCATATTCTTTAACTTCTTCCACGAAGTCGAATTTTCCGTCGTTGGCAGCTTTTAAAATAGCAAGCAAACCATACTGCGCCGAGTGCGATGTACCCGAGCTGAGCGGATAAAGCGTGCCGTAGATCATGGTGTATCCAAACTTTTCGTTGGGATAAAAACGTTTAAGATCGGGATAAGCCGCGTTGTACAAAGCATTTGAAATCACCATCATTCCAATCCGTTCGCCGGCATAACTAAATGCCTTTGAACTGGAAATGAACAAGATATACTTATCAGTATAGTTGGCCACGGTAGGTTGATAGGGTGGTTGACCGGGTTTGCTGAAGTCTTTTCTGAAATCCATGCCAAAATAAGCCAGGTCTTCCATCACCACAACGCCATATTCGTTGGCCAAATCGCCGATGGTTTTCAGTTCTTTTTCGGTGAAGCAAATCCAGGAGGGATTGTTGGGATTGCTGTATAAAATAGAGTTGATATCTCCTTTATCGAGATACGATTTGAGTTTGTCATGCAGCTTATCGCCACGGTAGTCATAAACATCAAAACTCTCAAAGGGGATGGTTAAAACCTTATGTTGTTGTTTGTGAACAGGAAATCCCGGATCAATGAATAAGGTTTTGGTTTTTTTGGCCTCGATGCGGCTCAAGGTAAGAAAACTCGCAAATCCGCCCTGCATGGAACCCACGGTGGGGATGCAGCCTTCGGGACTTACCTCCACATTCATGAACAACTTCACAAAACGTGAAATCTCACTTTTCAATTCAGGTATTCCGTGAATGTCGGGATAAAGGGCAGCTACACCGCGCTTTAGCGCAGCAATTTGACCTTCCACACCGGCAGTTGCCGGCGGAAGACCGGGAATGCCCATTTCCATCCTGATAAATTTTTCACCGGTAGCGTTTTCAATATTATCAATGAGTTTTTTTATCTCCCTGATGGATGCTTTTCCAACACCGGTTAAGCCACTCGCTTGGATGGTTTTCTGAACCGTTGAATAATCAATGGGTGTTACTCTCATTTTAAAAGTATTTCGTTTATGTTGAGGAATTTAAATCATTTTAAAGCTATTGTTAGCTTTTGCACAAATGTAGTGAAAATGGCCAAATGCAGCGCAAACGGTTGCGATAATTGGGTAATTTAGAACGATTTTAACCTGAAAAAAGGAAAAGAGGGAAACATTTGATGCTGTTCAACGATTGTGCGACAGTTTTCTCAACCTATTTCCCTGACTTGATGCTGAGCAGCACGCCCAAGGCAATGCCCAACAGGGCGGCAAAAAGCACTTGAAATTGTTCGGGCAAAAGAAAGGTGAGGGTGTGCGCCGGAATCCAAAAGAAAGGAATTGTTTTTTTAAACACGAAATTCCATTGGGTATCCCAGTCGAAGCGGTTAAAGATTTTCCGAAAAGCGATCGGTTGAAAAAACCCTTTCAATGTTCCACCTTGGGCGATGATGTGCATATCTGTGATTTTATGCAAAGTCATCATCACAGGAGCATAAATCAAGTTTAAGGCCGCGCTGATGCTGAAAGCGACAAATATTTTTTGCACGGAAAAACCTTCTTTCATCAGCCGGGTAGCATTTTCAAAGCCAAGATATTGGAGAAATATGGGTGTTCCTGAGGCGAAAATTACGAAAGCCATTTTGATGGTCAAACCCAAAAAACCCCACACAATGGCCCGAGGAACCAAGCCAAAACCTTTTGCATTGTAAACACCTGAGCGGATGCGCAAAGCGATAGATTCGCCCAAGGTGGCCAAAACGGCAAATTTCACGAAACTCATCCACATGCCGTGGGTTAGGTTGAGCCGGTTGTAGGTTTCTGCAACCACAGGAAAAGCCACAAAACAGCCCACAATAGCAAGAACAGCTCCCCACAGCAAAAGATCGTTTTTTTTCATGGCGATTATTTTTCAATTCTGATACGGGCATCCACTGCAATCACTTGCTTTTCGTTGGCCAGCAAAGGGTTTAAGTCAAGTTCTGCAATTTCAGGTGCCACTTCGAGCAAAGCCGAAAGCCGACTGATGGTTTCAGCAAAGGCATCAATTTGGATGGGTTTTTGTCCACGAACGCCTTGCAATAGCGGATAACTTTTTAAACTTTCAATCATTCTCACAGCAGCGGATTTGTCCACGGGTGCCAATTCATAGGCCACATCTTTCAGCACTTCGATAAAAATGCCGCCCATTCCGCACAGGATCATATGACCGAATGCGCCTTCTTTTTTTGCCCCTGCAAAGAGTTCAAGACCCGAAAGCATAGGTTGCAAAAGAATGGCAGTGGTGTCTTTGATGTGTATCATCCGTTCAAATTCTATCCTCACTTGTTCTGCATTTTCAACATGCAACACCACGCCACCCACATCGGATTTGTGCACAGGACCCACCACCTTCATCACCACGGGATAGCCCAAACGGTTGGCAGCAGCAACAGCCCTATCGGCTTGATCGGCCACTTCCTCTCCTGCCCTTTTGATTCCGGCAGCATCGAGCAGTGCCTGAACTTTTTCGGGTGCCAAATAACCGTTTTCAGCTTCATCAATGATGATACGGATCAGCTGTGGATCAATTGTCGGCCTTTCAATGGCGTCGGGTTGGGGTGCTGAACCATGATAAATTTTAGCGAGTGCCAGCCCGAGTGTGGCCTCATCGGGGAAGTTGATCCGGCCTTTCGACAAGAAAAAACTCACCTCTTCAGCCGCGGTAAGCAGCGATGGCAACACCGGATAGATGGGCTTCTTCGAGTTTTTCATCTTCTCATCAAGCAGCTCATACACATCAAATATCTTTGAAAGACCCGGTGTTCCAAAAATAACAACCATGGCATCAATATGATGGAAATCGTTGTTTACGGCGTCAATGATGATTCCCAATTGTTCGGCTGTTCCGGTAGCCAAAAAATCAATGGGATTGGCAACAGAAGAGCCGGCAAAAAGTTTCTCTTTTAACTTTTCGGCGGCATCACCACTGATAGCAGGAACGTCTAAACCTCCATTTGACAAGGCATCGGTGAGAATCACCGCCGGACCGCCGGCATGGGTAATGATAGCAATATTTTTTCCTTTCAACTCGGGGTGCATAAACAACGAAGCCACTGCAATCAGCTCTTCACGTCCGTAGCAGCGCACGATTCCTGCTTTTTTAAAGAGTGCATCCACAGCCTTGTCGGGACTGGCCAAAGCGCCGGTATGCGATGAGGCGGCGCGGCTTCCGGCTTCACTTGCTCCGGCTTTGATGGCTGCAATCTTACATCCTTTTCGGATCAGCGACGCGGCATGTTTGAGCAGCATCTCGGGTTTGGTGATGGTTTCAAGGTATAGGAGCTTCACGTGTGAATCGGTAGCAGGGTTGAACTGTTCGTCCATCTGTTGCAACAATTCTTCAATACCTAACTGTGCCGAGTTGCCTACCGAAAAAACGTTGGCAAACTGAAGGCCTTTTGGAATTCCTGCCTCCATAATAAAACAAGCCGTAGCACCCGAACCCGAAATAAAATCGCAGCCTTTGGGGTTGAGTTGCGGCAAAGGAAGGGTAAAAATGCTGCGGTGCTGTGGCGTAAGGATACCGGTGCAATTGGGGCCAATCAATGATCCACCTACCGCGTTGATGGTGGCTACAATCTTATCTTCCAACAGTTTACCTTCGTGACTTTCCTCGCTAAAGCCTGCCGAAAGGATGATAAAAGCTTTGGTGTTTTTTTGATAAGCCAGTTGATCCACCACATCGGGAATGAAACGGGCCGCAATGGCAATCACCGCCAAATCTACATTTGGTACAGCATCAGCCGCCGGAAAACTTTTGATGCCTTGAACCTCTGTTTCTTTGGGGTTGATCACATACAGTTGACCTGAATAACCTCCCTCCAGGATGTTTTTCAGGACTTTTCCACCCGGTTTTTCAATATCGTTGGAACCTCCAACTACTACAATACTTTCAGGATGTGTGAGTTGCCTTGTTATCATAAAGCTGCTGTTTACTGTTTATTTATTCACAATGAACCCGGCAAAAGTAAGGATTTGGATGGCTTGTTCTTCATGACCTTGGTATTTAGAATGATTTAAAGTAAGCAATAAGCGAAGGATTGGGCATACGAAAGAATCAAAAATAAAACTTGTTAAAAAACTAACCTTAAACTGCGCTTTATGACTATGTTTGCTACCGTTATAAACAAACTACCTAATCCAACGCGGTGAATTGTGAGCAACAAAACAAAAGCTATGTCAAAGCACTATTTCCGTTTCATTTTTATCTCTGCATTCTTTTTCATGCAGCCTGAAGGGCTTCTGGCACAGAGCAATTTTGAAGTGAGTAAAATCAGCTTTGAAGGCAACAAAACCCTCGACAAAGATTTTCTTTTGGAGCGCATGGCGATGAAAGAAGTTTCCTGGCTTCAAAAAAAAATCACCAAAAAAGAACCCTATCTGTATCATGATGAGTTGATCAATCTCGACTTGGAAAGATTAAAGCGTATTTACCAATCGGAAGGATTTCTCGAAGCCGGAATTAAACTTCAGCCGATTGATATCAACGAAAAGAAAAAAACCGTAAAACTTACCATTGAGGTAGAAGAAGGTAAACCGGTAGTGGTTGATAGCATTGATTTTGAATTGATTGACGAGGCCGAAAATATTAAAATGGACTCACTTACTAAAAAAGTTTTGGCCGAAGTGAAACTTGGGAAGGGCGATCGCTTTAGAGATGAAGCCCTGCTGGACGACATCCTGACGATAGAAAACGCTTTTAAAAATATGGGTTATGCCTTTGCCTCCTCTACCTATGATCTAAACTTTCGACCCGAACAACGGCTTACCGGCATTCATTACCAAATCAGTCCGGGACAATTGTCTTACATCGGTCTCACCAGTATTGAAGGCAACAAGCATGTGAAAGAGAAATTTATTCAGAAGCAGTTAAAATACAAAGAAGGTGATCTTTACAACCGTTCTTTATTGGAGAAAACCCGCAAAAACCTTTATTTCTTACAAATGTTTCGCGTGGTTTCAGTGTTGCCACAAATGGACAAAGACTCTTCTCTAAGTCATATCCCTGTGAAGCTATATGTTGAGGAAGCGCCCCGATTGAACACTCGGCTTGGCGTGGGTTACGGAACAGAAGATAAGTTCCGCAGCTTTTTAGACCTCACCTATCTTGGATTTCTGGGCGGTGCCAGACGACTGAACTTGCACGTAAAACATTCAGCAATACTGCCTTACTCAGCCAGCCTGCGCTGGATTCAGCCTCGTTTTTTTAGCGATCGCAGCACCATCGAAATCAACCCTTACCTTAACCGCACCAAAGAACCCGGATACGACACCCGGACTTTTGGAGTGAAAGTGCCGGTAACTTATGAATTTAATCCGCGGTGGAGCTCATCGCTCAGCTATTACTTTGAAGCTGTGGAACAAACCATCGAGCCCAACGACCCTGATTTCATTGAACATCCCACAGACAAATTTCCTTACAACAAATCGGGGATTACCTTAGGAACCTTTTACAACGATTCAAAACCACAATTTTCGGCCACCCGCGGAACCAATGTTTCCCTTACCTTCAAGCTGAACGGTTATCTTTTTGGCGGCGATTTCAGCTATACCCGTTTGTGGGCTACTTATCGCACCTATCGCCAAATCGGAGATTTCACCCTGGCTTTCAAACTTATGGCAGGAGGCATCAAGTCGTCCGATACCAGCAACTTCATTCCTGTGGAAGACCGTTTCTATTCAGGCGGAAGTACCTCAGTGAGAGGATGGAACCGCGCAGAACTGGGTCCAAAACGCGAAAGCGGAAGCCCCATAGGTGGAAGCAGCGTACTCGAAAGCAGTTTTGAAGTTCGGTTTCCCTTGTTCTGGCGCTTGAGTGCAGTAGCTTTTATGGATGTCGGCAACACCTGGCAACAAGAATACACCTATCGCCTGAATGAACTCGCTTATGCCGTGGGGCCCGGACTTCGCATTGAAACGCCTATTGGACCGGTACGTTTCGATGTTGGTTTTCCGGTATGGAACGACAAAAAAACACCACAGTTTTTTATTAGCGTGGGTCAGGCATTCTGATCAAATTTAACGGTTGAAGCATCAAATGAAGAAAGTCATAACATATACCTTAAAACTTCTGGGATGGACCATCTTGGGTGTAGTGACGATCATTCTTCTGGCGGTCTTACTTTTACAAACATCCTTTGTAAAGAAAAAAATTGCCGCTTTTGCCGAAAAGCAAGCCAATACCTTTATCAATGGCGAACTGACCTTGGGTGAAATTGGAGGGAATTTCTTCACCCATCTGACCCTGAAAAACATTTTGTTTACCCAAAGCGGCGATACCATTGGCTACATCCAAGAATTAAAAACAAGCTACAACCTGCTTCCACTGATGAGCGGAAAACTTGATGTACGCAGCGTTCAGCTGAGCGGACCGCGTTTCTTCCTGAAACAAATCAACGATTCCGTCTGGAATGTCCAACAACTGATAAAACCGTCAGCTGATACCACAACTGACACTACCACAAGTAATTTTGCATTTCATCTTGCCAAGTTCCAGCTGACGGGCGGAACGATTCACATTGATGCCCATGACACATTGATTCCGCAAGAGATAAATGAGCTGAACATTGCCCTATCAGGATCATATAGTACTGATAACCAATCGTTAAAAATGGATGAATTTTCGTTCAATGCGCTGAAGCCTGATGTTTCCATCGAAAAAATAATCTTCGATTTCAAACGCGACAAAGAATCCATTGTTTTAAAAGATTTTGAACTCAAAACAACCAAAAATCAACTGCAGGGCGATGCCGATTTTGCGGAGGCTCCCAACCGAAAAGGCAATGCCAACTTCAAAAGCGCGCCCATCACGATCAGTGAGTTTCAATTTGTACTGCCCAATCTGCAACTTCCGGCAACACCGGTTTTCACACTCGAAGCCAACTTGCAGGATGACAGGGTGAAAGCAGTTATTCAAATTGAAGACAAAGACCAAAAACTCCACTTCGATCTGGTATCAGAAAATTTATATGCTTTTATCTTCAGTCCGGATGAAGCTGAACTAAAATACTCTATTGAGGGAAAACTCGAAAACATTGACCCGGCCTACTGGCTGAATGACCCGGAACTCAAATACCTGATCAATGGCCAACTGAAAGCGGTTGGACAGGGAACCGATCCAGCAACTGCCAAAATAAAGTTGACCGGCGACTTTCAGGATTTGATGGTTCAAGAAAACCCCATTGACCAACTCGTGTTGGATTTTAGTCTTGACCAAGGCGATCTGTCAGGCTTTGCTCGCGGAAATGGCGATTTCGGTGCGTTTGAAGTGGTTCCAAACATTCAACAGATACAAACCAATCCTACCTATCAGGTCAAACTCACCACTCAAAAGTTAGATATCGCCGCCCTCACCGGAAACGACAGCCTACATTCGTCCATTAATATGGCAGCCCATATCAATGGTCGTAGTTTTGATCCCAAAAAGCTCGCGCTAACGGCCCGGTTGATGGTGAAAAACTCCACCATTGCACAGATAGCATTGGACACTTTGTTTGCAGATGCAAAATACAGCAACCAAAATATTACCATAGACTCACTGCTGCTGCTGACAAAATCTGTTGTTTTGAGTGCTCAGGGCAATTACAATATGAAAGGTCGGTCGGCAATAGATTTAAAAGCGCAGTTCAGTGGCCTGGAAGAATTTAAAGCCTTTATTCCGATAGACTCATTACAAACCAGCGGATTGATTCTGGCATCCATCCGTGGCACTTTTGATTCGCTGAAACTGCAAACCAACCTGCATCTCGCGCAAACCACCTATCCCGGCTACACATTGGATGGCCTGAGTTTGGATGCACAAGCTTACATAATTGGCAAGGACACCACTGCACAAGCTAATATGCAGGCATTTAGCTTGCGCAACAGTGCCATCAATCTGGATAACATTGTGATAGATGCGAAAGGCAGCATGGATTCCATTTATGTGGATGGCCGATTGAACAACCCTGAGTTAAGCACCAGCCTCAAAGCGGGAATCGTTCCCGGCGAGGTGCTGAGCATCACCCTTGCCGACCTGATTCTTGATTATAAAAATCAGCATTGGGCCTTGCAATCGCCACCGGCAAACATCAAAATTGCAGCGGACAGTTACACCGTCAATCATTTTGTATTTGCCACCGGATCAGCCGATAGCGCGCAATCCATAAAAGCAAATGGAACCATTCACCGCAATGGAAAAGAAGATTTCGCGCTCGAGGTGTCGAAAATCAACCTCGCGAACTTAGCCGAATTGACCGGGCAGGACCTCAATGCCTCCGGTTTGTTCAATGTAAAAATGACCTTATCGGGCGATGCCGGCAACCCAAAAATGGAAGGACAATTTGCCATTGATGAAGCTGTCATGAACAACTACAAATTCACCCAATTTGATGGGACTTTTGATCTTATTGACAATCAACTGAAAGTGAATGCCTTAGTGATGCCGCAGGATAGCGGGCGGGTAGAAATCTCCGGCGCAATGCCGATGAAATTACAAATGGACAGCCTGAATGTAAAATTCAATACCTCTGATCCTTTGGAAGGACTTGTGAAAATTGAACAATTTCCGCTGACTATTCTCCAAACCCTCAATATTACAGAAAGTGTCGCCGGTTATGCAGAAGGCGAAATTAAAATTGGAGGCACCATCGAAGCTCCAAAACCCGACGGTTATTTCAGATTGATGCAGGCCGCTGTTCAAATTCCAGAGTATGGTGTTGACTACCAAAGTATTGCCCTGAACATTAATTTCACCCCCGAAAAAGTGGTCTTTGATACCTTCGACATAAAATCAAAAGACGGTAGCATGAAGGCCACCGGCGAAGTGAACTTCAATTCCGATTTTTATAAAGGCAATATCAGCGATTCTAAAATCAATATCACTTTCAACAAGTTTAATCCCGTCAATCACAAGCAGTTTAACATGCAGCTTTCGGGAGATGCCAGTCTGCAAGGCAAAACCGGAGATGTGGTTTTTGAGAGCAACCTCACTATTCCCAGATCTGAGTTCAACTTGCCCGCTATCTTAAGTCTTTTTGGGAAATTCAACGAGCCTGAAATGCCCACCCCATTGCTGGTGCGCGAAATATCAGAACATGACCACACGGGCGATACTCTAAAACTGAAAGAAACGGCCCAAACAAAGGCGGATGCCTCTCATGGACCGGGCTATTTCGACCGTTTGAGAGGAAAAGCGAAGGTTAAAATCCCCAGAAACACCTGGATCAAAAGTGAAGATATGCGGATTGAACTTTCAGGTGACTTAGAGCTGATCAAAAACAATGAATTTTTTGAGGTTTTTGGCACCGTGGACGTGGTGCGCGGTCAATATGACTTGATGGGCAAAACTTTCATCATTGATAAAGGCAATATTACCTTCCAAGGGGGGGAAGAATTGATGCCCCGATTGGACATCATCGCCACTTATACCTTCAGAAATGCGCAACGTGAAGAGCAAAAACTCACCGCCAATATCACCGGCGAAGCTGAAGAACCTCATATAGAATTTACCCTCTCCGGAAATACCATCAACGAAGGCGATGCTATTTCGTATATCCTTTTCGGGAAAAGCTTAGACGAACTCAGTCTGACCCAACAGGACAATATGCAAAGCAATGGAAGCTTGGCCGGAAAAGCAGCAGCATCAATACTGTCAGCTCAATTGACAAAATTCCTCGGCAACAAATTAAATGTAGACTATATTGAAATTAACGGCAGCGGCAACTTCGACAATGCCAGCATGGAGGTGGGCAAATACCTCACCAACAACCTGTTCATCAGCTACGAACAACGCATTGGCCAATCCAGCGAAGAGGATTTAACAAATTATGAAGTCAAACTCGAATATGAGGTCTTCCGCTTCCTCTTCTTGCAACTGAACAACTCCAACCGCGACAGTGGCTTTGATGTGATTTTTAAGATTGAGAAAGAGTAAGAGAGGGGGTTTTTCGTTCTTTGTTTTTTGTTTTTTTGTTTGAGTGGTTGGGGTTAATTAGGTAATACCCCCCCACCCCTCCAACACCTCCAGCTCCATTTCTATGCCCATCATAAGTTAGACAAGGAATAGATTTGGCGTTATACCTTTACACTTTCACTTCTTTTCGACCAATAAAAAGCACCGGCAAAAAGTAGGGTGACAGCAATCCTAAAAAACAATGCGCCAATGGTTTTTGTTTCATACAAGCCGCCGGAATTGATGTGGATAAAAAGCCCGATCAAAGCTAAAGTTAGTATTCCGACGGAAAGCCACAATAGGTTGAGCGTGTAGGATTTCTTGGCGACAAAGCCATAAGCCGCAAAGAGATAAAGCAGGCTACAAACAAAATTCGTGATCACAACAAAAAGCACGTAATGGCCCTCCATGGCTCTGACACCATACAGGTCGAAGATGATGGCGGTACTTAAAACCAAGGTGATGAGTCCAAAAAAGGCAAGAAGCGCTGCGGAGAGGTAGTTGATTAATTTTTGTTTTTTCATTTCATTGTTTTTTGGTAAACCGGATGTTGATTTTAATTTGAGAAGTACTTTACAACAGGATTAAGGATTTCACATTGGAAACATGAACAACATCTTTTTGGAGACACTTTTACAAAGGACAGCCTGACAGTTTAGGGTGTAAAACCGTTCATCGCAAAGATAAAGATTTTTATCAACTGAATTTTTCATGTCGCTTTTTTGATTTATCGGCTACATTTTTTTTAATGGCTGGGACTTTGAAATAAGTTCAATTGTTGTAAAGGCTTTTGGTTAAATTCCCATTCACTTTGTGGTACAACTATTTCATCATCGCGCTACTTAGAAAACCCAATATTTTACAAAATAAATTAGACCTTGTTGACAAGTTGTGTTTTCTATCAACAAAACGCTTTTCAGATTTTGACTAACACTAAAAACAAAACAAAAAGCATATAGCTCTGATATATAGTTATATATAAACATCTGTATTGGTGATGTTATGGTAAATTATTGCTTTGTGATGGTTATACTATGGTAATATAGTACTGTAGTATGTTTATCAAAGCTAATTTTGCAGCCAAGAACATTATTTGATAACAAAAAAATTATAACAATTTAACGATGAAACATTTTTCACTCCTTTTGAGCATTTTATTTCTAAGCGTAGGCTTGCAAGCCCACAATGCAGGCGATTTTGACCCGAGCTTCGGCAACAATGGTGTCGTAATGACAGCCATTGGCACCAATTTCGGAATGGCCAATGATTTGGTGGTTCAGTCCGATGGGAAAATTATCCTGGTTGGTCAATCCCGCTCCGGCTCCTATAGATATACATTGGCGCGCTACAACACCAACGGAACCTTGGATACTTCCTTTGGCACCGATGGCATTGTTACTACAACCATTGCCCAATCCAGCAACGGAATATCGGCCGTCTTACAGACTGATGGTCGAATTGTTGTAACCGGATTGACTTTAAGCAACTCTGAATATCACGGTGTGGTGGTGCGTTACAACACCGACGGCAGCCTCGACAATAGCTTTGGAACTGCCGGCATCACCCATCTGACCATTGAAAATACGGCTGCAGTCGTCCTTCAAAATGATGGAAAAATAGTGGTTGGAGGTTTCTCTTCTGACAATTTTGCCATGGCAAGGCTGAACGCCGATGGATCGCTTGACATAACTTATGGTTCTCTTGGTTATGTAATTACACAACTAAAAGATCCTGATGGCTCCAACATTTCGTCTTACATTTTAGGATTGGCCTTACAGGCAGATGGTAAAATTCTTGCCGCCGGTTTCTCTTATAGCTATACTACTTTTCAGGATGTGGCAGTAGCCCGATTCATGCCCAATGGAGCTTTAGATGCTACTTTTGCTAACGCTGGTATTTTCACAGCAAACCTCGGTGGCTTGGCTGATTTTTCATCCTCAGTCGTTGTTCAAAACGACGGTAAGATTGTGATTGGCGCCCATAAAGAACTGGGCATACTCCCCGGCACTCCTACTTACGATGCCGCAATCATCAGATTAAATGCCAATGGCAGCTATGATGCCACTTTTGGTGCTAACGGCGTGGCTTACTTCGACTTTGCAGAACATGCCACTTATGTGAATGATGCTGTTTTGCAAGCTGATGGTAGCATTGTGTTTGCCGGACAGGTGGTGAATTATGCCGCCGGCAAATGGGATACTTATGTTGCCAGAGCAACAAGCAATGGGGCACTGGACCTCACTTTTGCCGACAATGGCGTTAGGCTTATTGACCCTTTCGCAACGGATGATAACGCGTCAGGTTTGGCGATACAAGATGACGGCAAAATTCTTCTGAGTGGTTTTTCTACCAACCCATCAGGGGTTTATAACTTCACAGTAATGAGCTTTCTTGGCGATCCAGTAGCTGGAACACCAGCCGTTGACGTTACATTTGCCAATGTAACGCCCACTACCTTAGATGTTACCCTAACACCCAATGCCCAGTGTGCATCATTCTATTTTGTAATCATGACACCTGCCGAATTGGCACAATGGCTTCCCATGTTTGGTACAGAGGCGGCATTAATCAAAGCCTTCGGAATTCATGCTTTTGAAACAACTACACATCATTTTACCGGTTTAATGCCTAACACCGCCTACGATGTTTATTCGTTAAGCGTTGGACATGATGGTGTTGAAGCTCCTTTTGCAACAGATTTTGTTCAAACCTCAATACTCGGCGGAAATGGCGTAGCTACTGCCACCATCGTTTTATCTGAAGTTACACAAAATTCTGTCAGAATGGTAGTTACGCCTAACAGCGAAACCAGCGTTTACCATGACGGACTGATTACCAAAGCCATGTTTGATGAAATGGGCGAAGCCGCGGTGCTCGAATATTTCCAAAACAACGGATGGCCACTTTATGCTGTTGACGACTGGGTGTGGATTGACTTAGAGAGCAATACCGTTTACAAAGCCGTTGCAACAGCAAAAAACGCCCTCGGCGAATGGGGAACACCTACCATTGTTGAGTTTTCAACACTTGTGACCTCAATCAACGATAATGAAACCCATCCGTTGGTCATCTTCCCCAATCCAAGCCAAGGAAAATTTGATATTTCAGGTGAAAACTTACAAGGTTCTAACATCAGAATCATGGACATCAATGGAAAAGAAGTTTATTCAAACAGAAACGTCAATAATCTGATCTCCGTTGATTTAAGCCTCTGCAGCAATGGTTTGTACCTTATTGAAATTGAAAAAGACGGACAGCGTTCTACTTCAAAATTCATGAAACAATAAAACCGAAAAAGTTATTTCACCTCAAAAAATCTATGGACTGAATGTATTCAAAAAAACAGTAGCTTTTCTTGCGTTTATTGCCCTGGCAATGACGCTGAATGTCGCGCAAGGGCAAGTCACTTTTATCAACAATACCCAACAGCAGCCGACAAATAGCGTACATCAAGTGAATGCCCAACACGGTTTCTCAATGGCAGAAAACGATCAAGCGATCAGGCCAGCCCAAAACCGTGAGGTGATGGATTGGATCAATATTGGTAACAATTCATCACCTTGGGGTTCTAATAACTACCCCGTTGATTTTTATATGAATACTTCACTTACCCAAAGTATTTATACAGCCGCCGAAATGAACCACGGCCCCTGTTTGATTGAGCAAGTGAAATACACTTACAAAACCATCACCAACAATTACCCTAATGTAATTGACACTGAGACTTTTAAAGTTTGAATGTGCAATACCGGCCAATCTTCCTTATCGGAAGGGGTCGGTTATTGGATACCTGCTGAAAATTTTACGCTCGTTTATGAGGGAGGTTTGGTGCTGAATGGCTGTCAAAATCAGCCCATGCTTTTTAACTTGACACAGCCTTTTGTCTATAATGGCGCCAATATTTGTATAATGGGTGAGCATATCTTTAGTGCAAACACCTTCGAGAATCACTTTAATTTTGAAGCCTCTACCTTAGCAGAAGGCGATGTAAGGGCTAGACTTTATGTGAGTTTCAGCACCCCTTTCGATTTCGATTTGCCTACTACAGATCCCTCACAAACAGGAATGACGTTGGGTCAACTGGCTGATGTTCAGCTGGGAATCAGCACAGCAGCTCAAGGTAGTTTAACCGGCACAATTACCAATCCCGCCGACAACCCTATTGCCAACGCCCTTGTCACCATTCAAGGGACCGATTTACAAACCCAATCCAACGCCCAAGGTCAATACAACTTTTCCTTCGTGGTGCCTGGAACTTAAACTGTAAATTATTCCTCTTTTGGCTATGTCATCGCTTCAGCAAATGTTGAAGTTGCCGGTAGCACCACCCAAAATATCGTTTTGGCTTACCTTCCCAAAGCCACTGTTCAGGGCACTGTGTTGGACAATGACAATGCCCCGATTGTTGGTGCTAACATCCACATCAATGGCTACGCCGGCTACAATGGGACCTCCGATGCCTCCGGGAATTTTACGATTCCTGAAGTGTATTATGATGCAAATTATGTGGTTACGGTTTCAAAAAACGGTTACCTCACCCAAATGATCAACCTGGCAGTTGGCAGTTCGACAGTGGCCATGGGCACTATTCAGCTCACTGATAAATTGGAAAGTCCGTCAAACATCAAAGCAGTTAAAACGGACGACGCAGCCCGAATTAGTTGGCTGTCGCCCAGCAAAAGAACCGTTTACCGCAGAGATGGCGGCGAATTGATCACGCAAATCGGTCATAACTACTCCGGCGCAGTAGCTGTGTTTGGCCAGGTTTTCAGAGAGCCTGCACAGCTTTATCAAATGAGTTGGTACCTCAACAATGTTGAATATCCGCATGATTTTGTCAATGTATTTGTTTTCGCACTGAATGCACAAGGAAACCCGACAAATACGATAATTTTTGAACAAGCTAATATCCCAAACGTTGATTTACAATGGAGTACCTTCACATTTCCTGACACACTCACCATTCAAAACGGTTTTTATATTGCAATAAGTCATCCGCAACGCTTAGAAATTGGTTTTGATGCAGGAGCCGACCCGGAATATCCTTTTGAAAACAATGTGAACTGGGTTTCAGAGGATTATACTACCAATGATTTTCTGTTGATGGAAAATTTGGGCTTAGGCCCTATACCCGGCAACCTGATGATCAGGGCGGAAGGTTACAACCTGAATACGGGCAAAAAACTGCAATCGCCGATAGCTGCACCGTCCAGATCCTTAAATAATTATAAAATTTCCAGACTGAAAGAAGGACAGGAGCAAACGCCGGAATTGTGGACTTTATTGAACGAAAACAATACCACCACCTCCTTTACGGATGTTAATTTTTCAAGTGGAGATGCCGGCTGGTACAAATTTGCCGTTCAAGCGGTATATTCAGGTGGGGTGACGTCGGAGGTGGCGTTTTCCAATAGAATCGAAAATAAATTGACCACCCAGGTTACCTTCAACATCACCACCAACACCCCTACCAACGAAAGCATAGGCGCAACGATTAAACTCACAAGCAACAATGACAATAATGTTTACAGCCAAACCATTGAAGCAGAAAATGGAGTGGTTGTGTTTCCGGCAATTTTCAAAGGCACTTATGCTGTTTTGATTCAACATGATGGATTTGATGATTTTACGGCATCGAATGTTGATTTTTCGACAGAACCCAATTACACTAAAAATTATCAGTTGGTGGAAACCCTTTTGCAGCCTTTCAACCTTGAAATTGATGTGCAGGATGACCTCTCGGCCGTTTTCAAGTGGAACTATTCCACCAACATCTTTGAAAATTTTGAAAGCTGCAATAATTTTGAAATTGATCCAAAAGGCGTCGTGGATTGGAAATACCACGATGGGGACATGAAAAACACCATCGGCATTGATAATTTTGTTTATCTGAATGAGAATGAACCCAATGCTTTTATGATTTTCACTCCTTCGGAAACCACCCCTCCAATCAGCATCAACTTGAATCCAGCCATTGCACCCCATAGCGGCAATAAATTCTTGGCCGGTTTTGGAGTCAACTTTGGTTCAAACAATGATTATTTCATTACTCCTGCTTTGAATTTCGGACAGAATTTTACATTTGCTTTTTGGGCAAAATCATTCAGCGATGCCCCGTCACCGAATAAAATCATGGTAGGTTATGCCACCACAGGATTCCAACCCGCTGATTTCACATGGATCACCACTTCTGCCATCAGCTTACCCTTCAGCAACTGGACGCAATACAGCTTCAACCTCATCTCAGACGTAAAATACGTAACCATCCGCAATGTTTCTGATGGCGGCTATATCCTGATGATTGACGATGTTGAAATTTTTGCAGCAACCACATCAAGATCTTTGGTGAAATACCAAGTGTTTTTGAACAATAACCTGATGGGTGAAACCAACAATACAACTTTTGATATTGCTTCGGCTGACATTATTTATAACCAAACCAATGTGGCTGGCGTCAAAGCCATTTATTCCAGTGGTGAAAGCCAAATGTCAACCATTGAATTTTTGGGTATCTATACCGATAGCCCCTAGTAACAAATTCAAGGAAAGATGAACGTATATCCCAATCCTTCAAAGGGCAGCTTCACCATTGAACTGGATGGAGAATATGAAGTTTCCATTTTGAACAGCCTGGGGGTAACCGTTTACAACAAAATCATTGCGCAACAGGGACAGATTGCGTTGAAAGACCTCCATCCCGGAATGTACATCATCTCGGTCCAGTCCGACCAAAAAACTGTTTATAAAAGAATTATTGTTCAATAACAAGCAGTAAAACCATATTCTAAAAGCCTTTGATTCTTCAGAATTGAAGGCTTTTTTTATAAGCAACTGTCAAATCTAATCTTATTGAAAATCAATTGCCTAATTAACAAGTTGTTAGAAGAGCGACGTAGTCACAGACTACGCCAAGCGTTTTATCAGCCAATAAAGTGCAATGGCTTAGAAATTGGGTCCAAACATAGAATGATTGAACGGAGAACCAAAAGAATCGAAGCCACCGAAATTGTTGAAGTTGTTGTAAGGGTTTTGTTTTTGGTATTTGAAACCTGCACTCAGCCTCACTTTGTCGCTGAGCTTGTAATTCATATCAATGACAATCCCTTCGTTGCTGAAATCGAGCGCGCGGGGATTTGCCTTCGGACTTGGTTCTGAAAGTGAAAAGGTTTTAAAGGCTGTTCCTGAAAGCGTGATTTTTTCGGTCAATTGATACAACCCAATGATATACACGCTACCATATTGATCGAAACCACGAGGTTCGGCACCGTTCTCCAAACCAAAACCGGTATAACTTAAAGTGGAATAGGCCAATCCGGCCTTGACAGTGAATTTTTTTTGGATAGGAAAGCTGAACTCCGGCGAGATGAAAGTTCCAAAGGCGTTGAATCCATTGCCAAAGCTACTGAAACTGCTTCCAACAGCAATCGTAACAGGCATGAAAGGCGTCTTGGCCGCGAAATCACTTTCAGTATTCAGGTTCATAGCGCTACCAATACGATGGCTGCCAAATTGTTGGCCATAGCCTGAAAAGGCAACGAAAACTAAAAGAATGAAAAGAATTTTGATTTTATTTTTCATATTGATAGTTGAAACAGCTTACAAATTTTGGACAAATATAACTGTTTATCTCTTAAATTTTTCTAAATCGGGTTGCGACATCTTCAATGAGGGCTTCGATTCCTTTAAAATGAATACTTTTTTTATTGACAATGGTATCTACAAAGTCAACATTGCCTCCAACGCATTGGGCGGATGGGGTTTGAATTGCTAAATGATAGTCAATAACACATCAGTCCACACCATTCGCTATGCTTGCATAACAAAAGAAGTTTAAATTTGTAAAAAAAAGTAAATATGTACACAAAACAATTTGAAATACGTTGGAGCGATGTAGATGCCAATCGCCATTTGCGGAACAGTGCCTATATTGACTATATGAGCCACACACGGATGAGTTTTTTATTGGAAAACAACTTAGACCAGAGACATTTAGAAGAATACGATCTGGGGCCGGTGGCATTTTATGAGCACATCTATTATTTCCGCGAAGTTTTCCCGGGTCGGCCGGTCACTGTTTCCCTTCAACTGAAAGGCATGTCGGAGGATGGGATGTATTTTATGTTCCTTCACAATTTTTATGATGCAGATGGAAAAAACATTGCGAGATGCGAGGTGATGGGCAGCTGGATTGACTTGAAAACACGCAAGCTCAGGGAACTCCCAAAAGAACTTTTGGATACATTCAATACTTTTGAAAAGTCAGACGATTTTATCGTTCTTACAAAAGAGCACACACGCAAGTTTGGCGCACGACCACAGGATTTGGATCAAGCTTTGTCCTGAAATAACCAATCTATCTTTGTTGAGTTATTTTCCATGCCAACGGTAATACCATACTCTAAAACGAGATATTGAAATCATCGTTATTGGCACGGGATTTACTCCTTTAAAATGCTGTCATTGTGTGCTTTAACAGGGAGATTTCTCCTTCAAATTCTTGCTGCACAGCATTTTGGCGTCGAAATGACAGCTGGTCGTTGGATTCACTCCCATTCTTATGACTACAGCCCGGTCATTTCGACTGCAGGGAGAAACCTCCCAACGAATACAATACAGCCAAAGAAGTAGGTTGATCTGCATAGTGTGTTGGAGTTTTTTTTTGTAAATCTAATTTTCCGGCTAACCACATAGATGAAGAATCAACTCATTTTTATAAAATTTGAGGAATGACTTAGTTGCAGAGTCTATTGAGTGTTTTACAGTAATGTAAAGCATTTGAGCCTATTCATCATTTCAATTGAACTGACTAAAAAACTCTTGCAAAGTCAAGTTGCTGTTGGTGAGGTTGAGTTTTTTCCTTAAACGGGTACGGGACACTTCAATACTTTTGAAGTTGAGGTTGGTGATGGCAGCCATATCTTTGGTCGTCATATTCAGTTTTAGCAAGGCGCACAAGCGTTTTTCGTTCAGGGTGAGGTTGGGAAACTCTTTCTCTAACTTTTCATAAAACTGAGAATAAATTTGTGAGAAGTACCAGAAAAATTCCTCCCATTGGTTCTTAGTTCCTTTTGTCCTGAGGTCTCTTGTAATCATTTCGAGTTGCGCCCTTTGCTTTTGAGATAAGGAAGGAGCAAATGCATCAAGCTGTTTAAAAGTAGCATCAATCAGTTCATTTTTTTCAGAAATTTTTAAGACCTTCTCAATAATTTCACGGTTGCGTAATTCAATGTCTTTTTCAACGCTTATCACTTGCAGAAATGCTTTTTCCTTTTTGATTTGATCAATCTTTCGAAGCTGAATGGTTCTTAAT
>JAEWWJ010000111.1 GCA_023396415.1 Bacteroidota bacterium
CGACAAGCCTTAACCTTGCTGATGGCTACTTGGTTACGTCCCCATTTATTGCTTTTAGATGAACATACAGCCGCCCTTGACCCGAAAAGTGCTGCCAAAATTGCAGAACTGACGAAGAACATAATCAGGGATGAAAAGCTAACGGCATTAATGGTCACCCATTCCATGCAACAGGCGGTGGATATGCCCGACCGCATCGTGATGATGCATCGGGGTCAAATTGTAGAGGATTATCAAAAAGAAGAAAAAAAACGCATCCGGATTCCCGATTTGCTCGATACTTTTGATCGGGTGCAGAAACGAGAGCTTTTTGATGAATCAGTGGCATCACTGCTCATTCGTGACTATATTTAATCTTTTACTTTGGAGATAATCTGCCCTTTTCAATTGATCTTCAAGCTAAACAGTTTGACTCTCCTAACCGGCATGGCCGAACCATACCCTATCGAACACTTGCAAGGACAGATATACAATATTGTATATATCTTTTATACGATTACAAGATTATTAATTTTCCCGATAAAATAAAACTAAATTTCAAAAAATGCCTATATCCATTGGATTTGAAGCATCATTCTGTTTAGAATATACGATATTATGCTACCTTTGGACTGATGATTTATTGAAAAAATTCGATCAGGAATTGTTTCTAAATTGTCACTTTTATCCATAAAAATCAGCGAATGAAAAACAAACTGTATGTGATGTTTTCTCTGTTAGCATCGCTTTTATCAAGCTGTGAAAACACATCCAAAGAAATTCAATCATTGGCGCAACTGTCTAATGGTAAGACCTTTGCCGTTCCAACAGGAACTGTCGCCGATCAATTTGTACTCAAGCGGTTTCCGGATGCAAAAATAGCTTACTACAATAGTGTGTATGATTGTGCTCTGGCAGTTACCGCCGGTAAGGTTGACGCAGCTGTGTATGATAAGCCGGTGCTGAAAAATATTGCAGCAAAAAATGGAGGAATGAAAGTGCTGGATGAAATTCTGGTTCCTGACCAATATGGCTTTGCTGTGTCAATGGATAATCACGAGCTAAAAAAAGAAATAGATAAAACACTCGACCACCTTCGGCAATCCGGTGTTTATGATGAAATGCAATTGCGCTGGTTTCCTGAACAAGGTGCTCCGCTTCCCATGCCCGATATCGAACTGAATGGCACTGCCGGCATCCTTATTTTTGGAACAGCAGCCACCACAGAGCCGATGTCGTTTGTTGATGGAAACCAACGTATTGTAGGCTTTGATATCGAATTTGCAGAACGCATTGCTGCCCAATTGAACAAAAAACTTGAAATTGTGAATATGGAGTTCGGTGCCATGTTGCCGGCCTTGTTGGCAGGCAAAGTGGATATGATTGGAGCCGGCTTATCCATCACCGAGGAAAGAGCGAAAAGTGTTCTGTTTTCGGAGAGTTACTATGAAAGTGGATTGGCAGCCTTGGTCGAAACAGCGTCGAATTCATCACAATCCAATGAAAAACAGATAGATAAAAAATCTGACGATTGGACGAATATTGGCGTATTGATGGGTACTATCCATGAATTGTATGCAAAAAATAAATACCCGAAAGCACAAATTAAATCCTTTAACACCCTTTCCGATATGCTGATGGCGCTCAGCACAAACAAAGTGGAAGCTGCTTTCGTAGATCAATCCTCGGTTAAAGAAATTTTCGCTGCCAATCCTCATTTTAAAGTCCTCAAGAAGAATATTTTCCAAATGGAAATTGGTGCCGGATTTAATCCGGAATCGGATGCTTTGCCTCAGGAGTTTAACCAACTTCTGAAAGAGATGAAGTTGGATGGCACTTATGAGGCCATGGTCAAACGCTGGCATGAAAACACAAATTCGCAGATGCCTGAAATCGAATATCCTAATCCCACCGGCGTGATTAGGATTGGAACGATGAGTGATATCGGACTTCCTTTTGTAACCAAAAACAATGGAAAATTTGAAGGGTTTGACGTGGAAATGGGCAGTCGCTTTGCGGCTCGGCTGGGAAAAAAGCCCGAATGGATTGACATGCCCTTTGGCAGTCTGATGCCCTCCCTGGTTTCAGGCAAAATTGACATGATTATCTCTTCCATGACCATCACCGAAGAGCGCAGGAAAAAAATTGTCTTTTCTGATCCATATTATGAAGCCGGTGTCAGTATCATCGGAATGAAAACGAAAAGGCCTTCATCAGGCAATCAAAAGATGGCTGTGCTTGATGATATAGCCGATAAAAAAGTGGCCATTTTTACCGGAACGGTGCATGATGCCTTTGTAGGAAAGAAATTTCCGAAAGCCAATGTTTTCAGGTTCGAGAGCACTGCCGATATGATGATATCGCTCAAAAGCGGTAAAGTAGATGTTGCCATGTTCGACCGCATCACAGCCAATCTGGTGATGAAGCGAAACCCTGAGCTGGGCTTGCTTTCCGATCAAGTCTTCGATACCCCACTGGGTGTTGGCGTGAACAAAAATAACAAGCCATTGCTCAACGAATTCAATGAATTTCTGAGCGAAATTAAAGCAGATGGAACCTACAATGAAATGTTCATCCGCTGGTTTGAGGAAGATGCAGAAGAGGCGGTGATGCCAGAGTTTTCCAACAACCAGCATGGCAAGCCTTTGCTGGTGGGCGTTTCAGTTGAAGACCTGCCTTATGTGGCATTTATGAACAATCAATATGTGGGTTTCGATATCGAAATGATGCAGACTTTTGCCCAACGCCGAAACTACAACCTGAAACTGGTTACCATTGATTTTCCTGCGCTCGTTGCCGCCCTTTCGTCCGGCAAAGTAGATATGATTACTGACGGAATTTCCATTAGCGAAGAAAGAGCGCGTCAAATTGATTTTTCCGATCCTTATGCTACTTTTCGTACCTCTGTAATAGCACTGAAGAAAAACCTGGCCGCCTACGAAGGTTATGAAACCCCAAGTGTAAAAGAACCCTTCCTTACGCGTTTAAAAAACAGCTTTTATAATAATATTGTGCTGGAGAAGAGATATTTGCTGATAATTAGGGGCTTGCTCGTTACGATACTGATTTCCATTTTTGCAGCCATAGCCGGCACCTTGCTCGGCGGATTGGTGTGTTATATGCGGATGTCGCCCAACATGATTCTAACGAAGATTGCCTCCTATTATATTGCCCTCATCCGCGGAACACCAGTGCTTGTTTTGCTGATGATCATCTATTATGTGGTGTTCGCTTCGGTAAACATCAACGCGGTGTTGGTAGCCATTATCGCCTTCGGAGTTAATTTTGCAGCTTATGTTTCTGAAATGTTCCGCACCAGCATCGAAAATGTGGACAAAGGCCAACATGAAGCAGGAATTGCCTCGGGCTTTACCAAGGTCCAAACGTTTATCCATATCATTATGCCTCAGGCCATTCGACAAGTACTTCCGGTGTATAAAGGAGAATTTATTTCACTGCTAAAAATGACTTCCGTGGTTGGATATATCGCTGTGGAAGACCTCACCAAAGCCAGCGACATCATCCGAAGCCGCACTTTTGATGCCTTTTTCCCCTTGATTATGGCCGCGGTCATTTATATAGTGATTGCTTATTTGCTCACCCTTGCCTTGGATCGGGTGGAAATTAATGTAGATCCAAAGAAAAGACGCAATCGCATAAGAAAGGAGGCTACCCTATGATTACCATTCAGCATTTGTCGAAACATTATAGCGACTTGGTCGTGTTGAAAGATGTGAATGTTCACATTACAAAAGGCGAGGTGATCTCTATCATTGGCCCTTCAGGAACGGGTAAAAGCACCTTGCTGCGCTGCTTGAATTTATTGGAAAGTCCTACAGGTGGAGCTATTTTCGTTGATGACATTCCCCTACTCGACAAAAATACCCATGTGCCAAAAATTAGGCAACGAATGGGTATGGTTTTTCAGTCGTTTAACCTGTATTCCCATCTCACGGTGATTGAAAATTTGACCCTCGGCCCCATTAAATTGCTCAACAAAAGCAAACTTGAAGCAGAAAAGAAGGCTTTGGAGCTACTTAAATTGGTTGGATTGGCCGAAAAGGCATACAATTTGCCCGAAGAGCTTTCGGGTGGTCAAAAACAAAGGGTTGCCATTGCCCGTTGCATGGCAATGGAACCTGAAATTCTCCTTTTCGATGAACCCACTTCTGCGCTCGACCCAACAATGGTGAGCGAAGTGTTGGCGGTAATCAGGCGGCTTTCGAAGGAGGGAATGACCATGGTGATTGTGACGCATGAAATGGAATTTGCCAAAAACATTTCAACCCGGGTCTTTTATATGGATGAAGGCATCATTTATGAAGAAGGACCTCCGGAACAAATTTTTGAAAATCCACTCAAGGAAAAAACAAAAGCTTTCATTCATCGCTTGCGAAGTTACCGTTACCATATTTCTAGTCCTGATTATGATTTGTACGGAATGCAGGCCGAGCTGGAGGCTTTTTGCGATCACCACATGCTGCCAAAGGCAGTAACGAAAAATGTGCTGTTCGTTTCCGAAGAAGTACTCCTTTTGCCGGCTGATTATCGTGATGCCGACTTGCAGTTGACCTACTCAGAAAAAGATGGCAGCCTAAAGCTGATTTATGAGCATACCGGAACACCTTTAAACCCTCTTGATGAGGAGGTTTTAGAGGATGATATTGGACTGAAGTTGATAAAAAGTAAATGTCAGTCAGTTGATTATGAATATCTTAATGGAAGAAATATCCTTTCTTTAAAGCTAAAACTGTTATGATTATGGTTAAAACAGACGGAATAAAGTTTTAAACCTTTATTTCTCTTTTAAAAAATTACCTTTGTGTGTTTCGATCCATTATTTGAGGATAATTAAAAATTCGTGATGCTATGCGCGCCAATAAATCACTTTTCTTTTCACAAATTTTCTTTTCTCATCTTATTATAGTAATGATTGGTTTGTGCTTTTTGGCAGCATGCAATGGTTCGTCAGAAACCGAACAGGGAAAGCAGAAAAATACAAAAATAGAAGAAGTGCCTAGCTTTGACAGTCTTAAAAAAGCCACTTTTTCTCCATATAAGGACGCGAATGCCCAATTTGCCGGTTATTATATGGCTATTGAAAAAGGTATTTATAAGCGATATGGTATTGAGCTGGAAATTATTCCCCACCAAGCTTTTGTTACAACCCAGGACCTGATGAAAGAAGGGAAGATGGATTTTACGGTCTTGAGACTTGTAAATGCCATACAATTAAAGGATTACGGCGTTGATTTGGTAAACATAGCACAGCTTTCCGACCGATCCTCCCTGATGTTGATCGCCAAAAAAAGTAGTGGAATTGATGCTCTAGAAAAAATGAATGGCAAAAAAGTCGGTATCTGGCGCGGGTTTGATGTGCAACCCAATGCCCTTTTCAACAAATATAATCTGGCTGTGAATATAATACCCATTGGAAATACCAACACACTTTTTTTGATGAATGGCGTGGATATTATTATTGCCAATTGGTATGACGAATACCATTCGATGCTTTATAATGGCTTGGATTCAACTGATTTATATACATTTACCTTTGCCGATTATGGCTTTAATTTTATAGAAGATGGAATCTATTGTTCCGCTAAAAAGTTAAACAGCGATCCTGAACTTTGTGCCAACTTTGTTCAAGCCACCTTAGAAGGTTGGAACTACGCCTTCGATCACCGCGAAGAAACGATTGATGTGGTGATGAAATATGCTAAAGATTCCAAGCTTTCGGCCAATCGTATCCATCAAAAGTGGATGCTCAACAGGTATAAAGATATGTATCAGCAAAAAATCATGGCATTGAATACCGATCTTCGTAAAAGTGATTATGATTTTGTAGGCGACATACTCGAAAAAAGTGGAAAAATAAAACAAATACCTTCTTATCAAGAGTTTTTCCAACCTGTAGCTTTGTCAAAAAACATAAAGTCAGAATAAAATGATAAAAACTCCTTATAAAATTCAAGAAAAAGGACTGGCATTCAAGCTGATCCTATCTATTTTTTCCAGTATTGCATTTATTTTTTCTGTCATATTCTTATATAATTACAACATTTCGAAAAATATTGTTGAAAAAAACCTGAAATCAAATGCTGAAACGCTTACCCTTTCCACGGTGCTGAAGATAGAAAAAGTGCTTGCCGGTGTTCAGAAAATCCCTGATAATTTCTCTAAAATACTGATGGCAACAGACTATTCGCTGGAAGAGCAAAAAAATCTGTTGCGTCTTTTTGTTGAAAACAATGAAGAAATATATGGAGGCATCCTTTCGTTTGAGCCTTATTATACCGATTCCGCAACAAAATATTATGCTCCTTATTATTACCGACAAAATGGAAAAGTGGAATACATGAACGCCGGTGATGAGACCTACGATTACTTTACGCTCGATTGGTATCAAGTTCCAAAGATGCTCAACAGACCCATTTGGAGTGAACCCTATTACGATGAGGGTTTGGGAGATGAAATTATGACTACCTACTCTGTTCCACTTTATAAGAACGTGAACGGAGTGAAACAGTTTATTGGAATACAAACTGCCGACATTTCTTTGGCCTGGCTGAAAGACTATTTTGATGCCATTAAGATTTACGAAACAGGTTATGGTTTTATCATTTCTTCCAATGGAACGCTAATCATACACCCTAACAAAGAGCTGATTATGAATGAAACCATCTTCAGCATTGCCGACGCTCAAAATTCCGCTCAACTGCGCGAAATTGGTCACAACATGATTGAGGGCAAAAGTAGTTTTGCGGAAATTGAATACCGAAACACGAAAACAGGAAAACTCAGCTGGATAGCCTACGCTCCTGTAGGGATGAATGGATGGTCCATCGGTATTGTCTTTCCGGTGGATGAATTTATGGCCGATGTCAACAATTTGTATATCAACCTGATTATTTTAATTTTTGGCGGTCTCCTTGTCATTTTGTTGGTTATCATATTTATTTCCAGATCAATAACAAGTCCCTTACGCCATCTAACCCATGCGGCAGCCCAATTTGCACAAGGCGACTTCAATGTTAAGTTACCTCCGGTGGAGTCAAAAGATGAAATTGCTAAACTTTATACTTCCTTTATTGTGATGCAGGATGCCATCGCCAAAAACATCAGCGATTTGCGTGAAGCCTCAGATAAACTGAAAATATCCAACGAAAAACTGGAAGAATACAACCGCACCTTAGAGCAGAAAGTGGAAATAAGAACCATTGAACTCAAAGACAAAAACAAGGAGTTGGATACAGCATTCAACAACGTGCGCACACTCAACGAGATTGGAAAAGAAATTACCTCTACCCTTGACATTGGATTGATTCAGGAAATGGTTTTTAAACATGCCAATGCCTTACTCGATGCCGACAGTTTTCTTATCATGCTTTTCGACGAGAAAGAGCAAAAATTGGTCTGTAATCTTTCTATGGAAAAGGGAGAAAAACTACCGGCCTTTGAAGTTTCTATGGAAGAAAAAAACCGATTTGCCGTTTGGTGTGTTAACAATTCCAGTCCCGTTTTTATGAACGATATCGAAAACGAATACATGCGGTATGTTCCGAATCGGATAAAGCCCCAAGCCGGCGAAACGGTCTCATCGCTGATTTACTTGCCCTTGATGATCGAAAAACGTGTGCTGGGAGTTATTTCTGCACAGAGTTTTGAAAAAAATGCTTTCACTCAATATCAGTTTGATATGTTGAGCAACTTGGCCAACTTTGTTGCCATTGCCTTTGAAAATGCTTTGGCATACGAAAAAATCAACAAAGCCAACAGCGATTTGAAAGCCGCTCAAGCCCAATTGGTGCAATCCGAAAAAATGGCTTCACTTGGACAACTCACCGCAGGCATTGCGCATGAGATTAAAAACCCGCTCAATTTCGTTACCAATTTTTCTGAACTTACCGTCGAACTGGCAGATGAACTGAATGAGGAAATCGAAAAACTTGCCGGCAACCTGAAAGAAGACGACAAAGAACTGTTGCTTGAACTTACCGGCGACATCCGCTCAAACGCACAAAAAATAAACGACCACGGCAAACGGGCCGACAGCATCGTGAAAGGAATGTTGCTGCACTCCCGAGGACAAGCAGGTCATAAACAACCTACCGACGTCAATGCAGTGCTGGCCGAATATGTCAACCTGGGATATCATGGAATGCGTGCGCAAGACCCAAATTTCAACATAAAAATTGATGCCGAATACGATGCCTCCATTGGTCTCATCAATTTGATCCCTCAAAATATCAGCAGGGTTTTCCTGAATATCATCAACAATGCTTGCTATTCAACCCATCTGAAAAAACAAAGTCTTAAAGAAGCCTATTTCCCCATTTTGACCATCCGTACCAGAAATGAAGCCCAAAAGGTTGTAATTGTGGTTCGCGACAACGGAAATGGAATACCACAAGAAATTATTGACAAGGTCTTCAACCCTTTCTTTACCACAAAACCCCCCGGAAAAGGAACAGGCTTGGGCTTGTCGCTAAGCTATGACATTGTTGTTCAGGAACATAGAGGAGAAATGAAAGTAGAATCAAAGGTGGGTGAATTTGCAGAATTTGTGATCACTTTACCGAAAAATTTATAGAAAAAACAAATAAGCAGACAGTATGGAAAAAGATTTTGAATTGAAAATAAAGATAATGGTGGTTGACGATGAAGTGGACCTCGAACCAATGATCAGACAAAAATTTAGACGGCAGATACGCAGCGGCGAATATGATTTTGTTTTTGCGCACAATGGCCTCGAAGCGCTTACCAAACTGATTGAAAACCCGGATATTGGCATCATTCTATCCGATATCAACATGCCTGAAATGGACGGGCTAACCTTGTTGTTGAAGCTAAAGGAACTCAAACATCCATCCCTTAAAACAGTGGTGGTGTCTGCTTACGGCGACATGGAAAATATACGCACCGCTATGAACCGAGGTGCTTTCGATTTTCTTACCAAACCCATTAATTTTCAAGATCTGGAAATTACCATCAGCAAAACTATGGAGGAAATTGTGCTTCAGCGCCGGGCACTGATAGAACACGACCAGCTCATTTCAATTCAACGCGACCTCAACGTGGCCCGCGAAATACAAAAAGGAATCCTACCTCAAGTGTTTCCACCCTACCCCGATCGAGCTGATTTTGATATTTTTGCCTCAATGGTAGCTGCCAAAGAAGTCGGTGGTGATTTTTACGATTTTTTCATGATTGACAACGACCGCTTAGGCTTTGTGATTGGCGATGTTTCCGGAAAGGGAATTCCAGCAGCCATTTTTATGGCCGTGAGCCGCACCCTCATACGTGCCACTGGCCTCAAAGGAATGTCAGCCGGCGAATGTATGCACTATGTAAACAACCTTTTATGCAACGAAAGCGTTTCGTGCATGTTTGTTACTGTGTTTTATGGCATTATGAATATGAAAACCGGCGAACTGGAATATGCCAACGCAGGCCATAATCCTCCATATATCATTCGTCAATCAGGTCAAATTGAAATGCTTGAATCAGCAGGAGACATCGTTCTTGGGGTTTTTGAAGATAAGGAATTTGAAACAAGAAGCGTTCAACTGAAACCGCAAGAGGGTGTATTGCTGTTTACTGATGGCGTTACCGAGGCCTTTAACATGGAAAACGAAGTGTATGGAGAACCACGTCTCGAGCAGTTGATTTCAGGCTTTCATGGTTTTACATCTGAAATGATCATCAAAGCCATCGAAAGCGATGTAGATGTTTTTGCGCATGGCGCTCCTCAATCGGATGATATCACAATGCTATATATGAAGTATTTAGGTTAAACTGACGCTTTGTTTTTGTTTCTTATTTCTTTGATTTGACTGAGGATGTAGATTCTTCATCCTCAATTTCTTCTCCATTTTCGACATCACGATCTACATCTTTCGGCTGAAGTAGTCCTATTTTTAGATCCTTCTTCAAGCTGACGGATGCGTTGTTTCTTCTACTTACCTTCTCCAAATACAGAAAACCCCAACTAAATGTTGACATAAATTATTTTACTGAGAATATTAGCCTGAAAAAATCTCAAACTCTATGGGTCTGTTTATAAAATATTTTCTGTTTTTATTGTACTTTTAACAGCATTAGTATCTTTTGCAAGACATTTAAATGGAAAATCGTATGAATTGACAATAATATTTTTCGATTGCAATATTCGTAACATGCTATATGCTACTATTTTATAAATGTTAATAATCGAAAAAACATCTATCTGATAAAAAAAGCAAGTCATGTAATGAATCTTATCTGTTTGTGAAAATTGCGTTTATTAAAATATTTTGAACTATGATTAAGCTGCTAGAATATAAAATCTTAGAACTTGGAACCTATGTGCTAAGGGTTTCCGAAGTATTGAGCTTGGTGGCTTTTCTGCTCTTTGCAACAGGCTTTTTTATTGTCCTTAAAAAGATAATTTACCAATCAAAGTCGTTGGATCTTGCTAAGAAGTTTTCAATCAGCAAGTTATCGCGCTATTTGATTGTAATATTAAGCATCATCATCGGGATGCACATTTTGGGCCTGAAAGTAACTGTTCTTCTGGCCGGTTCGGCTGCTCTTTTGGTGGGATTGGGTTTTGGTTTGCAGAATCTATTCAGCGATTTCATTTCCGGCATCATTCTTTTACTCGATAAAGCCCTCAAAGTTGGCGATATCATCGAGGTGAATGGCCTTATTTATCAGGTACTTGAGATCAATTTCAGAACCACTACTGTGCTGGGAAGAGATGACACTTATGTGATTTTGCCCAACTCCGAACTTACCGGAAACAGGGTGATCAATTGGACACACAGTGGAATTTCTTCTCGTTTTTCTATCCTCGTAGGCGTTTTATGGCACCGATGTGGAAGTTCTTATGGATTTGCTCAAACAAGTGGCGCAGTCGCACCCCCTTGTTTTAAAAGAACCGGAGGTTTTTGTTCGCTTTGAAGACTTTGGAGATTCGGCCTTGATTTTCTCCATCTATTTTTACTCCGACGAGGTTTTTAGAATTGAACAGGTAAAAAGCGATCTTCGCGTAAAAATATTTAAAGCACTCACAACTAACGGTATAGAAATACCATTTCCACAAAGAGTGGTGCATTTAAAACAGCAACCCATCACTGTCTCATCATCTCAACATCCATTGTAAATCGATAACCAACAGCCCCTAATGGAAAACAACCTCAAAAAATTTGGAACATCACATGTGTTCTTTACTGCCATTTCAACCATTCAGGGTGCAGTATTATTTCTTCGCTTTGGCTTTGCGGTAGGTACTTTAGGATTTTTCGGTGTGGTGATGTTGATCATTTTAGGCCACATGGTGACCATTCCCACAGCATTGGCCATTTCGGAAATTGCCACCAACAAAAGGGTTGAAGGCGGTGGCGAGTATTTCATTATTTCGCGCTCATTCGGGTTAAATATCGGTGCCACCATCGGCATTGCCTTGTACCTATCTCAAGCCATCAGCGTAGCCTTTTATGTGATTGCATTGACCGAAACTTTTGAATTTCTCTTCGTTTAGATTCAAGAAAATTACGGTATTTTGTTGCCAAGACAGGCCATTAGCGTACGGGTTATGTTGTTGTTATCTGCCTTGATTTTAAAAAAAGGAGCCAACCTCGGCGTGAAAGCCTTGTATTTTGTGGTAGCGCTACTGGGACTTTCCTTCATCCTATTTTTTCTCGGTGGCACCGATCATGGCGCATCTTCAGGTTTCAATTTGATAAACGCTGAGTTTCGCAACGGCAACCAATTCTTTTTTGTTTTTGCTATCATTTTTCCGGCTTTCACTGGTATGACGGCGGGTGTAGGCTTATCGGGCGATTTGAAAAACCCGGCCAAATCTATTCCAATTGGTACTGTTTCGGCTACCTTTATCGGAATGGTGCTGTACTTTTTTATCGCTTACAAATTGGCTGCTTCGGCCAGCATGGAAGATTTGCTTAATAACCAGTTGATTATGGCGCAAATTGCATTGTGGGGCTTTATATTTATTCCCTTAGGATTGGCCGCCTCGACCATTTCTTCGGCCTTAGGCTCGGTAATGGTGGCTCCCCGCACTTTGCAAGCATTGGCCGGCGATAACTCCTTTCCCATTATGCGCGCCAATAGTTGGCTGAGCAAGCTACGCCTCAATGATGATGAACCCGTAAACGCCTCCTTTGTTACTTGCGCCATCGCCATCGTTTTTGTTACACTGGGCGATGTTGACGTGGTGGCTCAAATAATCTCGATGTTTTTTATGATCACTTACGGCTCCTTGTGCCTGATTTCATTCCTCAACCACTTTGGCTCGTCGCCCTCCTACCGCCCCTCATTCAAATCGAAATGGTACATCTCGTTGGTTGGGTTTGTTACAGCGGTATGGGTCATGTTTAAAATCAATCCAACCTACAGCGTTCTCGCATTGGGCTTTATGACAGTGCTTTACCTCTACGTGAGCTCGTACCATAAAGACCGCAAAGGCCTCTCCTCTATCTTTGCCAACTCCATTTTTCAAATCAACCGCAATTTGCAACTGTTTCTCCAAAACAATAAGATTTCCAAAAGTTCCGGCGATTGGAGACCAAGTGTCATTTGTATTTCTACCGTTTCCTTCGACCGCGATAATGCTTTTAAACTGGTAGATTGGATTTCATATAAATATGGTTTCGGAACCTATCTCCATCGTATCAACGGGTATTTTTCCAAATCCACAGAGGAAGAAGCACATGAAATTCGCAACAAGTTGATTCGTCGCTACGGCGGACAAAGTCATGTGTACATTGACACCCTCATTTCGCCTTCTTATACCTCAGCCATTTCACAAGCCATTCAGCTGCCGGGCATCTCGGGCATGGAAAATAATATGGTGATTCTTGAATTTGACAAAGAAAATCCCAAAGGCCTTGATGACATTGTTGACAATTACAAACTGGTCAATTCAGGTGGTTTCGATTTTTGTATCATGGCTTCGAGCCGACGACCGATTCAATACAAAAATGGAATCCATGTTTGGGTTAAGACTTTAGATGAAGAAAATGCCAACTTGATGATTATTTTGAGCTTTATCATTATGGGCCATCCCGATTGGAAAAAAGCAGATATTAAAATTTTTATGATGTGTAAACAAGATGACTATGAAGTGGTTAAGCAACAAATGAACGATTTGCTCGAAAAAGGAAGACTTCCGATCACCGCGCAAAACATTAAGATTCTTATTCACGACAAAGAAACATCTTACAAAAGCATCATCAACGAAAACTCTGCCGAAGCCGGCCTCACCATTATCGGTTTCAGAGGCGAAGGCCTCAAACATTCGGGCAACATACTTTTTGAGGGTTTTGATAAATTGGGCAATACCTTGTTTGTAAATGCTTTTGAGAACTTACACATGGAATAACTTATCGAAACGCAACCTAAATGAAAAAATAAAACTACCGCTGACTTTTAAAACCTATCTCCCCACCCACGCTTTAAAATCGGTGGCTTTGAGCCTGCTGATGATCGGTTCGCCATCGAAAGGAGGATTCAGGAGAATTTTTAGCTTTCCGCTAAAATAGTTTTCAATTTTTTCGATGGCTTTGATGTTGACAATGAGTTGGCGGTTGGCACGGAAAAAAATCTCGGGATCGAGTTGTTCTTCCAGCGTTTCAAGTGGAAAATCCACCACGTGGTTTTGATTGGTAAAAGTGACCGCCGTTGTAGTTCGATTTTCACTATAAAAGTAGGCCACCTCCTCCACAGGAAGCATGTAAAACACAGCTGCTTTTGAAATCAAGAAGCGGTTTCGATACTTTTTTTCGCCTTTGCGAATGGCATCCAGAATTTCAGCATAATCGCGGTGGCTTTCTGATACCGTAGTATGCTTTCTTAGGCTTTCAAACTTGGTGATGGCGGCTTCCAGGTCTTTTTCTTTAAATGGTTTCAACAGATAATCAATGCTGTTTACCTTGAAGGCACGAATGGCATAATTGTCGAAAGCGGTAGTAAAAACAATCATTCCGTGCACTTTAACCTGATCAAAAATAGAAAAGCATAATCCATCGGCCAGTTGAATGTCCAGGAAAAAAAGGTCGGGATGAGGGTTGTTCTGCAGCCATTCAACGCTGTCTTTTACACTTTCTAAGGTCTTCACCACCTCCCAATCCGGCCTCAGTTTTTCGATCATTCCTTGCAACAAGCGCAGGTTGTAGGGTTCGTCTTCAACCAATATTATTTTGGCATTGGCGTTCATAACAAAGGGATTTTCACTTCAAAATTTTCTTTTCCCTGATTTATTTCCACTTGTCGGTCGCTTAACAAGGCATAGCGTTGTATGAGGTTGTTCAAACCCGTTTTTTCAGAAAAAGCCGACTCTTTCAGATTCAAATTATTGGAAACCGTGAGTGTATCATCATTGGATTTGATGTGAATGGTCAGTGGAGCGTTTTTCACTGCGATGTTGTGCTTTACTGCATTTTCGACCAACAACTGCAAAGCCAGGGGTGGAATTTCTTTTTTCAAGGCCGACTCGCTCACCTTTGTTACAACTTCAAATGCCGCGCCCATCCTTTCTTTGTGCAGCGCGGTGTAAGCGTCAATAAACTCCAGTTCATCGGCAAGTTTAACCGTTGTCCGGTCTTTGCTTTGCAGCACATAACGGTAAACATCGGTAAAATTTTGTGTAAAAAGAATGGCTGAATCAGGATCGAAGGTAATCATTGATTTGAGCACGCTCAGGTTATTGAAAAGAAAATGCGGATTCAAATGGGCTTGCAATGAATTGTAATCGCTTTTCAGCTTCAGGTTTTTAAGTTCTTCCAATTGTCTGATGGAGTAAATCCACTTTTCGACAATGCGCAAAGTGACCGAAACGAGAATGAGGATAAAAATAAAAATCAGCCCTAAAAACATCATCAATTGCACGATCGGATAAAAAAAGAAGGTGGTTTCTCTTAAAACCAATGAAAAATAAAACACTGCAACAACGGCAATGGTAAGGCTCACAAAAATGTGTAAAACAACGCGGAGGTTAATTTTTTCGGGAATAGGTAAAAAACGCTCGGCAAGATGGTCAATAAAAACGTTGCTCTCGGAGATGATATTGAAAATAAGCACAACTTGAAGATATTCGAGCACCGAAATGTGAAGGTGAACATCGCCCACAATTTTTATTGACAGAAAAAAAAACAACAAGCCCACACCACTTACCGATGCTACCC
>JAEWWJ010000055.1 GCA_023396415.1 Bacteroidota bacterium
AAACGGCTTGCATCACCCTTGGCTAGATCCGGTGATGATATTTTTTTCTGGTAAATTCACCCAGATTCCAATCTATCTCGTTCTTCTTTACCTACTTATAAAATATGAAGGATGGGAAAGTTTACGCATTTTGCTTTTCGTAGCCATTCTAATTGCCATTTCCGATCAACTTTCGGTAAAGGCTTTCAAAGATGTTTTTGAGCGGCTTCGACCCTGCAACGAACCCGGACTGCAGCCGTACATCCATCTCGTTGGTGGCAAATGCGGCGGACGTTTTGGTTTTGTTTCTTCACATGCTGCCAACAGCTTTGCTTTGGCCAGTTTCATGGGACTTTTGTTTCGTCAACAGCTTCCTAAGTTATTTATCTGGTTGCTGTTGTGGGCTTTTGTGGTGAGTTACAGCAGAATCTACCTCGGAGTACATTATCCGGGAGACATTATTGGAGGAGGTTTATTAGGGGTTACAGTAGGATGGTCTGTTTACCAACTGTATGTACTTTTCAGGACTAAGTTCTGCTCCAATCGCTGTGCGGGTTAAAAAAGTCTATCGTTACAGGAGTATTTCGGCTTAAACCACAAAGTGATGCCGCAGCGCCTTGATTCATAGCAATTTCCAACATCCCATGCGTCCCGAAAAGGGCTAACAAGTCAGCCACTCCAACATCCATATAACCTGTTTGAATTTTTTTGATACGGTATCCTGCAAAGTAAATCTCAAACGCGCGTTGCTTCTTCATTTCTTTGAAAAGACTGTACGAAATATTGGTGATAGCATTTTCATAGGCATCAATATGGGTGACCATTCCTCTGATTTGGTCTTGCGATTTCACGGGTTGGAAAAGCAGCTTACTGGTAATGTTTTTGCGGGTTTCGCCCAGCTCCGACACCATTACGCCTTTCGATATTTGCACGGCTGCCTTTACAAAACGGTCGCGGGTGCTGAAAGTGAAAAAATCAGAATCTTGCGGAATGTCAATTTCAGCAGCCTCATCTATCGCATCACCCAAAATCATGGAAAAAATACCATTGTCGGTGCCAATAAAATAATGATTGCCACTGCGGATGGCCACATGTGGATGCTCAATAGATTCTTCGGTGTTCACCGCCACGATATGGATGGTGCCGGGCGGAAAATTTTTGTAGCTGTTGCGGATGGTAAATGCCGCTCCTTCTATGTCGAACTGCTTGATATGGTGTGAAATATCAACAATAATAGCATCAGGAAGCTGAGATAGGATTGTACCCTTTACAGCAGCGAGATAATAATCAGAAGTCCCCCAATCGCTTGTTAACGTGATAATTGCCATACAAAAGCCTCAGTCTTTTTTTTTCGGAGTAATGATGTGTTATTTTTGTCGAAATCCTCGGCAAAGATAATCAATACAAAACTTTGTAGGAGCGATTGAAAAGAATTATAAAACGATAATTTAAACGAAAACTTTCCAATTGCATCAACCAACACCCTCAGTTTATTCAAAATATGGTAAGTTAAAAAGATCAGAATAGATGAAAAGGATTGGTTTTGTTGGCATGATGGTAAAAAAATAGAATTCAATTTTTTGTTACTTTTGCCACTTCTTTAACATTCAGCTTTAATCGAACTCTTTTCAATGCTCATTCACGTTTTACTCCTTATAGCAGGTCTTACCGTACTTATTTTCGGAGCTGATTGGTTGGTGTCGGGTGCCTCAGCCATCGCCAAAAAGATGAATATTTCTGATCTGGCCATCGGACTTACGATTGTTTCCTTTGGCACTTCGGCTCCTGAGCTGGTGGTGAATACCATTGCTGCTTGGAATGGCAATTCCGACATTGTTTTTGGCAATGTGATCGGGAGCAACAATTTCAATCTGTTTTTGATTTTAGGAATTACAGGAATGATTTCACCTCTGGTAGTTCAAAAAACCACTGTTTGGAAGGAGATTCCCATTTCATTTTTAGCCATTGTGGTTGTTTTCCTTCTCGTGAATGACAACTTATTGTTTTCGCGCCCTACCGAACTCGGTAGAATTGACGGCTTTATTTTGGGCCTCTTTTTTCTTGGTTTCTTGTATTACGTGTATAAACATTTGGGTAGCGATGCCGCTGAAAAAAGCGAAGTGAAACAACGGCCTACAATGGTTTTATGGCTAATGATCATTGGCGGATTGGGCGGATTGGTTTTAGGAGGTCATTTGGTTGTCAACCAAGCTGTTGCTATTGCACAAATGATGGGTGTTAGTGAGAAAGTAATTGGTTTGACCATCATTGCCGCAGGAACCTCATTGCCTGAGCTGGCAACAAGCGTGGTGGCGGCCCTCAAAAAAAACAACGATATTGCGGTTGGCAACATCATTGGGTCCAATGTTTTCAATTTGTTTTTTATCCTATCTGCCAGCTCTATCTTGAAGCCAATCGCTTTCACCACCGATTTCAATACCGATTTGTACATTTTGGCAGTCGGAACGGTGTTTTTGTTTGCAGCCATGTTTATGAGTGGCAAAAAGAAGCTCGACAGATGGGAGGCCTCAGTATTGTTTTTTGTTTATTTAGGTTATACTGTTTATCTGGTAATGAATGAGTTATAACAAGTTATATCATTTATAATTGTTGGAGTGAAAATGGAAAAATATCCGATTGTAACCCATGAACAGATTGCTGAAGCGGCTGGCATTATACGTGCCGGAGGATTGGTTGCTTTTCCTACTGAAACCGTTTATGGGTTGGGTGCCAACGCATTAGATGCTGAGGCGGTGGCTGGAATTTTTGCTGCGAAACAGCGACCCAGCTTTGATCCATTGATTGTGCATATCCATCATCTCGATGGATTAACTACAATTTGTCGTCATATAGACTTAAGAGTTAATAAGTTAGCGGCTGCATTTTGGCCCGGACCGCTCACTATTGTCCTTCCCAAAAGCAAGCTCATACCCGATTTAGTGACTTCCGGGCTTCCTGACGTAGCAGTACGTATGCCCAATCATCCCGTCGCACTTGGTCTAATTGAAGCAGCCGGCTGCCCTATTGCGGCACCAAGCGCCAACAAATTCGGAAAGTTAAGCCCTACCAAAGCTGCACATGTTCGCAAGCAACTTCCTGAAATTAAGTGTGTTTTGGATGGAGGAAATACTATTGTGGGCGTTGAATCAACAGTAATCGGTCTGGAAGATGATGGCTTTTTTATTTTCCGACATGGTGCAATCACTGAATCCATGTTGTTGGAATACTTGCCACAATCAGCAAAAAAGCAAGTAAACCCGCTACAATTGTCGTCACCGGGTTTAATGAAATCGCACTACAGCCCCGAAATAAAAATGTATATTTTGGGCGAACATCCCATACCCAACGACAGCTCGAAGGCGGCATTGCTCAGTTTTAAAAGGCAAGCTGATACAACGAAATATAAATTAAACCTCCATCTTACCGAAAACGGCGATTTAAGAGAAGCTGCCGTTCGCTTGTTCGACTGCCTACATCAGCTTGAAGACACCGATTTAGATTTTATTGTTGTTGAACCCGTTCCGGAAGTTGGGATTGGCATCGCGGTAATGGATCGGTTGAGAAAGGCTGCCTATCGGTTTCATTCCAATGATGAAAATGAATTTTTTTAAGATGTAATCATTTGTTTATCAACGACATTTATATGAATGATTATAATATAGAAGGAGGCATTAGCCTTCGGTTGGATGATGACCTTTTGCTCGAAACGATAGAATTGAAAGATGCTGAGGTTGTTTTTGCCACCATTGACAGCCAGCGCGAATACCTTGGAAAATGGCTACCGTTTGTGAAAACTACCCAAAGCGTTGAAGACACCAAAAAATTTATCGGCTATTCTCTTTCTGCCGGATTAATTTCACAGGAATATGTGTTTAAAATCAGTTATCGAAATGAATTTGCCGGCCTGATTGGCTTTGGAAAAGTGTCAGAAAACAGAAAAAATATTGAGTTAGGTTATTGGCTTTCGGAGCGTTTCAGACACAAAGGAATCATCATACGTTCGGCAAAATTACTTTGCGCATTTGCTTTTGAAAAACTCTCCATTCCTGAAGTGATTGTTCGCTGCGCCATCAACAATACCGACAGCCGCAAAATACCTGAGCAACTTGGCTTTCAACACATTAAAACAGAGGTTTTATCCGAACAGCTTTTGGACGGAAGTTTTACCGATATTGTTGTTTATTCACTTGAATATCAAAACTTTAAAAGATAATCAATCAGATTGTCATCACGTTCAAGCTCTAATTTTTTTCGTAACCGATAGCGACCAATTTCAACCCCTCTGATGGAAATATTCATCAAAGGAGCTATTTCCTTGGTAGAAAGATTCATCTTGAGGTAGGCACAAAGCCGGAGTTCGCGCGGTGAGAGGTTAGAGTGTCGGTCTTTTAAGCGACTAATAAAATCTTGGTGCACATCATCGAAATAATCATCAAAAACCTCTTGAAATTTTTCATTTTTCAACTCACGGTTGATTTTGTAAATGAGACTGTCTATTTGATTTTTCTTGGCTTGGGCCATATTGCTCTCCAGCAGGCCATTCAGCTGTGCCTTAATGGCATTGAGGATTTTGTTTTTATGAATCAGATGAAGAGTGGTGTTGGCCAACTCCTTGTTTTTATGAATAACCTCGCTTTGCAGACTTTCATTTTTTAGATTGATAATTTCCTTTTCGGCCAACAGTGCCTGCTCCCTGTAGGTGAGTTCCTGTTCGCGCAAAGCCTTTAAATGTTTCTCCTCTTCTTGTTGTTTGGCCAACGAAACACGTCGCTGAATGAAAAACACATTCCCTATTACAAAACTTATAATAGCCACCAGATAAAGGATATAGGCCAACAGCGAACGGTAAAAAGGAGGTTGAATAACAAAACTAAAGCGGGCCATTTTTTCTTCGCTGTTGTTCAAGCTTTTCGACCTTAAACTAAAGGTGTATTGACCTTCGGGAAGGTTCATGTATTCCTTAAAGGTGAGTGGTGACCATGCCGACCAGGTTTCGTCCAAACCCTCCAGGCGGAAAGAAAACAAACAAGAACCTGCACCTTCAAACTCAGGATTGCTGAAACGAAACACAGCATTGTTGAATGAAAAAGGCACTTTCATTCCTTTCACACTCTCTCCTTGATCTTTATTTTTGATGCCACCCAAGGCAATTATGCTGTCTTTCCCGGCAAAAGAAATCTCCCGAAACACCAACTTTTGGTGGATGGAATAGTCCTTTCGATAAAAAGGATCATAATGCAGTAAGCCGTTTTTTGTTCCGATGAAAACGTTGCGATTGTCATAAACAAACACATTTTCATACGACTCGATCAACGAGTTGTTGATGCGCATAAAAGGAGCTGTAACATTGCTAAAGCTCCCATCTTCCAACAAACGCAACAAACCCATCGTTCCATTGGAGAAGTACCAAATATTGTCGTTGATATCAGCACTAAGTTGATCAATATCAACATTTTCACCTAATATTTTATTTAATTTTTCGTGAGGAACGAAGGTATTGCTACTGGCTTGAAAAGTAAAAAGCCCCTTGCTGGAAGTGAAAATTGTTTCGTTGCCAATAGTAAAAACATTGTAAGGCAATACTTTAGGTAGGCCACTTTCTGTTCCAAAAAGAGAATGTTTTTCAACTTTTGTCAGTCGGCTGTTCAGTCGTAAATGGAAAATCCCACGATAACCATGAGCCATCCAAAGGTCATACTTGCCTATGCCTTTTGCGATGTTGCGACTTGACTCGTTAAAACCCTCCAAACGATGGGAGTAGCGCCAATTTCCATTGTCGTTCACGATCACAGAAAGGCCATTGTAGGTGCCGCAGAGAAGGGTATCACTTTGTGGGTCGAGCGACAAAAACGACCAATAACCACGCTCCGAGGTTATCTTTACTGCCCGGTTGCCTTTCACCTGAAACAGCCCGAAATTATGACCACATAACAAAGTGTTATCCACCACTTCGAGTTTCCACACCTGACCATCTGTGCCTTCGATAAATTCAAAGTTGTCTTGCATTTCTCCGTTTTTATCTAACTGATTCATTGGCGCGACAAATAACCCTTGATTGGTTCCAACATACAGCCGACCTTCATAAACCACTGATGAATAAGTACTTTCGATATGAAACGTATGGTCGAAAATAGACAAAGGTGAATTGATTTCAATGTAGTCAATGCCATTGTCGAGGCCTAACCAAAGATTCCCACTTCTATCTTCAAACATACTTAAAACAGTGTTGTTTTGCAGTCCTTTAAACCTGTTCAGATGTTGCAACACACGTCCTTGTGCATCAGCAATATACAAGCCATTTTGAATGGTACCAAAAGCATAATCGCCACTGGAAAGTTGGCGTGCCGAAAAGATACTGCTATGCATGATTGCGTTGTTAACATCAGTATTCCAAGGTGTTAGCTTATCTCCATCAAATATGAAGAGGCCTTCATTGATGAAACCGACCAAGACTTTTCCTTTTTCGAAAGGTAGGATACAGCGCAGTTCATTCGATTGTAACAGTGGATGTTTGATTAACATAAGCTGTTCGCCCTCAGCAAAATTATAAAGCCCCGAAGGCAAATCAACATAATAAAAAGTTTTTCCAACTTGATAAGAATGACCAAAAGTTCCAAAGGGACTTGAAACCTTGATGCTGCTTCCATTATAGATGAATAAGTGTTTAAACGATTGAAAAATAATACCTTGATCTGTAGAATGAATTTTCCAAATTTCATCGAACGAACGAAATTCCTGTGGCACCAATGAGACAAGTGAGGTATAAACCAACATACCAGAGGTATTCGGACTAAAAAAACCAAACTCTTCAAAAGCACCCACGAAAATGGTGTCGCCGATAGCGCGAATAGACCTAACAATAGATTTATTGGGCACAGCATATACATTCCAATGTTGACCATCGAACTCTAACAGGCCATCGTTGTTTGCAAAATAAACAAAACCCAATTTGTTTTGGGCGATGTCCCAGTTTTGAGTGGAGGCCTTATAGGTTGTGCGTGAAAAATTGTTGATGAGCGGAAGCCCCTTGCTTTTTACTTGTGCGGTGACAGCGAATGGCATCAAAATAAAAAGTAGAGCAAGCACTCTATCATAAAATGACCTACAGTTTAAATAGCTTACTGAAGAGAAAATTTCAGACATGGTTTAAAAATAATTCGCTTCAAATATACAATAATTCGTGCTGTTTTATGCCCAATGCTCTTTGCCTCAACCGTTGTACAGTAGAATATATGGAATGAGTGACTTTCAATTATTTTATTTGTCAGGGTGTTGAAAAAACCAATTTTTAAAAATCAGTTATTTTTGATGTAATAGGTAAATTGCACCAACTCGGTTTCATTTATTTCGGACAAGTACTTACTGATGGTACCCCCGTGAAACACTAAAATCATTTGAGGCAAAGCGATAAAATCATCGTGATTGGTGTAAGTTGTTGCAAGTTTTTTCACTTCTTCCATTAACTTAGGTGAACGCATGAAAAACACATGTATTTCATCTTCAAATCCTTCGGCTTCTGATTTTTCAATTTCAATTTTAATTATTTTCTCTGCAATACGCAAACTGTCAGGTATTTGTTCGGGCCAATTGATTGCCAAACTGCCCCATTGCAGCAATCCAGTGGCTTGTATCGCCCGTTCTAAAAACGATTTTTCAACCAAATCATCAACACCCAATTTCAAAGCAAACAGTTTTGATTGGTGCGTTACCAGCAAATACGACATTCGTTCCATGCTGAAGAAATTGGCTTCCATCCCCTGCCATTGATAGTTTTCTCCTGCTGCCGAAGCATTTATAGATAGATCAGCAGGCTGCATTTTGATCATCAGTAAACGGGTTGAATCGAGCTGTATTACAGCCTCATACTGGTCGTTTACTTCGCGAATAGCGACTACACCACTGCAATAGTTTGCATCAAAAATGTTGATTTGCTCGCTAAATGTTTCAAAAGAAAGAGGAACTTTTTGCGCCTGCGTGATGGGCTTAAGCCAAAGAAGAAAACAAAAAAGCGATAGAAACCTATACCTAATCCACATTTTAATAAACCAAAGCGAATTTTCCACCACTGATTATGGCAGTTCCTCCTCCGGCCTTTTTCATCTTGCCTTCAAAGCTAAGCTCCAAAGAGTAGGCATTGTTTTCGTTTGTTAATGCGTGTTCAGCAATGTTGTTGATGCTGATCGGCATTTGGGTTGAGGTGGCCGTAATAACACTTTTAGTGTTCAAATCGTCGTCAACCCTTCCAATTTGCAAGGTAACTTTGATTGCTTCACGGCTGGCTTCGGTAATTTTTCCTTTAATTACCAATTCAAAAAATAATTCTTCGCTTGGGTTGTTGGCGGCTAATCCTCTCAACCAAACTACTGTAACATCCTCATTTATATCATAAAAGGCATTTGGCAATACAGCACCTTTGAGCAAATCCTTGTTCATGGCATACCCTACGCCATCCAAGTTAAAGGCAAAATCGAGCTGTTTGGGCTTCAGCATTTCAGCCAATGGCTCCGATGCAGATGTAAGCAATTCCATTTCGGATTTTGAGGGCACCATACTTTGTGTTTTTTTGTCGTTGGACGAGCAAGCCATAAAAAGGGCCGGCAATAGCAGGGTGTAGAATAATATTCGCATAAAACGATCAATCAAAGGGTTTAATGCGCAAAGATAGGTGTTTAAAGGGCTTTTAAAAGTTCGAATCCTATCTTTTTAAAGTTTTAACAGCTCAAAAAAATTCCCTGTAAGCAAATAAAATTTCAGACACCTCTCTCACAAAGTAAAACAAAAACTCAGGTTATTGTTCCTCGTATAACAATCCGGGGACACCCCCTTGAATTTCTTGAATTGCGATTCCGGCCGGCACTTCAAACTTTGAAGCAGGCACAGAAATATTTTCATCAAAAGCTGTCGCAATTTCAATAAAATCACCCAAAATGCCTCCCATTTTCACCTCCATTTTTAAGGTTATTCCTTTGTAACGCCAATGTCTTCCGTTCAATCTACCGATGTCCATCACAATACAATTTCGACCTAAAATCGTTTCATTGCCAACATCTTTAGCATCAAATGATTCTTTCAGTTCTTCGGCAATCTCCTTTAAATCCTGTTCATCTGAGGTAGCAAGAATGGTTTCCGGCATTTCAAACGCATCGTCAATGCTCATTTTGGTACCTGTTTTGTCAGTCAAATTGATGTTATACATCCATTGTTTGTTCCTAATAGAGAGGGTTTCCTCTATGGTTGTTATGCCAAACATTTTGGTAGATGTTTTTTTAAGTTCGCATTGAAGCCTACCATAATCATCGAACCATAGTGTTTTGGTGCCTTTGGTTTTACCTTCGATAGCATACTCCACTTTACCGGATTTGATTTCGAAAATTTTTTCGTTTTTAAGTGTTCCTTGTTGCGCCATCATGGGTAAAGTGGCTGCAAAAAGGCTAAATAAAATCCATAATTTTTTCATAACGTTGGGTTTTATAGGACAAGAATTGGTTTAACGAACGCCAAATTTATACAAAGAAACTTCATGATTGCCAACAAAAACATTGGGCAAAGCAGGAGTTTTGTATCCTGCCGCGTAGCCATGCCTTAGATCGGAAAAAATCACTTTTTGCATTTCGTGAAAAGGATAGCTTGGCTGCAAAGCCGTGTTGGTCCAACTGAGACCACCATCAATAGATTGCAGCATTGATGAACCGTTTAATAGAGTTCCGAAAGCCCCAACGGCATAGCCTTTATTGGGATCAACAAAGTGAATGTCTAAAATTTTAAGCGGGAAATTGTGGCTGTTAGTGGTATAGTTTTCAGGTAGTTGCGCAGTTTGAAATGATTGACCGTCATCGGTTGAAAGATAGATCACACCATTGTTATAATGAGGTAAGGTAAGGTTATTGCCGGCCACGCAAATTTTTCCATCTTCAACTACTTCAATAGCGTGGCCGATAAATCCATCGCCCAAGGGCAAACCTGATGCCGGCAACTGATACCAATGCATGCCATTGTTGGTGGTTTTATAAATCTGACCTTGTTCGGCAAGAAAATAGCCGACCCCATTGCCACCAAAAGCCATATCCATAATGGTGGTATAGAGCTGTGGTTCAATCACTATTTGATTAAAGTAGTTGCTTTGCAGCCAGCTGTAATCCTGTCCCCCTTCCGTGGAAAGGGCAATTTCGTTTTCGTAGGCTGAAACCAACACCCCATCAGATGTTGTTCGAATTATTTGCGTTTGCAGGTCAATAAAATTGGTTACTCTCACTTTTTCCCAAGTTGCTCCGCCATTGGAGGTGCGCAACATTCCTTTGCCATCAACGCCCACAAAAGCCACATCGCTGCTGAGTGCCAGCACATCGCGCATGGACATGTTTTCGTTGTTTTCATACACGCGTGTCCAAGTGCGGCCTCCATCGGAGGTTTTTGCAATAAATCGCCATTGTTGCGCAAACAAATCGGTGTTGCCCACTCCCACCATAAAACCATTGTTCTCATCGCTGAAGGAAACACTTAAAATCGTTTCTCCCATTTGGAAGCCATTCAAAGTCACTTCTTCCCAGTCAGCTGCACCTACATTAACAACAATTTCATCCGACTTTATTTCATTTCCAATGGTTGCTTCAGCGCGAATGGAATAGATTCCCGCAGTCTCATTCACTTCCCAATTCCAAGTAAATGGACTGGTGGTGAGTGTAGTTTTGAGCTCGTTGTTGAGGAATACTTTCACTCCGTTTGCAGGCACATCACCCACAATAATGTTGACCGGAACGGTAGTACCTATGGCTACAAAGCTACCATCGGAGGGCGACACAATGCGCAGAATAACCGGAAGTGGCTCGTTGTTAAGGTTTAAGGAGGCTATTTCTTTGTTGAGAAGATTAAATTCAGTATCCCAGTCGAAAAATCCTAGCAGCGAAACTTCCAAGCCGGCGTTGGCTTCGAGGGCGATGGCAAAGGTCATAGTGTAATTGTCTCCATTCACTTGGGCGTCGAGTGTTGATCGCGCCACCAAATCAAAAAATGGACCTGTCATGCCGTATAGTTTTAGGCTCACTTCAGGCCCACACTTTAGTATGAAATTCGCGTTGGTGCTTAAGTTGGGCCACGACAACTCATAACTCGGGGCAGGCTCCCAATCGTTGATCAGCGACCAGTCTTCGTCATATTTAATTCCTAACTCACTGTTAAAATTTTCGGAAGCAAAAGTTTCCACATGAGACGCAGAGCTACCTTCGGCTGAAAGTTTCAAAGCAGCATGAGGCACAAAAACAATGGGTACAGGGCCCGCCATCACCGTCCAAGGTAAAAACTCAATTTCAGCAAGTTGAAGAGTGGTGGCCACCCAAGATCCGTTTGCCCTTACACCAATGGTAGCGTTTTGATCAAATTCAATAGAAGTTGTCAAATTAACATCAGGAGGTGCCACATCCACATCCAAACTAAAGTTAAATCCTACCTCAAAATATACTGATCCATAAGCAATTGCAGCTCCGTTGCCACCTATTGACTTTTCAAATGATAGATCAAATCCCAAAACATCTGTCCCTTTTGTAGGCGACATGGTTACACCCGGCTCTAAATGAATTTGCTTTACCTTTGATGGAAGCATTTTTTCCTTTTTCAGCTCTATCTTTCCTTTCAAAATTACTTCATCTAGCCGTGCAGTTGTGGTTTGACATGTGATAGTGTTGTTATTGCTACTGATTGCAGTGATTTTTCGCAACAACCCATAAGGTGTTTTTTCTGAAACTCCTGCCGCGAGAATATCGCCAACAGCAGGAAAATCGTTGGCAGTAGTATTGGAAAAAACCAGAGTGAAGGTGTTGGTGTCCACCTCGTTAAGATGTGATATCATGCTTTGAGACAGCACTTTAACATTAGGTGCAATCTCAATTTCTGTTGTAGGATCTTCGGGTTTCGGCTCATCTTTTTTGCAGGATGTGACATGCATGATTATTCCCATAAAAAGAATAAGCATTGGAAATTGTTTTAAATTCATTTGGTTTTGGTTTTTTGAAAATTTACACTATTAAATGAGATCTGAATCTATTTCAGATTGGAGATTTCTGTCCAATGAATACCATAAGGAACTTCAAAAACAGTTGATTCTATTGCCATATTCTCTTCAAATTCAACTGCTTCCATTGTAAAATTCGCATTTGATATTCGCAGTGGAATACCCTTATAATAACAAATGCTGACCACTTGCTGGTGGCCAGTTATAGTAAAATCAGCCAATTCAACCACATTACATAACCGATTGAAACACCACTGCCTTCCAATCACTTTTCCATAATCTTTTTTGATCATCTGCAAAAAACTTTCTTCATCTTCAGGCTGGAGGTGAGGAATGAGGGGGCCAATGGAAGGATCGGTTTTGGTTTTAAACCCTGATTTCTCACTTAGGTTGATCATGTAACTCCAATTGTTTGTGCTCAACATCAGACTACTCACTTCATGGAGTTTTCCATTGATCAGGTTTGAGGTTATTGTAAAAATGGCATAGCGTTGATGGGGTTTATCTACCCATTGCGTCATCATTGAGCTGCTTTGCGCTTGGGGTTGGTTAAGGGTTGTTCGGTATTTTATTTTGTAGGTAGAAATACTTGTTTCAACCTCAGACAGCGCTTTTTGCGGCACCGAATTTCTGCCTTGGCAACTGTTGTTGAAGAGGATCAGCACCAGTAGATCTAAAAACAGAATATATGTATATTGCTTCATATCAAGCACATATAAATAAACTAAAAGGAAGTTGACAGCAAAATTCTACCACTTCACAAACTCAACTCTTCTGTTTCGAGCTTTGCCTTCGGAGGTGGTATTGCTGCTGAGAGGTTGATTTTCGCCAAAGCCTTTCGAGGCCAGGCGCTGTGATTCAATTCCCAATTCAATTAGTTTAGCTTTTACTGTCTCGGCACGCGCCTCTGAAAGCTTTTGGTTTAGGCTTTCATCCCCATCGCTATCGGTGTGTCCTTCAACGCGGAATTTTAACTCGGGGTGATCAGCCATCATTTTCACAACATAATTGATTGTTCCCATGCTCTCGGGTTTCAGGTCTGCTTTATTGACCTCGAATTTGATGCCTGTAGTGATAAATTTTCCATCGGTGAGCAGCTTATCATACAGTGGTACAGCGCCTTTAGATAGCCGAATGTTTTTAATAAAGTACATTCCATCGCTATGATTGTAGGCACTAAGCGTGATGCCTGTTGGATCTTCCTCCACATTAGGTATATTGATCAATCGGGCATTGTCAAGGTAAACCTTTAAAGCTCTTTTATTAAAAGAGATGGCAACATGCCGCCATTTGTTGGTTTTATCAATGTTGGGACGCTCGGTTTCAGGAAGTTGCTTCTTGGCAACACCAGTGTAATCGGCTTCATTCACATTTATTTTTAAAGTTTTAAGGGTTCTTTTTTGGTTTTTGGCATCATAAAAATAAACAATATAGCTGCGGTTGTATTTGTTAGCTTCGAAAAAGGCATCAAATTCAAGGGTAAATTCATCCGGTAAATAATCCTCTTTTCTGTTTTCAATCAGAGGGATGATGCCGTTGGGCGCATTTCCGGTTTCACGAAAATAAATCACATTTTGACCGTCAAACACTGCATTTTCAATGGTACCTTTTACCAAATCCCATTTCGATGGAAACTCACCATTGGTTTCGTTTTCTTGGTTGTCTTCAAAAATAATTTCCGTCCCCGGCACAAAATCGTAGCGAGCCCATGACAGTAATGGCTTTGAGGCTTCCTCTTCAGATGAATTTTCCGCTGAAGTCGCTTCTGCATCTGCATTTTTTGGTGCATCGGTAGTGCCATTGCTAACTTTGTCAGAAGATTTCTTATTCCTGTTCTCAGCTTTCACAGCGCCATCAATCCCATCTTCGGTGGTATCTAAAGCTTTGTCCACTCCCTTGTCAAGGCGCTTCTCAACTCTGTTTTCTATTTTTCGTTCTGCTTTTTTGGCACTATTTTTTACAACTTTATTCAGATTAACTTGTGCCGAAACAGTTGTTGTCAGCAGCCACATCAGAAGCATTAGGAGGCTCTTTTTTTTCATTTTCTTTTGGCTTTAGTTTGGTTTTAATGTTGCTTTTACTTTCAGATGAATAGATTTACTTTGCAGTTGAGCTGTAAAACCAACAAGGTATATCAATCATTTTGAAAGGATTGCAACAAAATTACAATGAAAAAAAAATTATAATTTACGCTTTTTTGAATTTGCTTGGGCTGCATTAGAATTTGCCGCACGGCCATTTGAAACAGCCATTTGCCATCAATAAAATTACACTGAGAATTACAGTTTCGCAATCAAATTGAGAAGCAACTGTCGTCGCCGTGATGCCAAAGGAACAGTAGAACCATCGGTTAAAAAAATCATTCCGCCTTCGCTCTTTTCTACTTTTTTGATGTATGCTAAATTGATCAAGTGTGATTGGTGGCAGCGAAAAAAAGCAAAAGGGGTAAGCATCGGTTCAAATTCACTCAATCCTTTTGATATGAGCAACTTAGATCCATCACGAAAAAAAAATGTCGTGTAAACATTGTCGGCTTCGCAGCGCAAAATTTCTGAAACATCAATAATATGAATGTCGGAGGCTGTGCGTAGCACCATTTTTTTTTGTGAGGGGGAATTGTGAGCGGCCATCCAATTGTTGACCACCATTTCATGTTCGCGGCTCCATTGTTCTAAAGCCCTGTCCATGGCCACCTTAAATTCCAATTCGTTGATGGGTTTCAACAAATAATCGGTGGCCCCCATCTTGATTGCTTGAAGGGCAAATTCGTTGTAGGCAGTAATAAAAATCAGCTTAAAGCCCCTGTCGCTAATCTGTTGCAGAACCTGAAAGCCGGTTCCCCCTTTTATTTCGATATCAAGAAAAAGAATTTCGGGTTTTTGTTCGTTGATTAGTTGTACAGCTTCAACCACAGATCCTGCTTCGCCTACCAGCTCCAGCTTAGGATACCAACGTTTTAAGAGCAATTGAATGGTTTGTCGGATTGACTTTTCGTCGTCAACAATTATGGCTCTCATTGTTTCTCGCGATTTATAATAGGAATTTTAATCACAACAATAAGGCCGTTTTGACTGGGCGACAAGGTTTTACGATCAATAATTTCATAAACAATGGGCATATTTAAACGCTTGTTCAAGTTTAGGATGCGTTCTTTGAAAATTGAATTGGCATAAGAAATATGCTCTTCTGCTTTTGGTCTTGAAGGTTTTAATCCTGGGCCATTGTCCATAATTGTAGCAACAATCTGGTTGTTTTTTTCTTGAATTTGCACCTCTACCCTACCGCCTTTGTCCGTTTTGCAGATTCCGTGCTCGATGGCGTTTTCCAAAAAAGGTTGAATCAACATAGGAGGAACTAAAATGAAATCTGTGTCTATTGGTTCATCAATCTCCAAAGTATAACTCATAAGTTCTTCAAAACGTAGCTTTTGAAGCTCGAGATAGTTGCTGAGGATACTTATTTCATCCGTTAAGCTGATCCATTCTTCACGAGAACTTTTCAAGACGGAACGCATAAGTAGGGCAAAATTACCAAGATAACTCGATGCGGCATGGCTCTCGCCATTAAGGATCACCATTTGAATAGCACTTAGCGCATTGAAAATGAAATGCGGATTCATTTGAGAACGCAATAATTTTTGCTCGAGAACAAGGCTTTTTTGCAAATTACGCAAGCGATTCTGCCTTAACAACATAAAAATGAACATCGCCAACAAAACCAAGATCAAAACACCTAATAAAAAGTAAAGTCTTTCGCGCTTTAGTTGTTCCTGCTGTAACAAATTTTGTGTGCTTAGCAATAGAATTTGCTGCTCTTTTTCCTTTGTTTGAAATTTGGTTTCCAAAAGTGAAATGTTCTTTTTCACCTCCAAATTTGAAATCGAATCGTTCAGTTGTTGGAACTCAATCAGTCTTTTATACGCTTCGGAATGATCACCTAACTTACTTTCAGTGAAGGCCAGACCTTTCAAAGTAGCAAGATAAATATCGGAGTAGTCTTTGATGTTGATGTTGTTGAGCACTTCGTTGTAAAAGAAACGTGCCTGTGTATAATTTCCTAATTTTTTGTAACAAGCTGCTATATTTTCTGTTGCAGCAAGCTGACGGTAAATAGATCCTCCATTTCTCGACATTTGATACGCATTTCTGGCCACCTCGAGTGCTTTGGTAGGATCGTTTAAAGCAAAATAAACTTCTACTAAATTGGAGTTGGCTGTTGCCACACCATTGGGGTAATTGTTGTTGATGGACAGATCAATCATCTGCTGATAGGCTTCAAGCGCTTGGCTGTAGCTACCTTCATCAGCATAGATACCGCCCAAGTCATTCAAAATGGAGATGCGTGTTTTTAAGCGGGAATATTTCTCATTACCAGCAAGTTGAGCGGCTGTTTCGAGATAGAATTTCCATTTTTCAGGAAGTTTCAATTCTTTATATACCTCCCCTATTTGTTGAAAATAAAAGCTAATATTGGTGGAATCGCCACAAGCCACCCTAAACTCCAGAGCTTTTAGTTTCACTTTTAAGGCTTCTTCATAATGGCCTTGATTCACGTATTCCATTCCCAAATTGAGGAGCACATCGCCGGCTTTGGCCGTGTCGCCATTGGCTAAGAATAAATTAGATGCTTCAAGAAACATGGAGTTAATGCTATCGGCTGTTCCTGAGTAGCTATAATTGGAAGCTAAATAGTTTAAAATCTGAGCTATAATTTTAATATTTTCAGATTTTCTGGCGGCTTGAAGGCCTTTAACAAGGTATTGATTGGAAACAACCATGGAATCATTTTGATCGAAATACACCCCTAAGCGGTAGTAAGCGCGTGCCACTTCGAGCTGATTGTTAGCAGTTCGAGCCTTTTCGAGATTGAAAAACAGCTCGTTGCGATCATCAGCAATTGCTTTAAACGAAATAAAAAAACCGAAAACACACCATCCAAAAACAACTAATTTGAGGCTCCGCATATGATCAACTTTTTGCGCACCAAAGGTAAGGAAGCCAGCACATTTTTCGCATCAGTTTGTCTGTAATTGTTGATTATTCAATCAGATAGGACTCGTTTTTAATTTGTACCAAAGTTTTAGCAAATAGCACCTTCACATTTCCAACAAGGTTCTTAATTTGCATATCCGACATGGTATTGCTTTCTGCTTCAAGCTGTTGTAGCATAACAGTAGCTTTTTTCATCTCAAATTGCGCGGCTGCCGATTTCATTGAATGGGCTGTTTTCCGGAGAGTTTCGCGTTCATTGGCAATTTGAGCAGCAGTAAGTGTTTTCAACATTTGCTCGGAATAAGTGATAAACGAAAGCAGGATGTCTCTCAAATCGTCGGGTGAATCCCCTAAAGTATCTTTCAAAAGACTTAGGTTGTACAGTTGGGGTTCTTCTTGAGCTAACGCCCTATTTTCCATCCTCTTACCTTCAATAATTTGATGAATGGAGTTGGCCAACTCCTCCGATTTTTGATATGATTTAAGAATTACACCATCCATCCCGGCCGCCATACAGGCCATCTTGGTTTGCGAAGTATCATCGCCACTGTAGGCAATAATGCAACTTTCCTGCGATTTTCCGCGCATAGCCATTGCAATATCAAAGCCGGTCATATCGGGCAAATAAATGTCTAAAAGCACAAAATCGTAGGTATTTGAATCGAAAAATGCAAGTGCCGTTGTTCCATCGGGAGCCAGATCAAACTGGCATTGAGCATCTTTCAGGTAGCGCGAACTGAGCAACTGAAGCATCTTGTCGTCCTCTACCACCAAGGCTTTCATACCGGCAAGCGGAAATAAATTCACCGAAGAAACTTCTTGCAATAACAATTCGGGCCGATTGAGTTTTTCAATAACAGTTTGAATCAGAAGTTTTTTGTCGTAAGGCTTAGGAACAAAGGCATCCATGCCGGCATCAATACATTCGGTGATGGTGGTTTCTTGCACCTCGCCCGAAACAGCAACAATTAAAGCCTTTGATTTGAGCTCGTTGCGTATTATTTCGACGGCACCAATCCCGTCGAGCTGCGGCATTCTGATGTCCATCAAAACGACTTGCGTGTCAGGATTTTCTTTCAAAAAACGGATGGCATCTAAGCCATTTTCGGCAAAATGAATGTCCCAGTTTTTGAGTATTTTTCCGCCCATCTCCCGTTGATAGATATCATCATCCACCAACAAAACCTTAATTGTTTTCGTAAGTGCTTCATTTACTGTAAACTGCAATTGAACGGCATTACTGGAATGTTGCCAGTCTTTTTGAAAAGGAAGGTTAAAAACGATCGTGGTACCGCCTGTTTTTCGGCTTCTCAACGTGAGGCTGCCCCCCATTTCTTCCACAAAAACTTTTGCAATGCTCAAGCCCAATCCTAAGCCGCCATACTGACGGGTAATACCAGCATCTTCTTGTTGAAAAAAATCGGTAATATGCTCAATTTGATCTTGTTGAATGCCTTTTCCCGTGTCGTTGACTTCAAACTGAATCACCACAAAATCAGTGGTTTCGGTAATGGACTTCGCAATCACTTCAATTTCTCCTGTGGAGGTAAATTTAATAGCGTTGTCAATCAAATAAACGAAGATGTCGTTCAACTTCGACACATCACCTAAAAGCCATTGCGACAAACTTTCATCTATGCGAAAATTCAATTTTAGTCGTTTTTTAATGGCAAGATGTTGCATTACTTGTTCCAAATTTTTGAGCAAAGCCAAAGGGTGAAAGGAATTGCTGTTCAATGAATGTTGATGTAAGGCATGGCCTGTGAACTGAAACACTCGCTTAATGGTGTAATACAAGCTTGTGGCCGTGTCGTAAACAATTTCGAGATGTCCTTGCTGTTCATTGCTGAGTTTAGATTCCGACAGCATATCAAGATAACCAAGAATGATATTCAATGGGTTGCGCAATTCGTGGCTAAGTGTAGCCAAAATTTTATGTTGAAAAGTCTCACGAAGCAGCAAAGGTTTTAAGTTATCCTCATGGCTGCGTTGTTCGGCTATCTTTTCGATTTCGTTGAGCTGTTTTCTCAATTTGCTAAATATGGGCTGCAATTGCTGATAATCGTGTGCATCAAAAGAAGCGAAGGCGTTTTCGCTTTTATTGTTACTTGAAATCAGCTCTATAAAACAATGTTTATCAACGGATAGTAATATTTGTAGCTGTGAAGCAATAGCTTTTTTGCGGGGCCACTGCTTTAAATCGGGAGCTACAAGAAAACCAGTTGATTGTAGGCTATCAACAAGACCAACACAATTAACAGTTTCATTATCAATACTTTTTTTTGGAAATTGTGCCAATAAAATAAACTTCTCAATAGGGGTTGCAGGCCCAATGTTGGTCTGCTTTTTTATCATCCAAAAATGGGCCTCGTCAGCAAGTCCATGCGCTACAATGGCTTGAAGAAAATGTACTGCACATCTTTCCGAACTTGTTTCAGGCCCAATGGCCATAGCGAGATGATAACGGACAGAGGTTGAAATCATGGATTGGTTGTGATTTTTGAATATAAACAGCCATGCAAAAAATACCGATTTAGTGTTGAAAAAGCAATGTTAAATACTGTATATAAATACTTTACAACATCTTCTATGGAATTTTTGATCGAAATATCTCTTAGTGAATCAAAAAACCTAAAAAAATCAATACCTCGGCATAAGCTTCCCAAAAGTATTGATTTTCCTTTAATTGGAAATCAAATAATGAAAAATATTACGGAAAAATGTTATTTTTTTGGTGATTTATGAAGGGATTACCACCACTCAAAAGCATGGCATTGTACAAAGCTTTCGTTTTTCAACCTTCCGCTGTTGCATTTTTAAAGCTATTTTTGCAGAAATATTTTTTATGTCAGAGAATTACAACGACAATAGCATACGAACGCTGGATTGGAAAGAACACATCAGGCTACGTCCGGGGATGTACATCGGCAAGCTTGGTGATGGCAATTCCCATGATGACGGAATCTATGTGTTACTAAAAGAGGTGATAGACAATAGCATTGATGAGTTTGTGATGGGCAATGGGAGAACCATTGAAGTCGCCATTGACGAAGCAAAAGTCACCATTCGGGATTATGGACGCGGAATGCCCCTTGGGAAAGTGATTGATTGTGTGAGCCGCATCAATACAGGTGCCAAATACGATTCTATTGCTTTTAAAAAGTCTGTTGGTTTAAATGGGGTAGGTTCAAAAGCAGTGAATGCCCTTTCGAGTTATTTTAAGGCACAATCCATACGCGAAGGGCAAACAAAAATCGTTGAATATCAGCAAGGTATATTAACTTATGATGCACCCATCGTTCCTAACGACGACAAACAAGGTACCACAATCAGTTTTATTCCCGATGAGGCGATTTTTGGAAAATACCGCTACATACATGAATATGTCGAAGAAATGTTGTGGAACTACGTGTTTTTGAACAACGGCTTGACCATCATTTTTAATGGACAGAAGTTTTTTGCCAAAAATGGACTGCTCGATTTGTTAGAGCGCAACATGGCCGGAGCTGAAACCATGATGTATCCTATCATTCACATCAAAGAGGATGATTTTGAATGTGCCTTTACCCACAGCAACAATACCTATAACGAAGAATATTACAGCTTTGTAAACGGACAGCATACCACCCAAGGTGGAACGCACCAAAATGCTTTCCGTGAGGCCATTGTAAAAACTATTCGGGAATTTTACAACAAAGATTACGACACTGCCGACATCCGCAATTCGCTGGTGGCTGCTATCAGTATTAAGGTGCAAGAGCCTGTTTTCGAATCGCAAACCAAAACCAAGTTGGGATCGTTAACGATGGAAGCCAACGGACGTAGCATCCGTAATTTTATTGGCGACATCATTAAAAAGCACTTAGACAATTACTTACACATCAATCCTGAAACGGCAGACGCTTTGCATCGGAAAATTATGCAAAGCGAGAAAGAGCGTAAGGACATGGCCAACATCAAAAAGTTAGCCCGAGAAAGTGTAAAAAAGGTGAGCTTGCACAACAAAAAACTACGCGATTGCCGCATCCATTTTAACACCAACCACGAAAAACGACTTGAAACCACTCTTTTTATCACGGAGGGTGACTCGGCTTCGGGAAGCATCACCAAAAGCCGCGATGTGCAAACGCAAGCCGTGTTTAGCTTGAAAGGTAAACCACTGAACAGCTACGGTTTAACAAAAAAAATTGTTTATGAAAATGAAGAATTCAACCTTTTACAGGCTGCCTTTAACATTGATGATTCGATAGAAAACCTGCGCTACAACAACATAGTGATTGCCACCGATGCCGATGTGGATGGGATGCACATCCGTTTGCTGTTGCTTACCTTTTTTCTTCAATTTTATCCTGATTTGGTGCGAAGCGGTCATGTTTACATCCTGCAAACCCCACTTTTCAGGGTGCGCAACAAAAAAGAAACCATCTATTGCTATTCCGACGAAGAACGTATTGCAGCCCTCAAAAAGTTGGGCGCCAATCCTGAAATCACGCGTTTTAAAGGATTGGGAGAAATTTCGCCCGATGAGTTTAAGTTTTTTATTGGCCCCACCATGCGTTTAGATCCGGTGATTTTACGTCGTGATTTGTCAATTCCGGAAATATTAGATTATTATATGGGCAAAAACACGCCTGAACGTCAGCGTTTTATCATCAAAAACCTGCGTCTTGAGGAAGATCTCACCGAAGAAAAGATTGAAAATCCACAGACTGCATAACAACAAAGCCGATTCAGATTTTATTGCTTTGGAAGGCTTTTAAAATCAATCCGAAATGCTAAATTGTCGGCTTTATCTGTGTCATATAGAAAATGATTTCACCGCCCTTTTGAATGATGTCATGCGAAAGTGAAGGGGTTTTGAGTGCTGTACCATTCAGAATTGTTTTTTCAACGTACACATTTTCAGCTGATTGATTGACGGTTTTCACTACCCACTGTTTTCCATTCCCAAGTTGAATTGTAGCTTGTTGAACCGAAGGGCTGCCTAAGGCGTAATCCGTAGAGCCAGGCAAAACAGGGTAAAAACCCAAGGCGCTGAACACGTACCAAGCGCTCATTTGTCCGGCATCGTCATTGCCACAAAGACCATCCTCCTTGTCGCTATACATGGTGGCAAGAATCATCCGTACCCTTTCCTGTGTTTTCCAACGGTCGTTCGTCCAGTTGTAAAGGTAAGGAATATGATGGCCGGGTTCGTTGCCGTGGACGTAGTTTCCGATGATGCCATCGCGGGTAATATCTTCATTTTTAACAATATACTTATCTTCAATCGGAGTGTTGAAAATCATATCAAGGTGATTCGAAAACCATTCTTTACCTCCCATCATAGCAATCATCGTGTCAATCTGATGCGGCACATACAACCCATAATTCAGGGCATTGCCTTCGATAAAGCCTTGTCCGTGGGTATCAAAAGGGTCGAAATTTTTCTTCCAGCTGCCATCGCTGAGGCGCGGCTGCATATAGGTTGAAGTTGCATTATAAACATTTCGATAAAATTCTGAACGCGCCATAAATTGCTTGTAAACCTCCATTCGTCCCGCCTTTTGGGCAATTTGAGCGATGCACCAATCATTGTAGGCGTACTCCAAGGTTTTTGAAACCGCGTTGGAGCTTTTGTCTTCCGGCACAAAACCCATTTCAATATAATTGCCCAAACCGTCGAAATAACTCACTTCCGCAGTGTGAACGCAGGCATCGAGGATACGGTTCAAATCGGCGTTGGTAGTGCCTTTTACCACTGCATCGGCCAAAACCGAAACAGAGTGATAGCCGATCATACACCAATTTTCGTTGGCGTAATGGCTCCAAATGGGCAACATTTTATGTACACTTTGATCGTGATGGGCCAACATAGAATGAACCATATCGTTGTTTCGCTGCGGATGCAAGAGATTCAGCAGTGGATGCAAGGCTCGGTAAGTGTCCCACAACGAAAATATGGTGTAGTTGGTAAAACCCTCGGAGCGATGATTGTTTTGATCCAAACCTCGATAAGATTTGTCAGTATCTTCATACATAATCGGACTTAACATGGTATGGTAGAGGGCAGTATAAAAAGTAGTTTTGTCGGCAGGAGTAGTTGTTTCTACCTTTATTTTGCTCAGCTCGACATTCCATTTTTGCTGTGCAAGATGTTGAACTCCTTCAAAATCCCAGTTTGGCGCCTCGGCCGTCATATTGTTCAACGCATTTTGCGTACTCACCGGCGATAGGGCTACTTTCAGCATAAGAGGCTCGTTTTGAATCGTATGGAAGTTAAAATAAGCCCTCATCTCTTTTCCGGCCATCTCAGGAAAATTTTCAGACTCGTTAAATTTTCGATAAAAACCTTTGTAAGGAGTTTCATCAGCTCGGTATCGGCCATACGCCTTGATGGGCTGCGAGAACCTCATGGCAAAATAAACCGTGCGTGTGCGCGCCCAGCCGGTAGTTTGTCGGTAGCCTGTTACTGTAGAATCATTTTCAACACGCAAAAAGGTCCAAACATTTTTTCCGTCATAGTCATAGATATTGGCCATCAAATCGAGGACAAGATGGGCTTGATCTGTTTCGGGAAAAGTATAACGATGAAATCCTACTCGCTCTGTGGCTGTCATTTCTGCTTTGATGTCACTTTTTTTCAGCTTCACGCTGTAAAAACCAGGAGAGGCTTTTTCTTGATCGTGACTGAAAATATCAGAAAAACCCTTCGCACTTTTGAGTATAGAGTTTTCACTATTAATGGGCTCAACAACCGGAAGAATCAAAATATCGCCGAGATCGGAATGGCCGGTGCCGCTGAAATGGGTGTGGCTGAAACCAAATATTGTGGTGTCATCAAACTGATAACCACTGCAATAACGATAAGCTTCAGCATTGTAAGAGCCGTCAGCAGTAAACATTTTAAGCTTGTTCGTTTCCGGACTGAGTTGCACCATCCCAAAGGGAACAGCAGCTCCGGGAAAGGTGTGTCCCATATTTTTTGTTCCAATCATGGGATTCACATAGACGGTGTAATTAATCGTATCAAATTCATATTCAGAATTTTGTGCAGATTCAGGTGAATGAGTAGATAGATTGCAGGCCGTGAGCCCGACCAAACACATCAATGCCAAAGTAAAGTTTTTCATAACGAAATGGTTTTGTTTAAAACAAGAGAAGCAAAGGTAAGCGGAGAATCGTTTGATTAGATGGGAGATTTTTTGATGGTTGATGAGAAGGTGTCGCTCAATCGTGTAAGAAAGCACTGATGCTCATTCAATCTCATCATTTTTTCACTTTTTAATACATTACTTTTCACTAACTTCGCCAGCATTGCAACAATCGCCAATACCTGACTCATATGGTTAAAATTTGAACGTAATCCCTTAATTATGAAGCAATTATTTTATAAGCTCATCTACCAACCTCAAGTCAATTTTCTGTTACGGAACATCAACAAAAGCTTGCTTCCTATTATGCCCATCAAGGTAAAGCTTCCCCCGTCGGGAAAAATGGTGATGTACGATTCAAAAAATCAAAAAATCAAGCTTTATACCAACCAAACCAACTACCTCACGCATTTGCTGTATTGGGAAGGCGGTGCCATGAATTTTGAATATACTTCCATTTTTTTGGCATTGATACGACGGATGCAATGTTTTTACGACATCGGTGCCAACATTGGTTATTATTCACTTCTCGCTGCCGCGGAAAACAAAGACATTCATGTTGTTGGTTTTGAACCGGCTACAGGTCCATTGTATTACTTCAAAAAAAATGTTCAAGCCAACCGTTTTAAAAATATTCAAATAGAGTCGGTAGCTTTGGCTGAACGCGAAGGAGAGCTCGTTTTTTACGAAATCAAAAACAAAAAATACACCTATCTTGAACACAACCTTGCCGGTGAAAGCAACGCGGGAAGCAAAACGAAGGGCAAAAACTTTGTGAAAGTTAATGTGAAAGCCACCACCCTCGATCGTTTTGCGAAAAAAAACAACCATGCAATTGACTTGATAAAAATGGATACCGAAGGTACCGAACATCTTATTCTACAGCAGGGTAGCGAGGTTTTAGAACACTACAAACCCATCGTGATTTGCGAAACACTTTTCTACGCCATTGAACCCGAACTGGAAAAAGTGATGAAAGTCCATAATTATCTGTTTTTCAATCATGTGGCCGACGGGCTGCAACAAGTAGATACCATCATCCGCAATCAAGACAACGGTGTGCGCAATTGCTTTTTCGTTCATCCAAGCAAACTCACACTCATTCAGGATTTTATCATAAAATAACACTATCATTTGTCATTTTTTTATTCACCAACAAAACAAACCCTTATGAAATATTTCAAATTACTTGCTCTGTTTTTATGGGTTGGAATGCTTCAAGTGGGAGCACAAACCAATCTGCAACAACCTATCCCTGTTGATCCTGCTGTTAGGATTGGGAAGTTAGACAACGGATTGACCTATTACATCCGTCACAACAGCCTGCCCGCCAACCGTGTAGAGATGCGTTTGGTGGTCAATGCCGGATCTATTCTCGAAGACAACGAACAACAAGGACTGGCGCATTTTGTTGAGCACATGGCTTTTAATGGCACAAAAAACTTTTCAAAAAGTGCTTTGGTTGATTTTCTCGAACGCGCAGGCGTACGTTTTGGTGCCGATTTGAATGCCTACACCAGCTTTGATGAAACCGTTTATATGCTTCAAATGCCCACCGATAGGCCGGGTTTGGTTGATTCGGGTTTTATGGTTCTTGAAGATTGGTCGCACGCTGTGGCGATGGAAGGCGAAGAAATTGACAAAGAAAGGGGCGTGGTCCGCGAAGAATGGCGACTTGGTTTGGGTGCCGATGATAGGATGAGAAAAACCACCTTTCCAATTATTTTAAATGGATCGCGCTACGCCGAACGCATGCCCATCGGAACAATCGGTGTGATTGACACAGCAGCGTACGAAACCTTACGCCGCTTTTATCATGAGTGGTACCGTCCTAATTTACAGGCTATTGTGGTTACAGGCGACCTCGACCTCGATGTTGTTGAAAACAAAATAAAAGAGCGTTTCGGTGCTATTGAAAATCCCGAAGTGGCACGCGAGAGAATGACATACACCATTCCAGGTAATAAAGAACCGTTGGTGGCCATCGCCACCGATGCTGAAGCCACGAATACCTCGCTTACTCTATATTACAAACACGCTAAAAAAGAACTGCTTACCTACAATGACTACAAACATCGGTTGATGCAAAACCTGTACAGCAGTATGATAATCGGGCGGTTGCAAGAACTGAATCAGAAACCGGAATCGCCTTTCATCTACGCCTACACTTATTATGGCGGATTTATCGGAAGGGCCATGGACGCTTACACATCGAGTGCCGTTGTGAAGCAAAATCAAATTGAAAAAGCTGTTGAAACCCTTGTCGTTGAAAACCAAAGGGTGAAGCAACACGGTTTCACATCAACAGAGCTTGAGCGGCAAAAGATTCAGCTCATGTCAAATTTAGAACGTCGCCAAAAAGAAAAAGACAAAACACCTTCGTCAAGTTTCGTTCGAGAATACACCAGCCATTTCCTTTCCAACTCCCCTATTCCGGGCATTGACAACGAAGTAGAGATGACAAAAATGCTCATGCCGCTCATCAGTTTGGAAGACATGAACAATCTGGCTACCCAATGGATAACCGACGAAAACAGGGTAATTGTGGTAACTGCCCCCGACAAAGAAGAGGTAATCGTTCCTGATAAAGCTACCATACTATCCGTGATTGAAAATGCACAAAAGATTGAAGTTGAGCCATATGTAGATGCCACGAATGAAGAACCGCTATTGAGTAAAACATTGGTACCGGTTAAAATCATTGAAAAAAAGCACGACAGTAAATTAGGAATCCATTCCTTCACCCTTGAAAATGGAATCAAAGTAATCATCAAACCCACTGATTTTAAAAACGATGAGATCTTGATTACCTCATGGCAAGCGGGAGGAAGATCGTTATTTGAAGACCAGGATGCTTATGCAGCTACCAATATTTCAAGGATAGCAGATGCAAGTGGCCTTGGCGCTTTCAGTGCCATTGAGCTTGACAAAAAACTTGCCGGCCAAAATGTAAATCTTGGTACCACTATTGAAGAGCTGCGCCATGGCTTAAGAGGCAGTGCAAGTCCGAAAGATTTTGAAACACTTTTACAATTGATTTACTTGCATTACAGCCCTTCCCGTGTTGATCAAAATGCTTTTGACGCTTATAAGTCGCAGTTGATGAATCAGTTCAAGTTCATGCGTTCCAATCCGCAAATGATTTTTTCTGATACCTTGGTGAAGATCATTTCCAGTAATAGTCCGCGAAGTGTGATGCTGCCATCCGAAGAGAATTTCGCCAGCCTCGAAGCAAAAAAAATAGCCTCCATGTATGATCAACTATATGGCAACGCCGCCGGATCTACCTTTATTTTCACCGGCAACCTCGATCCTGAAGCTTCTGAAGCGTTGATTTCTAAATATTTGGGTAACCTTCCTATTTCAAAAGCAAGACAGTGGGTAGATCGCGAAACCAAGTTCCCCGAAGGCATTACCGAAGCTAAAGTTTATGCCGGCACCGAATACAAAAGCCTCGTGGCCATTCTTTTTAAAGATGATTTTGTTTACGACAGCGATAACATCCTCAAATTCGATCTTTTGGCCAAAGCTTATAACATCAAACTAAGAGAAAATATGCGCGAAGAAATTGGAGGCGTTTATGGCGTTGGAGCCAGACTCTCGTTCAACCAATTTCCACAGCCTGAGTATTCACTCACCATCAATTGGGGCACCAATCCTGAGTTGGTGGACACGCTTAGCACTGTTGTTTTTGCACAAATGGAAAAACTGATGGAGGAAGGTCCAACAGCAGAGGACTTGGCTAAGGTGAAAGAAACAGCCATCCGCCAGCGCGAAGGCGAAGTGAAACTCAATTCATTTTGGAACAGTTATATGGACAATGCCAGTTTTAACAATACCACAATGGTGGATTACGCCACCTATCGCCAGCAAGTTGAAAGTATCACCATTGACGATTTGAAAATGATTGCAAAAAAATATTTCAATCCCAAGCATTTTGTCAAAGTAGCCCTTTATCCTGAGCAAAAGGAATAATCTAAAAACCATTCTTAAAAATAACCCTTTGCAGCTGATGTGAAGGGTTATTTTCTTGCTTTTGCTGTAAAACGATGAGGATGTTCAAATCTCAATTTTCTTCCTATTTTTGCCGAAATCTATTTTTGATGAAAATAATTTCAAGGCTTGTACTAAAACTCATCGGTTGGAAAATTGAGGGTGAAATTCCGAAAGAGGTAAAAAAATGCGTCATTCTTGCCGCACCGCACACCAGCAATTGGGATTTCGTGATCGGAAGATTGTCGTATTGGTCATTGCAGGTGCCAGTTAAATTTTTAATCAAAAAAGAAGTCTTTGACCATCCGTTGGGTTTTTTGGTTAAAAAAATGGGCGGAATTCCTGTTGACCGCCATAAAAGTACCCACATGGTTGAACAAGTAGCCGAACTTTTCAATGAGCATGAGATTCTCAATGTCATTATCACGCCCGAAGGCACCAGAAAGCTTGTGACAAATTGGAAAAGAGGTTTTTATTTTATTGCACTCAGGGCTAAAGTACCCATTGTTATGGGATTTGTTGATTACAAAACAAAGCAAGGCGGATTTGGTCCGGTACTTTATCCCACCGGTGATTATGATGCTGATTTGAAAATCATTGAGGCTTTTTATCGTACCAAAACAGCGAAACATCCAGAAAAATTCAGCCTGAGTGTTGAGAATAAGGCTGCTGAAAACCAAGCAACAAATTGATTAAAACCCTGACAGGGGTTTTAAACCACCTCCGCAACCACAAAAGTACTACCACCAACAAAAATCAAATCATTCGATTTTGCCGCATTGAGTGCACTAAAAAAGGCCGACCTCACCGAATCATACACCGCGCCTTTTAAACCCAAGTCCAAAGCCTTTGCAGCCAATTCATCTGCCGGCAAGGCCCGCGGAATATCGGCTTTGCAGAAATAATAAGTGCCATCCTTTGGCAATAGGTACAACATACTTTCGATGTCTTTGTCATTCACCATGCCCAAAACAAAGTGAAGCTGATCAAACTGCATCAACTTCAGTTGAAAGACCACTTCCTTGATGCCATCTACGTTGTGACCTGTATCGGCTATGGCCAAAGGATTGTGGTGGATCACTTGCCAACGTCCTGTCAACCCTGTGTTCTGCACCACGGCTTCAAAACCATTGACGATATCTTTGTCGTCAATCCTGAAGTGTTTTTTCAAAGCATCCGCGGCACAAACAGCAGTAATAAGGTTTTTTTGTTGGTAGTTGCCCAAGAGTGGCAATTCCAATTTTTCATATAAAGGCTGACTGTCTTTCCAAAGGTCAAAAGTCTGGCAATGAGGATTGGAAGTCACAATTCTATTGGCATCAAACCGCTGATCAGCAAAAACTATAGGTGCGCCCATAGCAGCGGCCTTGGCCTCAAACACCGGTTTGGTCTCCCATTGTGTTTGACCAATGATGATTGGAATATTTTTTTTGATAATTCCGGCCTTTTCGGCAGCAATTTTTTCTAAGGTATCACCCAGATATTTGGTGTGATCGAAACCAATATTGGTAATGATACTCAGCAAAGGCGTGATGATATTGGTAGAATCGAGCCGACCACCCATTCCGGTTTCGATCACGGCTACATCTACTTTTTCATCGGCGAAATATTGAAACGCAAGTCCAACAGTCATTTCAAAGAAGGAGAGCTGCATCTCCTCAAACCTATCGCGGTGCTTTTCGATAAAGCGGACACAAGCTTCTTTTGAAATCATTTCGCCATTGATGCGCACCCTTTCTCTAAAATCGCGCAGGTGCGGCGAAGTGTAGAGACCGGTTTTGTATCCTGCCTCGGCCAAAACCGATGCCAAAAGATGGGATACCGAACCTTTACCGTTGGTGCCGGCCACATGTATAGTTTTAAAATGCCGCTCGGGATGTTCAAGAAGCGCAATCAGTTGATGAGTATTGTGCAAATCGGCTTTGTAGGCGGCATCGCCAATGCGTTGGTACATAGGCAGTTTGTTGAACATCCATTTCAGGATTTCATCATAGCCTAGGGGTTCAGTTATCGCCACTTTTTTAGGTTCTAATTTCCAATGATAAATGTATAAGTGATGGTTCCTTTTTGGAGTGAGGTGGCTTGACTGTCTTCGGTAAACCGCGAATTAAGTGCTGCCTTTACAGCTAAACTGCGGAGGTTGGCATCGAGTACGGTAGTGCCTCTGACGCTGACTTCAGCTTTGGTAACTATACCTTTTCTGTCCACCCAAATGTCCACAACCACATCGCCTTGTTCTCTGAAACTGGCTTTGGGTTCAGCCAATTTCAATGCGCCACGCCCTCCAAGGCTAAAAGCAGGGCCATTGCCTTGTCCGCCCTGGCCCTCGTAGCGTTTCACATCTTTTAAACCATTTGGACGACCCTGATCGCCAGGATTGCCGGTAATCCCTTCAGAACCGGCCTCACCGCTTGTTTCGCCCGAGCCTTTAAACAACGCCCTTTTGTTGACTTTGGGTTGAGGTGCTTCCACCGGTTCCGGTTTTTGTTCTACCGGAGGAACCACCTTTTCAATCGTTTTTTCAGGCTTAGGTTTAGGTTTCGGTGTTTCTTTCGGTTTTTCTTTGGGTGCAATTGCCGGGGCTTCTTCAGTGTGTTGAGTAAGAATTTCTTCGTTCTTCTGCGTTTCCGGCTCAGTGGGATGCGTCGAAGCCATGGCTGTTTGCCCGCCCGACACTTCGGGTTGCACCAAACCTATTCCTTGATCGCTATAACCAAGATCAACTTCTACACCTTCCTCGCCGGGAAGAGGCAAAGGGGTGCGCAATGCCAAAAAAAACAATGCCAACAGCAACAGCCCATGAAAGAGCAGGGTGGCAACTATACCTGATCGTTTATTTTTTTTGGTCGTTTGCATTTAATTTTTGGGCGAAGTGGCGAGAATCACTTTATGTTTGGCACCGGTAGTTTCATTCACTTGATTGATTGCATCAATGACATTTACGACATACTGCACAGGAACAGTTTTATCTGAACGAACCACTACAGTTCCTTCCAACTCTCCTTGCAACGCAGCTTGCAATCCTTCAGCAAGGGTAGTCGCATCAGTGGCTTGTTCTTCGATAAAAAAGTTAAAACTTTCGTTGATGTAAACAGTAACTGTTTGCTTGGCCATTGTTTTGCTGTTGCTCGACGGGAGCAATAATTTTATTGCATTGGGGGCGATAAGTGTGGAAGTGAGCATAAAAAAAATCAACAGCAGAAACACCAAATCCGACATGGATGCCGTGCTGAAATTGACGCTGAGCTTGTTGCGGGTTTGTATAGCCATTTTGTTTCTTTCTTTAGTTTATCGGGCAGGTTCGTGAAGTACATCCATAAATTCAGTGGCTTTGGCTTCGAGCAGATAGACCACTTTTTCAATTCTTGATACCAAGATGTTGTAAAAGATGAAAGCCAAAATACCCACAACCAAGCCGCCCACGGTGGTGATCATGGCTTGATAAATACCCGACGAAAGCAAAGCGATGTCAATATTGTTGCCTGCCATACTCATATCGTAAAAAGCCCTAATCATACCAATAACAGTTCCTAAGAAGCCCAACATAGGGGCAGCTCCGGCAATGGTAGCCAGTCCGGCAACGCCTTTTTCCAACTTGCTCACTTCAAGCTTTCCAATGTTTTCGATGGCTGCATTAATGTCGTTCAATGGTTTGCCAATGCGCGAAAGCCCTTTTTCGATCATGCGGGCATTTGGACTGTCGGTGCTGCGGCACAAAGTAACAGCGGCATCCAATCTACCGGCGTGGATAAACTCTCTGATGTTGTTCATAAAATTTTTATCGCTTACCGAAGCCTTAGAGATGGTGAGATAGCGTTCAACAAAAATATAGACGGTAATGATAGAAAACACGGCCAGCACGACCATAATCCAGCCGCCTTTCATGGCCAGATCGAGGACAGAAAGAGAAATTTCGCCTTTTTGAACGGATGTATTGCCAAGGTCGTTGCTAACGGTTTGCAATTGTAATAAAATGGGGGTCAACATTCGGATGGGTTTTGCGTTTATTTTAGCTTATTAACTAATTTTTATTGTTTTTAGTATAAATCAAGGGTTGTTTGGAAGATAAATATCGCCGGATGAGCTGTCGGAGGAGGAACCGGTAACGCTTTTGTAGCAATTGATTTTGTTTTCAACACGCAGCAGCCCCAGCAAAGCAAACACAACGGCCTCTTTCATCCGCACGATTTCATCCACAGGCACAACAATTTGATGGTGAAGTACCGACTTTATCTTCTCCACAAGGGTTGTATTGAAAGCTCCGCCACCGGTAATCAGCATCATGCCTTTTGGAAACGATCGTGTGGCTTCATTAATTTGATGTGCGATATGGCTGACACAGGTTTGAAGGATATCTTCAATGCTACTTTTGCTGGCGTTGATATGCGGAAGAAACACTGCTTCAACCCATTCCCTACCCAATGATTTTGGAGGGTTTTGGGTATAGTAATCCAAGGTGTTGAGTTGATGCAACAGTGATTCATCCAATTTTCCTGATGCTGCTAAGTGACCATCAATATCGTATTTCAAACCTTTTTTGCTAGCAAGATGGTTCAACACCATATTTGCCGGACAAATATCAAACGCAATGCGCGATCCGCTCAATTCATAAGAAATGTTGGCAATGCCACCGATGTTCAAACAAAAGTCGTTGTCGCCAAAAAGCAAGCGGTCGCCCACCGGAACCAATGGCGCGCCTTGCCCACCTTTGAGCACATCAGCCTGTCGGAAGTTATTCACAACCGGAATTCCCGTTCGATGGGCAATGACCTGTCCATTTCCTATTTGAAGGGTGATGCCTTTATGGGGTTGATGAAAAATAGTGTGTCCGTGTGAGGCAATCAACTGAGGTTTGAGTTGATGTTTTTGAATAAAATCATCAGTGCTTTCGGCTAAAAAAACTCCAAATTCAAAATCTAATTGATTGATTTGTCGTTGGTTCCAATAAAATGCTTTGGCGAGTTGTGACGAAAGTTTAGCAGGGTATGGCAGTTCGTCGGCAGCGATGATCTGGAATTCATAGCCTTTCTCACTTTCAAAAAAATCGCAGCACACCAAATCAAGACCATCTAAAGATGTTCCCGACATCAGTCCGATAACACGGTTGTGCTGCTGCTTTTTTGTTATTAAAGACAAGGCAATACTTTTTCTAACTGAATGCCTCGCGAGGCCTTTACCAAAACATCAGCATCGCGAATGGGATTTTTGCTGAGATATTCAACAAGTTCGTCCACTTTAGCAAACCACAACCAATCATTGCCTGCAATTACGTTTTTAAAAAGTGGCCCTACGAGTATCACGTTTTTAAAGTCGAGGTCAATGATTAATTTCAGTATTTCAGCATGTTCAGCATCAGCGTCGGCACCCAACTCAAGCATATCGCCTATGATCAGCCAAGCCTTTCGGTTCCGCATCTTGTCGAGATTGCGAATAGCTGCAGCCATGCTGGTTGGGTTGGCATTGTAGGCATCCATCACCACGCGGTTGTGCTGCGTTTCCATCAGCTGCGAACGGTTGTTGGACGACACATAACTGCCAATGGCCTGATCAATAGCCGTACCTTCAACCTCAAAATAGCACCCAATAGCAATGGCGGCCAAAATATTTTCGGTGTTATAACTTCCAATTATTTGGGTAGTTACAACACTTTGATGGTCGTTATATTCCCAAGCCAAATGCAAAAAAGGATCATCGGCCACCAACTCGCCATAGAGGTTGTTGTGCAGTGATGCGCCATAGGTGAAACGTTGAATGCGTGCCGAAAGCCGCTCGAGAAGCTCGTTGTCAGTGTTTACGAAAAGCATTTTTCCATGATCGTCTATCCACGAATACATTTCAGATTTGGCATTGATCACACCGGTGAAGCCGCCAAAACCTTCGATATGTGCTTTACCGATGTTGGTGATGATACCAAACTCCGGACGAGCAATACGGCATAACTGCCTTATTTCTCCTATATGGTTGGCTCCCATTTCGATAACAGCCATTTCTGTTTCCGGCTTGATGGTCAAAAGGCTGAGCGGAACTCCGATATGGTTGTTCAAATTGCCTTGGGTGTAAACGACAGCATATTTTTTCGCTAACACCTTACCGATCAATTCTTTGGTTGTTGTTTTCCCGTTGCTTCCGGTAATGCCGATTACTGTAGCCTTCATTTTCATCCGGTGAAATGTAGCCAGCTGTTGAAGGGTTTGAAGACAATCTTCTGTCCAAAATACATTGGATTTATTTTGCAGACTTTCATCATCAGCCACTGCTAACAGGGCGCCTTTTTCAAGGGCTTCGTTCACCAAATGGTTGCCGTTAAAGGCAGGGCCTTTAAGGGCAAAAAAGATATTTCCTGCAACTAGCGTTCTGGTATCGGTAGAAATACCGGTGCTTTTGAGAAAATGTGTGTATAAAGTTTCGATGGTATTCATGCTGCAAATATAACCGAAAGGTAAAAATCAATGAATGGTTGAACAACAAAAAAACCTCACCGGGGGAGATGAGGTTTTTGCAGTCTTTTTGAAGGAATCTATTTCCCGAAAGAGCTTCCCACTTTGTTCATGGCACAGCGGAAACCGATGGAGCTTGACGCTTCATCTTCGTTCAAGTAGCGGCGCACACCCGGACTTAAAAAGTAAGCGCGGTCGGCCCATGAGCCACCTTTGTAAACACGTGCTTTGTCAGAAATCAAAGTCGTTTCACCATATTCATACATTTTTGAAGTGGAATTAGGATCTTCACTCAAGTTCGACCAATCGTTTTGAATGGAAGAAGCGTAGTCGCCATCACGATAGTTAACAGCGTTTCCGCGGCGGTAATTTTTGCGGTTGGCGGCTTCTTCCGGAGTGATTTCAACATATTGCAAACGGCCAAGTGAATCTTTTTGAGCGATTGAACCATCTATATCGCGCTTTTTGTTTTCAAAAATATTACCACGGAAGGGACTGAAATCCGAGACATCTTCAAACGACAGCGGGCGATACACATCTAAAACCCATTCGGCAACGTTGCCTCCCATATTGTACAAACCATAATCATTGGGCCAATATGAACCCACCGGAGCAGGCTGGGCTGCACCATCGTTAAGGCTGCCGGCCACACCCATATAGTCGCCTTGTCCGCGCTTGAAATTGGCCACAAAACTTCCCATATATTTTTTATGATCGGTGCGCAGCCCATCGCCATTCCAAGGATATTTTCTTCCTTCAACAATACGTTCGTTGATGGTGTTTCCAACAAGGCCAATGGCCGCGTATTCCCATTCAGCTTCTGTAGGAAGACGGTATTTTGGTAACATAATACCATCTTCAAAACGCACATTGCGTATTCCTGATCCGTTGGGATCGAGGTCGGCTTTGCCATCTTTTACCAAACCTTCATATTGACCGGCCAAATAGGCTTCGGTATTGAAATTATTTTCGTTTTTCTGATCGGGATCAAAATCGAGAACACCGGCTTTAATGAGCAATAACTCATTCACGCGATCGGTTCTCCAGTTGGCATAATCATTGGCTTGAAGCCATGAAACACCGACAACCGGAAACTCTTGATAAGAAGGGTGACGGAAATAAAGCTCTACCAGAGGTTCGTTATAAGAGAGGCGATCGCGCCACACCAAAGTATCTGGAAGGGCACGTTGCACCACCATCGGATAATCCTGACCATAAACACGGTTCAACCAATAGATATACTCCAAATAATCGAGGTTACTTACCTCAGTAGCATCCATATAAAAAGAAGGTACTGTAACGCGGCGTGGGATATTGTTCCATTCAAACATTAAATCTTCCTGGGTTGCTCCCATCAAAAAAGTACCACCTTCAATGGCCACCAAACCGGGACCAACATCTTGGGCCTTACTTGTGCCCACTTCAAAACCGCCGAATTTAGGATCGTTGTAATTCCAACCGGTGGTGCGAGAGGCTTGTTTTTGGCAGGAAGTAAAGAGTATTCCTGACAGGAACATCGTTAGAATGATGTGAGATTTTTTCATTTTGATAAGATTGACTTCTATGGTTCAAATTTAGCTTACTAACTAAAATACGGGTGATTTTATTGTACGGACCTTTCGTTTTGCTTCATAATACACACAAAAATCCCAGCCTAAAGAAACTTCGTGTGCGCCGCCACCTCTGCCGGCCAACTGAGAAACAGTATAATCATAGCTATACCCCACGCGTAAATTGATCCACTGCAAACCCACAAGGGCAGCAATAGCATCAGCATTTTGTGCGCTGTGCTTGTACCACAAACCGGTAACAAAAGGGGCTTTTGCAAAATAAACACCCATATTCAACTGACTGTATTCATCTTGCTGCAAAAATAGCAGATTTGGTTGAATCAACAGGTCTCCTTTTTCAACTTCGCCAATTGTTTGGTTGGTTGCATTAATATTGATGCCGGCATGAAGCGTAGTTCTGAGCCGCAGCCGCTCGTCGCTGAGATCGTAAAACGACAGTTCCGGCTGCGAAAGATGATCGGCACTCAGACCTGCAAAAAACTTGTCGTCATAGCCGTAGGATAAACCGGCTGCAAAATCGGCCGCGTAAACAGTTGGTTTATCGGGTCGTAGCTCAGAGG
>JAEWWJ010000101.1 GCA_023396415.1 Bacteroidota bacterium
TTCCAAGGCTTTTTTAGAAGTTTAGGTATTCATCTGCATGACTACACTTTTGATGAACACGACCGAACCATCGCCTACTCTTTATCTGTACCCTTTGCTTCTACCCTTGTTTTTGGTGCCAATATGAAACAGCAAAAAGCACCCGGAACTACCTTTGAGAAACACCTGAACATTGCCCGTGGCTTGTTGTCGGAGGACGATCACCTGCTTTCTGAAATCCTTTTCAACAAATATACCGTTCCGCAACTGCGTCAGATCAGTGGCTCATTGGAAATGTTGATGGACATTATCGCACGAAGAGACACTGTTGCCATGCGATCATTTCTGCATGATATAAGGGTAAATTTATCGAATTCAACAATTGTTTAGCCGAAAAAACGACTTTCTTTTATACTGAATTTGAAACAGATACGAGCATTTGTAAACTGTTTAGAATCATTCTGTTTTATCGCAAACGATTGTGGTTTGTCTGGACTTTGTTATTTTTGTAACATTAAACTACAAACGAACCCACGAACCCTTTTAATATGGAAAAGTTACTACTTCTTGGCGATGAAGCAATCGCACAGGCGGGAATAGATGCCGGTATGTCAGGCATTTACGCATATCCCGGAACGCCATCTACTGAAATTATGGAATATGTGCAAGCCTCGGAAGAAGCCAAGGCCAACGCTATAAGATCAATTTGGTCGGCCAACGAAAAAACGGCCATGGAAACGGCGCTTGGAATGTCGTATGCCGGCAAGAGGGCTATGGTCTGTATGAAACACGTAGGCTTAAATGTGGCTGCCGATGCTTTTATCAATGCGGCTATCACCGGTGCAAATGGTGGGCTTTTAGTGATCGCAGCCGACGACCCATCCATGCACTCGTCTCAAAATGAACAAGATTCGCGCTTCTATGGAAAGTTTGCCTTCATTCCGGTTTTGGAACCTTCGAGCCAACAGGAAGCATACAATATGGTCGTCTATGGCTTTCAACTTTCCGAAGAAATGCGTATACCGGTGATGCTGCGTATTACCACACGTTTAGCCCACTCACGCACCGGCATCAATCGCATGGAAGCCAGAAAGCAAAACGAACTTAGTCTTCCTTCAAATCTTCGTCAATTTATTTTGCTACCTGCTATTGCCCGCAAGCAATACCGAGAGCTGTTGAACAAGCAAACACTGTTAGAAGCTGCATCATTGGCCTCTGAGTTTAATCATTTTTATGAGCATCCCAGCACCAAGTTGGGTATTGTGGCCTGCGGGCTGGCGTATAATTATTTGATCGAAAATTTCGATCAACACCAAGTGCCTTACCCTCTGCTTAAAATTGGTCAATATCCCATTCCGCTCGATCTGATGAATAAACTTTATGACCAGTGCGATGAGGTTTTGATCCTTGAAGATGGTTATCCCATTATAGAAGAGCTACTTAGAGGCTTGTTAAATAAAGGTAAAAAAATTAGAGGAAGGTTGGATGGAAGCCTTCCTCGTGATGGCGAATTAAGCCCGGCAATCGTGGGTCAAGCGTTGGAAATTCCCCAATCAGTCGGAGGCAAAGTGCCCGAATTGGTAAAAAATCGCCCGCCTCGCTTGTGCGATGGTTGCGGCCATACCGATGCTTTTCTTGCATTGAACGAAGTATTGTTGGATTATGGTCGCGGACGTGTGTTTAGTGATATCGGTTGCTACACCCTAAGCGCTTTAGAGCCATTGGAATCCATCAACAGCTGCGTTGATATGGGGGCATCAATAACTATGGCCATTGGTGCTGCCGATGCCGGTTTGGTTCCCGCCGTGGCGGCCATTGGCGATTCAACATTTACCCATTCGGGAATGACTGGTCTGCTTGATGCCATCAATAACAATTCGCCCATTACTGTTTTAATTCTTGATAATTCTACTACCGGAATGACGGGTGGTCAAACATCGTCGGCTTTTGGTAAGATAGAGGATATTTGTATAGGACTGGGCGTGAGTGAGGAACATATTCATGTGATCAAACCATTGCGCAAACATCATGACGAAAATGTGGAGATCATCCGTCAGGAATTGGCCTACGATGGCGTTTCGGTAATTATCCCACGACGCGAATGTATCCAAACCCTGAACCGTAAAATGCGACAAAAAGCTAAGCAGAAAGCATTAGAAATTAAATAGATACGTCTCCAAATCCAAAGTTATTACAATGAAAAAAGACATCATACTTGCCGGCGTTGGCGGACAAGGAATTTTAAGCATCGCTGCATGTATTGGAATGGCAGCTCTCGAAGAGGGGATGGACCTCAAACAAGCCGAGGTTCATGGAATGAGCCAAAGGGGAGGGGCAGTGCAATCGCACCTGCGCATCTCGACCGAAAAAATTGCCTCCGACCTCATCCCCGAAGGAAAAGCCGACATCGTTATTGCTGTGGAACCCATGGAATCGCTAAGGTATATTCCTATGCTGCAATCCAACGGATGGATCATCACCAGCATCAATCCTTACAACAATATCAAAGATTACCCAGATATTGAATTGGTGTTGAAAGAAATTTGGAAACAACCGCATTATGTGACGCTGGATGCTGATGCCATGTCAAAAGATTGTGGAAGCGTAAAAGCTGCCAATATGGTGATTCTTGGAGCAGCAGCACCTTTCCTAGGCCTAAAACCTGAATCAATTGAGATTGCAGTGGCCAAAATTTTTGCCGACAAAGGCGAAGATGTGATACAGTTGAACCTTAAAGCACTACGCAGCGGAAGGGCATATTCCTTGAAAAATATTTAAGTTATTTTTGAACCATGAACCGCAAAAAAAGGCCTGAATAAGGTCTTTTTTTTTGAAAAACGACCATTTAAAGTGGCAGTAAAACAAAATTGTTACTTTTGTAGATCATGGTTGCAAATTTTTATTTCCACTCACCAACTTCATTTATTGCACATAAAACATTGCTTTGATGAGAGATATATTTTCTTTTTTAAAAACAGCCTCCTTTCGTTGGGCAGCTTTTTTGTTTTTAACCTTTTTGGCCTCTTGTAATGCGCCTTCCGAAACAGCAGAAATTACAGTTGAACAAGCCCCCGAACCTCAATATTTGTTCGACATCCAAATTGACTCCCTGGAAGTCATACAAAATAGAATTGGCAAGAACCAGTTTTTAACGGATATCTTGATGCAATACAATGTTGACTATGCTAGCATTGAATATCTTGCAAAGAATTTTCGATCTACTTTTGATGTGAAGCGCATCAGGGCCGGAAATAATTATTTTGTCATGTTGGGCAACGATTCGTTGCGTAAGCCACAGTATTTTGTGTACGAAATCAGCAATGCCGACTACGTTGTTTATAGCTTGGGCGATTCGTTGTATGCCTACACCGGAACCAAACCTGTTGAAACCAAAATTGAATCGGCCCATGGCGTAATCACTTCTTCCTTGTGGAATGCTGTAGTAGACAATGGCTACGATGCCGATCTGTCTATTAAAATGTCGGATGTTTATGCTTGGACGGTTGATTTCTTCGGCATTCAAAAAAACGACCACTTTGAGGTAAAGTACGAACGTAAATATATTGATGGTAAAGCTGTTGGCGTGGGCAAAATTCTTTCTGCCCGCTTCAACCATTATAGTAAAGATCAGTTTGCCTTTTATTTTGAGCAAAATGGCGAGGGCGACTATTTCGATGAAAATGGGCAAAGTTTGCAGCGTGCTTTTTTAAAAGCTCCTTTGAAATTCAGTCGTATCAGCTCTCATTTTACCAACAGCCGCTATCATCCCATTTTAAAATACAGCCGTCCCCATCATGGTGTGGATTATGCTGCTCCCGTCGGAACACCGGTTTATGCGATCGGTCAAGGGGTGATAACACGGAAAGGTTTTCAAGGTGGCGGAGCTGGTAACTATCTGTATATTAAACATAACAGTACTTACACCACCGCGTATATGCACTTGCAAAAGTTTGCTCCGGGCATTCGTGAAGGCTCTAAAGTGGCGCAAGGAGAATTGATCGGGTATGTGGGAAGTACCGGTTTATCAACAGGCCCACATCTCGATTTTAGATTTTTTAAAGGTGGACAGCCGGTGAATCCTCTTACGGTTGAATCGCCACCAGCCAAGCCTGTTATGGAAAAATACCGCGTTGCGTTTAACACTTTGGTGGATGTGCGTCAGCAAGAGTTACGTGCCTTGAAGAACGAAATTGATTTGGCTTCGGCTGAACAGGTTGAGGCAATTGGAAAGCTCGACATGTAGAAACAAAGACACAAAAAAAAAGAGGCTGCATCTAAATAGAAGCAGCCTCTTTTTTTTTAGGTCAGATTACAGTTTGAATCTTTCAGCAAGGTCAACCACGCGGCAGGAATAGCCCCATTCGTTGTCGTACCACGTCAGGATTTTTACTGTTTTTCCCATTACCATCGTTGATTTGGCATCGAAGATGGAGGAGTGTGAATTGTGGACAATGTCAACCGAAACAATTTCGTCTTCGGTATATTCAAGGATGCCTTTCATCGGTCCATCAGCGGCTTCTTTAATAGCAGCATTAATTTCTGCTTTGGTAGCTTCTGTTTTGAGGTTGACAACAAGGTCAACCAGTGAGCCGGTGGGTGTAGGAACACGAACGGCCAAGCCATCCAATTTGCCTGCCAATTCAGGAATCACCAAACCGATTGCTTTGGCCGCACCGGTAGAGGTAGGAATCATGGATAAAGCGGCTGAACGCGCACGACGTAAGTCCTCGTGTGGTCCATCAAGGATTACTTGATCATTGGTGTAGGAGTGAATGGTGGTCATCATTCCATTTTCAATACCAAAGCGATCATTCAAAACCTTGGCAACCGGTGCCAAGCAATTGGTGGTGCAGCTGGCGTTTGAAACGCATTGATCTGAATCTTTCAGGTCGTTGTCATTCACACCAAGAACGATGGTGGCATCAATTTGATCTTTCGAGGGCACACAAAGAATCACTTTTTTTGCGCCATTTTTCAAATGGTCGCCATAACCACCTTTGTTGCTTTCTTTTGAACGGAAAATACCGGTAGCTTCAACAACCACATCGGGCGCAACAGCCCATTTGATGTTGATCGGGCTACGCTCGGCAGTAACCGGAACACGTTTGCCATTTACTGTGATGGAGGTTTCGTCAAAAGTGATGGTACCATCGAAACGACCTTGTGTAGAATCGTATTTGAGCAGATGAGCCAATACTTTAGTGCTGGTAAGATCGTTGATACCAACTATTTCGAAGTTGCTGCGTTCGGCGGCAATCTTAAAAACGTTGCGTCCGATACGACCGAAGCCGTTGATTGCAATTTTAATCTTTGACATAATGTTTTCTTTTTAGAAGTTTATTTTTTTTGAAAGCTAATTCTTGTAGGGTATTATGCTTAAATTTACCTTTCAAAGGTACTAAAATTATCAACACTAAACCCTCAATTTATCGTTTATATGAGCCAGCAATTCATCTCGAAAGCATTGGAGGCAAACCTTGCAGAGACCAGATACAGAGATATTTACATTCCCGAACACCACCAGCAATTCATCCAGCTTTCAACAGGATATTTCGGAATTAAAAAACGCGCAAACGATTGCATCACCGAGTATCATCATCCACTTTCTAACCGAAAGTTCGTAATAGAGGAGTTACGCGGGATTTTAATCACCGATATGTGGTTTTATACCAAGGACGAAATGCCTGCCGATGCCTTGATGGTGCCGGTACAAATGTTTGCAAAGCTTTTGGGCGAAAAGCTCAGTATTACTTTGACCTCGTCTATTCTTCACACTTTGCTTGAGTTTGTTTCTCTGTTGATGGCAAAGAAAAAAGAACATCAACTGATGATTGGGCCTACGGTGGCAATCCTCGATCGAAATTTTGACGACAACCAGACCAGCTATATCCAAGCAGCCAAATACTTTGCGCGGTACTTGTCGGAGGCTTCGCAGCAGCACGAATTGGGTGGCGAAATTCATAACCTAACACTAAAAGTTTTTGAAGCCTGCTATAACTTTTGGCAATCGGATACAAAAATTGAACTGTGGCTCGAAAACGAAAAAGATATTCCGAAAGCACAAGCACAAAAACTGATTCAAAATTTGGGCGAGCCTTATTTTGCCCAATTGAAAAAGCAGTTGAAGCAGGATAAAGTGTTCGTGGGTTTGTTCGATCAACTACCTGTTTATGAGGATATAGCAGAACATTTTGCCCAAGCTTCCGACCTCTTAGATCAGTTTATTCATAAATTCCAATTTGTGTTTTATCTGCTGCATCTCAAAGGGATGAAGATTATGGGCGACAGGCTTATTTGGAATTTGGATAAGCTAATCCGGCAAACCATTGATGAACTGGATGAAGAGCAGGTGATGCCTTTTGCTGATCTTATTTTTGAACTTGCTGCCGAAATGAAAATCAGTCATACCTCTGCTGTGCTTGATTTTTTGATGACTTTAGGATTAAAAATCATTGATATTGACAAAACGGAACAAAAAGAATTGGTTAATAATTTTGAGAAACAGCTGATCAACTTTGGGTTTATTAGTCCGGGAACTGTGTATGTGGACGAAGATTGGCAGCTAAGTGTAAACGTTAATCATATCAAAAATATCCGTGTTTGGTTGCAACTCATCGAGGCATCACATTCAGGAATGGAAAAGCTGCTGAGCGCGTTGATTGTGAGCCTTAGGCTTGGCGGCATTTTTATCAGCGACACAGATTTGTTTCAACGCGAAATCACTAAAATTCTCAACTCAAACATTGCACCTTATTACAAGAAGGTGAAGCAACTCACACGTATTTTTCCTGTTTTCTTTAACGAAATTGGTGCTGAGGGTGAAATCAGAAAAGTGACCACCACTATGGATGAAATAAGTGGAAGGCAAGATAAATTGGTGCATTTCTTGCGCAAACAGGTGCATACCGAAAGCAATAACACGCTCATTGATTTGACGTTAAACATTTTCCGCTTTTGGTATGACGGAAATCTGGAAGCTTTGAAACCCAGTTTGCCGATGAATGTTTATAATGCTATTGACAAAGAAAGTGAATGGTTTGCGCCCATCCATAAAATGGTAAAGCAAATGTGCGAACGCAACCATTGTGACCCGGAAAAGTTGTTGATGCTCTCCCCAACGGCCTTCGACAATTTGCTGCATAGCCTTAAAGAAAGCAACCAGCGCGACAAAGAACGACTGCACGACATACACAGCCTTTATGCCCATTTGCGCGAAAAATACTCTTTTGAGTCTGTAAATATTATTCAAGTGCTGCAGCGTTTTTCTTTTATCCAAGAAGGTGAAATCGAAAAACTCGATAAAGCATTAAATTCCAACGACTTCAAACGATCGCTGCGGCTCATTTATTCATTTATGGATAAGCTGCGCAAAATTATTTTTAATCCGGAAGAAAGCGAAAGCTGGGAAAATATTTACCATAAACGCCACATCGCCATTGGAATTCCTTCAATGTACGGCGTTTACCGCGAAAATAAATTTGAAGCCCTTGGCCTCACCTTTCGTTTGGAAAAGGTAGCTACCCGTTTGATGGAAAAGGTGGTTGAAAACATCAACCTTGACTATATTTCGGCAACCACACTCGAAGAAATCTATGTGATTCTCGAATACTTCCGCGAAGGCCTCGAGCTGGATGGCATCACCAACCAAAGCTTCAATTCAAACCTCCAAATGCTCAAGTACAGCCTCACTTCCCGAAGCTTTTCTTTCAATCAATACATCAATATATTCCAGTTTATTGCCCAAGATATTCGGCGAATCATCATCAAATATTTCCTCAAATCTTACGAATATCCTTTGAAGGTGGTTGTTCCTCAATTGTTTGATCCAAAACATCAAATGAGCGAAAAGGAAATGAACCAGCTATTGATAAAAAAATCGGAAGAGTTTCATCGCGATGTGATTTCTGAGGCTTTTCTTGTGCAGCCCTTAGATAATTTTATTGCGCGCATTCTCAACTCCTTGGGCAGCATGTCGGATAAGCTGGATTCTAACCTTATCAATGACATTATGACCTACAACAATGAGATGGTAATCAGTCCGTTAGATGAGCGAACACCCAAAATGGACAACCAGGTTTTTTTGGGCAGCAAAGCCTATCACCTCAAAAATCTTTATTTAAAAAACTTCCCTGTACCCCCTGGTTTTGTGTTGACCTCAGAAGTTTTTCGGCGCAACAGCACCATAATGGCCTTACCCGAGTTGCGCAAAGAGCTGCACAACTTGGTTCGCCGACAAATTGTTCGGATTGAACGCTTGAGCGGAAAAAAATTCGGCGACGCAAACAATCCATTGCTACTCTCGGTGCGTTCAGGCACCGCTATTTCAATGCCCGGTGCAATGGATACCATCCTCAATGTGGGTTTAAACAATGTTATTGTTGAAAAATTAGCGGCTCAGCCGGGCAAGAGTTGGTCGGTTTGGGACTCATATCGCCGCCTCATGCAAAGCTGGGGAATGGCTCACGGCATTGAACGTGATGTGTTTGACCATGTGATGGTGGATTTTAAAACGCGTTTCAACGTGGATAATAAAGTAGATTTTAAATCAGATGACATGCGAAGCGTTGCCTTGGCGTATCAAAAGGTTCTTGAAAAATTTGGCGTTGGTTTAGAGCAAGATTTATTTAAGCAGTTGGTGAGTACAATCAATATTGTGTTTGAATCATGGTCGTCGGAGCGGGCTTTCGTGTACCGTAAGCACTTACAGATTTCCGACAACTGGGGAACGGCTGTTATTGTTCAGCAAATGATTTTTGGAAATCTGAACGACCACAGTGGCACCGGTGTTGTGTTTACCCAAAATCCAAAACGTGGTCGTCCGGGTGTGCATCTTTATGGCGATTTTACTATCCGAAGTCAAGGCGAAGATATTGTTGCCGGTTTGGTGAAACCAATGCCGATTAGTGAAACCCAACGCAAACAAGCCGAATTAACAGGCCCTTCGCTTCAAACATTATATCCTGCCATATACAAACGCTTGTTCGATTTGGCTTCCGACCTCACAGAAAATCATGGCTATGCACCGCAAGAGATTGAGTTTACCTTTGAATCCGACCGTCCGGAAGACCTTTACATCCTTCAAACCCGCGATCAAGAGCTTCACATCGGACAAGAGGCAACGGTGTTTTTGCAGGCTCCTGACGAGATGCGGCTCATGGGCAGAGGAATTGGAATTGGGGGCGGCGCCATGAACGGATTGGCTGCTTTTGATGAAAAAGACATTGAGCTACTCAGAAAAACAAAACCTTCGCAACATGTCATTCTGATCAGACCCGACACCGTACCCGATGATATTGGGATGATTTTTTCTTGCAACGGACTGCTTACAGCCCGCGGTGGCGCTACTTCGCATGCTGCCGTAACAGCAGTAAGGCTGGGAAAAACATGTGTGGTAAATTGTACCAACTTACTTGTGAACGAAACAGAAAAGTCGTGTACCATCGAAGGTAAACGCATCGCTTCTGGCGATGAAATTTCTATTGATGGAACCTTGGGTAATATCTATCTCGGACATTATCCTTTAGAGCTGACAACAAGGGACGAAGGCTATTATTATTGATAAAACAATGAGGCATTGCGCGCTACCATCTTTTTTCTTATCGCATGAAATAAAATAACAGTTATTGTTGTAGTTTTGCACTCCATGAAAAATATCCGAAATTTCTGTATAATTGCCCATATTGACCACGGCAAAAGCACTTTGGCCGACCGTTTATTGCAGCAAACTCACACTGTTAGCGAACGCGATCAGAAAGAACAAGTGCTTGACAGCATGGATCTGGAACGCGAACGCGGCATTACAATTAAAAGTCACGCCATACAAATGGACTACATCTACGATGGCGTTCATTATGTGCTGAATCTGATTGATACCCCCGGTCATGTTGACTTTTCGTATGAGGTTTCTCGCTCCATTGCAGCCTGCGAAGGCGCTTTGTTGGTCGTTGATGCCTCACAAGGTATTCAGGCTCAAACCATTTCTAATCTTTATCTAGCTCTCAATCACGATCTTGAAATCATTCCGGTACTGAACAAAATTGATATGGAAAGCGCCATGCCCGATGAGGTGGAAGACCAAATCATTGACTTGATTGGCTGCAAGCGCGAAGATGTTTTGAGGGTAAGCGCCAAAACCGGTTTTGGTATTGATGAGGTACTCGAAGCCATTATTAAAAAAGTTCCTGCGCCACAAGGCGACCCCGAGGCCCCTCTCCAAGCACTTATTTTCGACTCTGTTTTTAACTCTTTCAGAGGAATTATCGCTTATTTCCGTATCATGAACGGAACTCTATCTACCAACGAACATGTGAAGTTCTTAGCAACGGGTAAGGAGTATCATGCCGATGAAATCGGTGTGTTGAAGCTCAAGCAGTTTCCCAAACAAAAAATGTCGGTTGGCGATGTGGGCTATATCATTTCCGGAATTAAGTCGAGCCGCGAAGTAAAGGTTGGCGATACGATTACCAGTGTGGTCAGGCCCAGTATGAAGGCCATTGAGGGCTTCGAGAACGTGAAACCTATGGTTTTTGCGGGGATCTATCCTGTTGATGCTGACGATTATGAAGAATTGCGGGCTTCCATCGAGAAGCTCCAGCTCAATGATGCCTCTTTGGTTTTTGAACCTGAATCGTCGGTTGCACTTGGTTTTGGCTTCCGCTGTGGCTTCTTAGGCTTGCTTCACATGGAAATCATTCAGGAAAGGCTCGACCGCGAGTTTGATATGGATGTGATTACCACCGTTCCAAACGTTTCATTTAAAGCTTATACCACTTCGGGCGATATACTCGAAGTGCATAACCCCAGTGGATTGCCTGAGGTGACTCGACTTGATTATATTGAGGAACCTTATATCATTGCCCAAATTATTTCCAAATCGGAATACCTTGGAAACATCATGACGCTATGTATTGAAAAGCGGGGGGTGATGAAAAATCAAGTCTATCTCACCTCTGATCGTGTAGAGGTGACTTTTGAAATGCCTTTGAGCGAAATTGTTTTCGACTTTTACGACAAGCTCAAATCTATCTCGAGGGGTTATGCTTCCTTCGATTATCATATCGCCGGATACCAAAGAGCCAATCTTGTAAAACTCGATATTTTACTCAATAGCGAACCTGTTGATGCACTTTCAACACTCATTCACCGCGACAACGCCTACTCTTTTGGCCGTCGAATGTGTGAAAAACTTCGAGAACTCATCCCAAGGCAGCAGTTTGATATTGCGATACAAGCCTCTATAGGAGCTAAAATTATAGCCCGCGAAACAGTGAAAGCATTGCGAAAAGACGTTACTGCTAAATGTTATGGTGGTGATATTTCGCGTAAACGCAAATTGCTCGAAAAACAAAAGAAGGGTAAGAAGAGAATGCGTCAGGTTGGAAATGTTGAAGTTCCACAGTCGGCTTTCCTTGCCATCCTCAAGTTGGATTAGCTTAAATTCCGTTAAAGGTAAACATGAGGTTGGCTGCAAAATTCCAAACCGTTACCAACGCAATGGCAAAGGCCTTGCTAAGGTAAAAATTCCATTTCATTTTACTGACTAAGATCCATAAAATAGTGGTGTTCAGCACCAATCCTATTAAGGATACCAAAATAAATTCGCCATATTCATAGGCTACATTGGGATTGGTGCTTTCAAAAGTCCATATTCGGTTTAAGAAATAGTTGGTAGAGGCGGCAGTCATAAAACCTATGGCGTTGCTCACGTATTGCTGCACTTTGAGCTTTTCTTTGAGCAGATAAGTGATGCCAAAATCAACAAAAAGACCGGAAAAACCAACAGCTCCAAATTTGATGAATTTAAAGATCAGTCCGTTGGAACCAAGGTTGAGCAGTAGGTTGGCCACTTTAAAGTTGCTTTTATAAATCAACAATAAGTACAATAGTTTGCCCGTCTCTATTCACATCAACATTGACCCTTTGTCCGGGTTTGAGTTGCTTCAAACGGTTCATATAGTCGTAAATTGTCCCTACCGATTTTCCGTTCACGCCAATAATTTTGTCGCCCTTTTTCATTCCTGCCTGGTCAGCAGGACCGCCTTTGGTAACACCCCCAACACCCAGTCCATCATTGCTGCTGCTCGTGAAATCGGGCATAATTCCCAAGGTTACTTTAAATCCTCTGCGTCCGGTAGCACGTTCTTTTGGTCCGGCTTCGGCAAAAATGAGTTTTTCGCTACGGTTGTCAAGGTTTTTGGTTAGCGTTTCAACCAGGTCTATTACCTCCATCATACCTTCATAGTTAATCTTATCGGGTGTGTCGACAGGTGTATGATAGTCGGAATGTGCACCTGTTGAGAAGAACATCACCGGAACGTTTTCAGCATAAAAAGACGCATGATCGGAGGCGCCAAAGCCTTCAGGAGAGTAGGAAAGTTTGATTTTGCTGGCGGCAGAAATACTTGTCAAAATAGCTTCCGTTTCTGTCGAAGTCCCAGTGCCGCCCACCACTACGGAGGATGATTCATTGAGTCTTCCAACCATGTCGAGGTTAATCATTGCCATGATATTTTTCATTGGGAATGGGCTGTTTTTGACGAAATATCTCGATCCAAGCAGGCCCATTTCTTCTGCTCCAAAAAACACGAAAGCCATACTGTGTTTGGGTTTGTTGTCTTTTTTGCTGAAACGGCTGATGAGTTCCATTACAGCCACAACACCGGAGCTGTTGTCATCTGCGCCTATATGTGGAGCAAGGATGTCGGGCGCACGCGATCCTGATCCTTCGCCACCCATACCAAGGTGGTCATAATGAGCGCCTATCACGATGTATTCGTCTTTAAGTATTGGATCGCTGCCTTCAATAAATCCTATTACGTTAAAAGTGGTTACCTCTTGAAGTTTTAATTCAGTGCGTCCGGCTACTTTTGGTGTAATTTGATGTGTAAATGGCGCATTGCCCCTTATGGCATCTGCTTCGAGACTGTCAACCTGCAATTCTACCGGTAAAATGTTCTTATTGAGCCAATTGCGTGTAACATCTACTACCGGCAATTCAGCACTCACTATGGCGCGCTCAAACAGGAGGGGAGCCAGTTCGTCGGATTTGTTGTTTTGTGTACCGCCTGTAAAGATGACACCAACTGCACCACGGTCTTTGGCATTCATCACTTTGGTGCGGGCATCGGCAAAAGGAATGAATTTGCTGTCGTTGTTTTGAGGCTCCGGATCGCCTTTAAGCATCAAAACCCATTTGCCTTTCACGTCTATATTCTGAAAGTCATTCCATTTAAAATCTTCAGTATCCACAAAAATCCCAAAACCGGCATACACCAAATCGCTTTCAACCTTCGCGTTGCTACTGAACGCATAAATACTGTAATCAGTGTTGAAAATAGCATCTTTTCCGTTGATGTTTAGGATGTTATTTTTGGTGGCCTCCACTGATGTGATCACGTTGAAGGCTTGTAAACCATTGTTGAAGGGCAGCGTTAAGCCAGCTGATTTAAGATGTTGCTGAAGAAAAAATACTGTTGTACTGTCTTCTTTGGTGCCGGGAAAACGACCTTTGAGTTCAGGAGATGCCAAATAATACAAATCATCTTTGAGCTGTTGTATTTGGTTTTGAGCATGAAGCTGAACTGTGGTAGAAAGAAATAAAAAGAATGATAAAATGAAATATTTAAAGCGCATTGTTCAAAATTTTTGCAAAAATAGGCATTTTATACAGCGCCTCACGGCACGAATTGCATTTTACTGACAGAACAAGACGGAGGTTTTTTTGAGCATTCCCATTTCAGGAATCGTGTTTTTAAACCAACAATACTTTTCGAAAATGAATAGGTTTATAAGTTATTGTTAATGTGATATATAAATGATCAATAACAATTGGTTTTTTTTCTATTTCCACAAGAAGGAAAAATTTTCTCTAACATGGAATGATTACATTTCTTAAAAATTTATAAAATACTGAAAACCATATATTTAATATTTTGGCACAAGTTTTGTTTTCTAAAAAAAAAGTTAATATGACTTGTTTTGTTTGTTTTTCATAATTGGGCCACCCTCCCGGGTGGCTTTTTTTTGATTGAACTTTAATGTTACTACTGCTATTTGCTTTTCTTTTTGGTAGCTTGATGCAAATAAACAATAAGTGGCAAAATGGGTAAAATTGTAACGGTAAGAATAACCCAAATTTGTATCTGTTGAGTAGATTGAAGAGCCGATTGATACATGGACCACGTAATTAAGAGGAAAATGAAGTTGACACTCACCTTGCTCCACCGAATCATTCGAACTGCTATTCTGTATTGGCGAGCTGCATTTTCTTCGGTAATTTTCACGGGGTAGTTAAAAATTTCAGGATAAAAACTAAGCCATGTTATTCCAACATACAGCACGAAAGCCATGGCTGGCCCAGCAAATACGTTTACTTTTTCTCCGAAAGCATCTGCATCGCCTTTGAAATTAAAGTGGGTTGGAACGGTTTCAGGCAAAGTTATAAAGGCAACAATAGCCAAAGCAATGTTGGCTGCCAGCAACAGAAAGGCCAACATTTCTATCCATTTTTCGGTGGTTGTTATCTCGATTTTTAGTTTGGGTTGTAAGGCCATCGAAAATTATCTATAGGATATAAATAGCACTAAAGTTAGTCAAATTGGCAAGGAAATTTTACGGCTAACAACTGATAAAGCGATCATTTATGAAGCGTCACCAGGCAAAGGAGTTGCAATAACATCCATTTCGCTCACAAGCGTTCCATGCTCATAAACCCTTGTTTTAAGCAGCTTGCCATCCATGTCATAAAAGGTTTCTTCGCCGTGCATGAGGTTGTTTTGAAAGTGGATTTCGCGTTGTAATTTTCCATTGGGATGTTGAACGATTTGTTTTCCTGTTCCGTTATTGAACGAAGCTTTGCCGATGATGTAGCCCGATGGGTCGTAAAAAAGCCAGGAGCCTTGCATCATCCCTTTTTCGTAGCTCCCTTCGATGGCCAATTTATTGCCTTCATACCAACGTCGGTAAAGTCCGTGCAAGGTATCGTTGGTATAGGTTTCCAGCAAAATTAGCTCGCCATTGGCCGAATAGGTGGTCGAAATGCTGTCCATCAAATCGTTTTTATAAAAGGTAACCGTTTGCTTCTGCCCATTTTCAAAATAGCGTATTTGTGGCCCGTACAGTTTACCTGCTTTATAGAGGGCTTCCATTTGACGTTCGCCGGAGGGAAAGAACCATTCGCTTTTGCCTTCGAGTTGATTTTCATCGTTATAGCGCAGAATGGAAGTCAACCGACCGGTATCATCAAAACTTTTTTTTACATGATCCGAACAGCTTTGCAGAGAAATGAACAACCAAAATCCGCAAAAAACGCGGAGGGTTGTTTTTATCGAAAATATTGATTTATAGGCGTTCATGGCCAAAGTATGGGTTTGAGATGGGCGAGGTAGAATAGTTTTCGTATTTATAGATATTCCAATAGATGTTTTCAAAACCATTGGTCGTTTCCAGAGGCACAAAATGATATTCGGTATTTAGAAGCTTCATGGGGTAGCTGGGAAGGCATTGCAGCGATTTGCTACCATATTGCTGCATGAAATGCATGAAATACCAAGCCATATCAAAACCCTCGAAGGAATATTGGTCGGGTTCGGTGCTGTAGGTGGAACGATAGCTTTGGATAAAGTTTGTTGTTGCCGAACTTTTATAAGTGATAAAACCCACGTTGAAAAAGTGAGTATTAAGGCGCAACAAGCTTTCATTGAATAAGTTATCGAAACCTGCCCAATTGGGTAGTCCGATTAGCTTCACCGGAAGATTTTCTGAAAGCTGGTTAAGTTTGTTGAGAAATTCCATAGCAAATACCCGATCATCACCGTAAGCGATCACAATGTTTTCGCGTGCTAAAGAAGCGTTTTTTCTAAAAAAACGCAGGCTATCATTGTCGTATGAAAGCAGTTTTACTTCGTTCTGAAAAGTAGTAAACCCATCAGGGTTGCTTTGTAAGGCGCTAATATCTATCCATTTACCTTCCACATTGCTATTGAAAGAAAGGTCGCTGTTGCGGCGAAGTTGGCGTGAAAGTTCTTCGTTACGCAAGCGAACCTCAGCAGGCAATTTTGCTGCCAAAATCTCTTGTAGCTGCTTTACCTCCTCCACATTTTTGAACCGGTGCGATTGATAAATAAACACTTTTGCCGTCGAATATCGGTCGGCAATAAGTGCGGCAAGCTGCTCCACTTGGGTGGAAGGATCGGGTTTAACCTTGATTACATAAGGATTGTTCACAAGTATTTCGCGCCTTTGCGACAGTGGATTTACGATCATGATTTCATGCTTGAGGGCAAAATCAGCTATTATTTTGAAGGGCTGGTTAAAAAACGGACCAACAATCAAATCCATTTGTGGCAATGTAGGGTCGTTGAGGAGTGCTTGTGCGGAAGCGGAGGATTGCCCCACGTCAAAAACGTTGATTTCAATATTTAAACCCTTCACGCGGCTCATCGAATCGGCGGCTAACACAAATCCTTTGTAAAAGGGGAGAAATCTCATGGCTGTTTGTAGGCTTTCATCGGTTGGTTTAAAAGTTGCTCCGGCAAGCCCCGCTTTGTCTAACTGCAATGGCAGCATCAAGGCCACTTTGAAGCGTTGGCTGTGCATTTTAGGGTCTGGTGCACATGCTGTTGAATGAGTTTCATCAGGTATATCTTCTAGTTCATTTTCAGCGAGATGAGTAATTTTGGTCTCACGTTTCACCTCATCAGGGAAAACAGGCTGCGTGCCTTTGGTGTTGTTGAGTGGGATGCGAACTTTCTGATTTGGATATACTTGCGACCCGATGGAAGGGTTGTAAGCCTCAAGTTCTCTTTGGCTAATCCCATAATCTTTTGCCAGATGCCTTGTTTTTTGTTGTGTTTCAACTTTATGAATCAAGAAGGCTTCTGCTATTTTTTTTTTGGGGATCAAAATCTTTTGCCCCACCTTTAATGATTCCGATAAGTTGGCATTGAGTCGCTTTAAGTCGTCAACACCTACGCCATAGCGCCGCGAAATTTGATACAAGGTTTCTCCTTTGGCTACGGTATGACTTTCCAATGTGTCGCCATTGCCCGAAGGTGTTGCCCTTTGTGTTTCGTATTCAGGCAGTTTCAGCACCTGACCTACTTTTAATTTTTCTTGTAATCCGGGATTGGCTTCTATCAGTTGCCGCTGACTGAGTTGGTATTTTTGCGAAATGCTGTAGAGCGTCTCCTTAGGTTTTACAACATGAATATTTTTTTTGGTTATTGTGGCGGTCTCTGAAACACCCACAGGATTTTCATTGTACTGAATACTTTGACCTTTTGGTGCATTGCCATTTAGCGGGGCATCGAAAGGAGAAACAGTTTCTATCTTTGATGGTGGAGGCAGCTGTGGCGTTTCTTTAGGGGAGCTTCCTTTTGGAAGTGGTTGATTGTAAGGGTCGTAACCGCTTCGCTTGAAACGCGAATCGGTCACCGGTGGCCGATTGTCTTTTTTTGTGATGGGTATTAAAACGTAATCGCCTTCATTAAAAGGTGCACGAGCGCTTGGATTGGCATTACGAATTAAATTTTCGTTGACAAGATAAACATCTGAAAGGTATTTGAAGTTTTCATTTTTGCCTGCCACATGATACACATAATCATACTCGGCATCATTGGTGTTGGAAACCATTGTGTTGGCTTGGGGCGGTGTTTGTCCGGTAGTGGTTCGCGACATGGGAATGCGCAGGATTTGGTTGACACGGATGCCACTTCTCGAATCCGAGTTTTCATTCATAAGTGCTTCAACAGTAATTCCATAAGCCTTGGCAATACCATAAAGCGTTTGTTGCGATGCAACTTTATGTAGATAGTACGATTTTCCATTGTATTGCTCAACGATCTGCGAGATGGCAATATCATTTTGGGCAAAAGTAGATGTCAAGGGTAAAAACAACAAAAGAACCCAAATCATACCTACTCTGCTGGCAGTAGAAAGCGTCTTCTTGAGGATTTGTTTACACATAATTAAAGTTTTTTATTCCCACTCAATGGTTGCCGGTGGCTTTGAGCTGATGTCGTAAACTACTCTGTTTACACCTCTTACCTTGTTGATAATGTCGTTAGAAACCTTTGCAAGAAACGTGTAAGGCAGATGGGTCCAGTCGGCTGTCATGCCATCGGTGGAGTTCACAGCTCTTAGGGCAACAACGTTTTCATATGTTCGTTCATCTCCCATCACGCCAACCGATTGCACGGGCAGCAAAATAGCTCCTGCTTGCCAAACGCTGTCGTACAATCCTTGCTTGTGCAGGCTTTCAATATAAATATCATCTACTTCTTGTAAGATTCTAACTTTGTCGGCGGTGATGTCGCCAAGGATGCGGATGCCCAATCCCGGTCCCGGGAAAGGATGACGGTCAATGATAAAAGATGGCAATCCCAACTGGCGACCGATGATGCGCACTTCGTCTTTAAACAAAGTGTTTAAAGGTTCGACCACTTTAAGTTTCATATAATCAGGTAGTCCGCCAACATTATGGTGCGATTTGATGGTAGCCGAAGGCCCTTTAACCGAAACCGATTCAATCACGTCAGGATAAATGGTGCCTTGGGCCAGCCATTTTACGTCTTCGATGAGGTGTGCCTCGTGATCGAAAATTTCGATAAAAGTGCCTCCGATGATTTTACGTTTTTGTTCCGGCTCCGACACGCCTTTCAATGCGTTAAGAAAACGGTCTGAGGCTTCAACACCTTTCACGTTTAAACCGAGGTCGAGGTAAGAATGAATGACTTTCTCGAACTCATTTTTTCGCAACAGACCGTTGTCAACAAAAATGCAGTATAAGTTTTTTCCGATAGCTTTGTGAAGCAATATGGCGGCAACGCTGGAATCTACACCTCCGCTTAGGCCGAGAACTACCTTGTCGTCTTGAAGTTTTTGCTGCAACTCCTTCACTGAGTTTTCGATAAAAGATGTAGGAGTCCAGTTTTGATGGCAATTGCAAATGTCAACTACGAAGTTTTTCAATAAAACGAGGCCCTCCACCGAGTGATAAACTTCGGGGTGAAATTGAATACCATAGGTTTGTTCTCCCGCAACATGAAATCCACCAACGGCAACGTCGGCGGTACTTGCAATGATTTCAAAGGAGGGTGGAAGGGATAAAATTGTATCGCCATGCGACATCCAAACCTGACTGTCTTTCGACATGGATTCAACCAAAGGGCAGCTGTGATCAATAAAGGCTAAGTTGGCACGGCCATATTCTCTGGTAGTTGATGGTTCTACACTTCCCCCATTTTCGTAGGCCAAAAGCTGGGCACCGTAACAAATGCCCAAAATCGGCACTTTGCCCCTAAAAACTGAAAGATCGGGCGATTCAAGGATACCATCGCGAACCGAAAACGGACTTCCAGAGAGGATCACTCCTTTAATAGCAGACGAAATTACAGGAATATGATTGAAAGGATGAATTTCACAATACACATTTAGTTCTCTTACGCGCCTGGCAATCAGTTGGGTATATTGTGATCCGAAATCGAGAATCAAGATAGTTTCTTGTGTCATAGCCATATTTAGGTTAAGGATACAAAGGAACAAAAAAAAGCTATTGAACATTATTTGCCAATTTAATGTTTATTTTGCTGCATATTCAAAAGAAAATTACCATCAACCAATCTCACCCTATGGAGCAACCAAACTCTTCTATTGAATCGAAAAAGGGCGCGCTGGCTTATTTTTTAACCCTTGTTGAAAAGGGGGGTAACGCCCTACCGCATCCGGCAACATTATTTGGGTTATTTGCTGTTTTTGTGCTGGTGTTTTCATGGGTAGGATTTATGTTGGGATGGTCGGCCAAGCATCCGGCAACGGCCGAAGAGGTGGTGGTTGTGAATCTTTTGTCGCAAGAAAGTATCCATCGTATTTTTACAGAGTTGGTGAGAAATTACACCGGATTTGCACCCTTAGGCATTGTGATGGTCTCATTGTTGGGAATTGGAATTGCCGAAAGTAGCGGACTTATCAGTGCTGCTGTTCGGCTTTTGGTGGCCAAAGCCCCAAGCAAACTCTTAACTTATGTGATTGTCTTAGCAGGAATTATCTCCAACACAGCTTCCGACTTGGGGTATGTGCTCATCATACCGATGGCTGGCCTGATCTTTCACGCTGTTGGCAGACATCCCATTGCTGGTATGGCGGCAGCTTTTGCCGGTGTTTCGGGCGGATTTAGTGCCAATTTATTCATTGGCACAATTGATCCGCTGTTGGCGGGTTTGTCCACCGAGTCGGCCACAATCATTGACGAAGGCTACAAAGTATTGCCCACCTCGAATTATTATTTTATGGCTGCTTCCACTTTTCTTGTGGCATTTTTGGTAACCCTTGTAACCCACAAAGTGGTAGAACCGCGATTGGGCACTTACAAAGGCGACGTGCCTGTTGAAGCCGTGCACCCGCTCAACAAACTGGAGATTAAAGGCTTAATATGGACTTTCATCGTTTTTCTGGCTTGGATTCTTTTGATTGCTTTTACCACCCTGCCCGAAAATGGTTTTTTCCGGGGTAAGGACAACTCCTTGCTTCATTCGCCCCTCTTAGAGGGATTTATCACTTTATTGTTTCTCATGGCCGGAAGCATGGGTCTAGTCTATGGCCGTATAACCGGTAAGTTTAAAAAAGATGCTGACCTTATCAAAGGTATGACAGAAAGTTTTAAAACCTTGGCTGGTTTTTTGGTCTTGGTGTTTTTTGCAGCCCAATTTGTGGCTTTCTTTAAGTGGAGTCATCTTGGGTTGGTTTTTGCTATCAAAGGAGCGGCTGTGCTGCAACAGATGAATATTGGATTGGTTCCGCTAATACTTATTTTTGTCGTCCTGTCGGCTGTACTCAACCTCTTTATGGGGAGCGCATCGGCCAAATGGGCGATTCTGGGACCTGTTTTTATTCCGATGTTTATGTTGCTGGGCTATTCTCCTGAACTTTCTCAAGCAGTCTTCCGGGTAGGCGATAGCGTTACCAACATCATTTCTCCCATGATGAGTTTCTTTGCATTGATCATTGTTTATTTTGAAAAGTACAACAGCAAATCGGGCCTTGGCACGCTCATTTCTACAATGATGCCCTATTCGATAGTCCTTTTCGTGGTTTGGACTGTAATGTTGATTGTTTGGGCATTGTTGAATATTCCTCTAGGTCCCGGCGCACCAATTCTGTATCAGGGTTCTATTCTTTAACTTCAATATCAAAAGTGAACATGCTCGGTTAGGCTCAATTTTTCCATAGGCCCCGTTCGAGTCTTTTGCATTTGGAAAGCATTTGCATCAGTGCTTTGGTTTGAACCGGTTTATACAGCAGCTCGTCAATGCCTTGGGTAAGATATTTGCTTTTGCTTTGCTGTAAAACATCGGCAGTGAGGGCAACAATATAGGGTTGACGTTGCGTATGAAGGCGTTCCCTGATGAGCTTTGTGGCCGTAAGTCCATCCATCACTGGCATTTGAATGTCCATTAACACCACATCATATACGCGCCGCTCTAAGGATTCAATAGCCTCTTTTCCGTTTTCAGCCAGTTTTACCTGGTAGCCATAGCGATTGAGTACACCCATTATAATACGTTGATTGATAGCATTGTCCTCCACCAGCAAAATGTCTAACGGATGGTATTCTCCCATGCGTTCATCCATTTGTATCTGCCGTTCAATGGTGTTCAAATCGTCGGCTTTTCCGTTGAGAACAGCTTCCATACCATCATATAAATCATTATAATCCAGTGGCTTGAGAAAGATAACAGTATCTTTTCTTATGACGATGGGCTTATCGTTTATTTTCTCTCTTTCTTTTAAAAGAAGGTGAGGTAGCGGATGTTTCTCGCGCACGGTATCAATGAGTCTGAGGTCAATTTTCATGTTGGTTCTCAAATGACTGATGAGCAGATCATATTCGGGCAACTGATCGAGACAGGCAAGATTATCTTGTTCAACATATTGGATATGAAGATTCATATCATTAAAATTCAAGTACTTACTAATAAGATCGTCTAAAATAGGATCAGTAGTCAGATACAGCACTTTTTTGTTTTTTAACAACGGAATTGGAACAGTTCCGCTGCTTCCCTCCACATGGTGGCAGGGCAGATGGATGATGAAAGTGGTACCTTCGCCGGGTTGGGTTTCAACTTGGATACTTCCGTTCATTTGCTTAACAAGATGATCGCAGATGGTAAGCCCAAGACCCACGCCTCTTTTGTTACTGCTGTCGGTAGGTGCTTGCACATATGGTTTAAACAATTGTGGAAGAATATCTTCTTTAATTCCCGGACCTGAATCGGCGACTTTGATACACAGCAGCGGATTTTGTTGGTTAAAACATTGGGTAACCTCAAAACGCACGAAGCCGTGCGGTGTGTATTTTATGGCATTATCGAGCAGGTTCATTACAATTTGCCTTATCCTAAGATCGTCGCCCATAAACATTTGCGGCAAACTTGGATCGAAAAAGTGGAGCATCTCTAATCGTTTTTCCATTGCGTCTTCCATCACGTTTACCAAACATTCGTGCATGGCATCGCGCAGGTTAAAAGGCTTGTTGTGGATGCGAATAGTTCCTGCTTCAATTTTTGAATAATCCAACAAATCGTTAAACAAAGCCACGAGCAAGGTGCCACTTTCGTGAATGGTGTCAGTATAAAAGCGTTGTTTTGAATTCAAATGGGTGTCGAAAAGCATTTCTGTCATGCCGATGATGGCGTTTAAAGGCGTGCGTATTTCGTGACTCATTCGAGCCAACAATCGGTTGCTGTATTCCTTGGCCTCGTGGATTTCATCTTCCATTTCATCGAGTTGCTTCATTTTAGGTATCCATGACCGGCATACAATCAATGCTTTGTTTATTTTTTCAACAGTCAGTTCCTCAAAAAGAAGATAATCCCAAAGCCCTTGACCCAAAAAAGATTGTATTTCAGTTTCGTGTTCAGCAAGGGTGATGGCCAGTAGAGGTAAATCAGGAAAACGATGGGTGATGAGGTCTATCAGTTTGCTGATGTTTTGGATTTCGCAGGCATCGAGCAGCACCGCTTGGATGTTTCCATTGCTGAGCTGTTGAATTATTTCGCCAAAAGGTTGATGATTCATGCGATGAAAACAAATTTCATCAGTTGGTTTGGACAAGATGCCATTGAGGCGAATGGAGTTGTTTGTGCTCACCCATAAGATATCCATAATGCTTTTTTTTATCGGCGCAAGATACATTTTTATGATGAAAGATTGATTGGCTTGGATGGAAGGTGGCAAACGATTGCCTATCTTAGCGGGCAATTTTTACAATCACAATGTCGGAACAGATTCAAGATAAGCAGGTTTTTACTTTAAAAGAAGTTTTAGAGAGTATAAAACGCACTTTATCAGCGCGTTATACCTCGTCTTTTTGGGTAAAAGCCGAAATGAATAAATTGAATATGTACTCCCACACGGGCCATTGTTATCCCGATTTGGTGCAAAAAGAAAACGGAAAGGTGGTAGCCCAGATGCGCTCCATTATTTGGGCCAATGATTTTCGTCAAATTGCCAAAAAGTTTCTATCCGAAACCGGCGAAGAGCTGGGCAGTGGCATCAATATACTTTGTCGCGCCAGCATTATGTTTGATGCCAACTTTGGACTCACACTTCATATTTATGACATTGACCCGGTTTTTGCTTTGGGTGAGTTGGAACGCGAAAAACAAGACACCATCCGTAAGCTGAAAGCCGAAGGCGTTTTTGAGATGAACAAAACCCGCCTTTTGCCTTTGTTGCCCAAAAGAATTGCCATTATTTCAGTTGAAAGTAGCAAGGGGTTGGCCGATTTTATGCAACTGATGCAGGCACGAATGATTGGCTTTAACCTTGATTTTCATCTCTTTCCATCACTTTTGCAAGGCGACAAAGCAGCATCACAAATGATCAATCAACTCGAACGTATCCGTAAAGTATCACGGCATTTCGACTTGGTGGCGATCATCAGAGGCGGTGGTGGCGAGGTGGGATTGGCGGCGTTTAACAACTATCCGCTCGCTCAAAATATTGCTCAGTTTCCCATTCCTGTTTTTACGGGGATCGGTCATGCTACCAACTTAACCGTCAGCGAAATGGTTGCGCACACCAACGCCATCACACCCAGTGAATTGGCCGATATTCTCTTGGAGCAATTTGAGTATTTCAAGGCAAAAATGGTCACGGCGCAAAAAAGTATCTTAAGGTCTTTTCAGGTGATTGAAAATGAGCAACAAAAGCTCAAAAATCAAACGTATTATCTTCAGGTGAGGGTTGAAAAACACCTTGAAAACCGCAAAAATAGACTGGCAGCCCTTAAAGCCGAAATGCACTTTTTGGGACAAAAACACCTTCAGATTGCAGCAAACAGCATTGACCAAGCGCAAGTGCTGTTGCAGCATTCGGGAATAAAAATGGTGGAACAACACAACAGAAATTTGGAGGGATCGCTTAAAAACATCAACCAGCTCGCCTCGGTTTTGTTGAGTGAGAACAACAAGCAGGTAACAACTTTACAAAAAAATGTGGAACTATTAAGGCCCGAAAATGTGCTGAAACGGGGCTTTAGCTTGAGTTATCACCAAGGTAAACTACTCACTAACAGCGCTTTGTTAGTTCATGGCGACAAGGTAGAAACGGTGTTGGCTCATGGAAGCTTCGTGTCAACGGTAGATTCTAAATCAACAGAAAATTAAAACCATTATGAAAGAAAAAATAAGTTATACCCATGCTTTTGAGGAGCTGCAAATCATTGTAGCAGAAATGGAAAAGGGTGAAATCACAGTAGACCAACTCTCGGAAAAAGTTCAGCGGGCTGCCGTTTTAATTCAAGTTTGCAAAGAAAAACTAACATCAACCGAATTAGATGTGCGTAAAATTCTTCGCGAATTGAACCAAAAAGATGAAGCGGAAGATGTTAAATCTTAAAGCTAAGTAATAGTATATAAAGTATTTAGATTAAAGACCAAAGCCAAATCCGATGCGAAACATCGGATTTTGATACGGGGTATCAAAGGTTTCGTTGAGGTTATACAGCAGCATAAAACTTGCATAACTGTTGACAGTAAAATATTGTTTGAAACCACCCCCCACAAAAAACGAGTGAATTAAAATTCGGTCCTTGTTGATGGTGCCTATATTATTCATTCTATGTCTGTTATAGCTCAAGAGTTCATTCTCGATATGAGCAAAGAGCCCTCTATAGATATCGTAAGAGGTATAAAGTCCGCCACCATAATTGTGCGATGAGTACTTTAAACCGGCATCTTTAAAACTGTAGTAGTTATAGGTGAGCCTCACGCCTGTTTCCCATCGAGGAGTAATTTTGTAACCCAGTTGAGGCGATACCAAAATGTTGCTGCCGAAAGACGAAAACCCAATGCCGAAATCGCCGCCCAGCACCCAAGGGTTAGGTTTGAAGTCGCCGGCTACCTGTTGAGATATGGCAGTATGATGACCTGCAACAGCCAAGCAAAAAAGAATGGAAAAAAGCGTAAATATTCGTTTGAAAGCTAACATTGTTGTGCGTGTTTCAGGGCAAAAATACAATAAAACGCAACATTTCACGCTTAGCAATAGTTGTTTAACTTTGCGGTTTTGTTTGCCCGCCAACTTTATTTGTAAAAATGAAACGTAATCTATTTATATTCAGTCTATTGTTTCTCATTGCCCTCATGGCTACAACGGCTTGTCGCAAGGACGATTTGGTGAGCAACGACAAAAACCTTAAACTTACTTTTTCAGCTGATTCGGTAATTTTCGATACTGTTTTCTCCTCTCTAGGTACAGTAACCCGCAAATTGATGGTTTACAATACCAGCAATAAGCGCATCAATATCAGCAATATACAGCTTACACTCGGTCAACAATCTGTTTTTCGAATGAATGTGGATGGTATTGCCGGCTTAAACATTCAGGATGTTGATTTGGCTCCCAATGATAGCCTTTATGTGCTGGTGAAAGCAACTATTGATCCCCGCGATCAAAACAATCCCTACGTAGTGGAAGATGACCTTATTTTTCTTACCAACGGAAACGAACAAAAGGTAAAGTTGGTGGCTTGGGGGCAAGATGCTAACTACATTATTGCCGATCAGAAAGTGGGGAATTTTCCGAAGTTTAAGATCGTGGCCGATAGCTTGGAAACGGTTTATTGGACTAATGAAAAGCCTTATGTAGTGTATGGCTATGCCTTGATCAACTCTTACGGAACTTTGGTTATTGAAGAAGGAACCCGCGTTCATTTCCATAATGGATCGGGCTTGTGGGCCTATGTGGATGGAGTACTCAAGGTACGAGGAACATTAGAAAACCCGGTAACTTTTCAGGGCGACCGCCTTGATGCTGATTACCGCGATGTTCCCGGCCAATGGGACCGCATTTGGCTGATGGAAGGCCGCGCAGGTTTCAACCATGAAATAAATCACGCCGTCATAAGGAATGCCTTCATCGGATTGCAGGTTGAATCTTTTCTCCGACCCACTTCCAACCAACTCTCCCTCAGCAATACAGTGATTGAAAACAACACGGGTATGGGGATTTTTAGTCGCCTTTTTGCCATTGATGCCCACAATGTGGTAGTGGCCAACAGTGGAAGTTATGCTGTAGCACTTACTTCAGGTGGAGCTTATCGGTTCATGCACAGTACTTTAATCAACAACTGGAGTTACGGTATTCGCAATACACCCGCTTTATTTTTCAATAATTTTCTTCTCGACTCCTTAGAAAATCCCATTCCTGTGCCTATCAATTTATCTTTTGGCAACAGCATTATCTATGGTTCCAACGAGGACGAAATTGAACGTGAGTTGGTGGCAGGTGCAGACACAACTTATCTTTTCGACCATTGCTTCATCAAGCTGAAAGACCCATGGAAAAATCAGCCGGTTTTTTCTTCCAGCTTCATCAATGAAGATCCACTTCTTGAAAAATATATGTTCTTTGACTACGAACCCGACAGCTTGTCGCCTGTCATCGGAAAGGGAAAAGCAGAAATTGCAGCTGATTTTCCTCTCGATCTGAGAGGCGTATCGCGCATTCCATCGGCTGATGTGGGTGCTTTGCAGTTCACCCCCGTATCCGAAGAAAAGTAAAATCCTTTACAACGAATAAAACCGATGATCATAGCAATTGGCGGCGTGAGCACTGCCGGCAAAACAACCCTGGCCAAGCAGCTTAGGGATTATTTTCGCCACAAAAAGGTGATTATCCTTTGTCAGGACGACTTCGTAAAACCAGTGGAATTGATTCCTCCCATCAATGGGCGTATTGATTGGGAGCATCCCGATTCCATTGACCATGTAAGGTTTCTTAACGCCGTTGTGGCCGAAAGCAGAGAAAACGATTTGGTAATTGCCGAAGGGTTGCTCATTTATTGGTTTGAACCCTTATGTAAAATGTTCGATAAGCGACTTTTTGTAACCATTGATTATCAAACATTTGTGAAACGAAAAGCCAATGATAACCGCTGGGGACACGAACCGGACTGGTACATCGAACACATTTGGCAAAGTTATCTCAAGCATGGACAAATAGAAAAAGTCAGCTCCATTCTTCAAATTGATGGAAGTAAGCATATATCACTGGCGCCTATCATTAACTATTTGAATGAATGATAGATAAAGAAAAAATGGTTGAAGCTACACGCCAATTTGTGATCAACGCCTTGGAAAAAGCCGAAGCCGGACACGATTGGTGGCATGTGCTGCGGGTGTATAACACTTCTATTAAATTGGCAAAAAAAATGAAAGCCGATGAAACAGTTGTCGCTTTGGCAAGTCTATTGCACGATGTGGGCGACTCGAAGTTCCATGATGGTGACGAAACAGTGGGTCCAAAAATGATTCGTGAGTTTTTAATCAGCCAGCCTATTGAAAAGAATGTTTTTGACGAAGTGATGGTTATTATTGAAAATATGTCGTTTAAACGTTCGTTTGATTTCAAAGGAGAAAAGAGTATCGCCTTTCAAATTGTTCAAGATGCCGACCGGTTGGATGCTATAGGTGCTATTGGTATTGCGCGGGCTTTCAGTTTTGGCGGTTTCAAAGGACGACCGTTTTACGATCCTGCCATTCCTCCGCAGCATCACAACGACGGTAAAAGCTACAAAGCTTCCCAAACGCCTACCATCAATCACTTTTACGAAAAGTTATTGCTATTGAAAGATCAGATGAATACCCGGCAGGGCCGTATGATGGCCGAAGAACGCCATGCGTTTATGCTGGTGTTTTTAGAACGGTTTTATGGAGAATGGGATGGGAAATGCTAAGTTTTTGAATCTGAAGCCAATGCTTCAATACTTCATAAAATCTTCGTAAAGCACTTGTAGGTAAGCTTTTCCATCACGGAGGATGGAAGCTTGAAGACTGTCAGGAATTTCTTTTTGATAAAACCGGTCTGCTTCTTTGTTCCAAACAAAATAACCTTCAGGTCGCTTCCAACCTAAACCTTCGTTGAGTTCAAAATAAGCAAAGGGTTGATAATGAGGGTTGAAAAGATTTTTACTCCATGGATAGTTTTTTGTTGGCAAACCCAACTGTTGGAGTAGGGTAGAAGTCACGTCAGTATTTCCGGCAATCCGATCGTAGGTGGTGCCTTTTAGACTGTCTTTCAAGGCCGGGCCTAAAAGTAACAATGGAATTTTATGGTATTCAAAACTCTCCAACGGATGATTTCGGTAGGAGTTTTTACTGTGATCGGCCATGATAACAAACAAAGTGTTTGAATACCAGCTTGTTTTGCGTGCTTCTTCAAAAAAACTTCCTATGGATTGATCGGTGTAATAAGCGCCATTTACGAATTCTTTTTCCACTTTTGGCCATTGAATCAACTGTTCCATTGGATAATCGTAAGGCGCATGGGAGCTTAAGGTGAATATAGTTGCAAAAAAAGGCTGTTGCATCTGCGAAAGCTCGGTGGCGGCATAAGGCAACAAAACTCCATCGTGAACGCCCAACCTGCCGCGTGGCATGGTTTTTGGCAAATCTTTCCCTTCCACTACTACGTCTATCTCATTGTACATCAGGTAAGAAAGGATGTTGCCATAGTTGAGCTGGCCACCGAAATAAAAAGCGCTTTGGTAACCCACTTCGCGCAAATCCTTGGTCAACGAAGGCAACGAAGCATATTTGTCGGGATGATCGGTGATGGTAGTGATGGGGATTCCGGGCAAGCCGGCATAAATGGCGCTCATGGCCTGTTGCGAGCGGTTAGCGCTGGCGTAGAATTGCGTAAACAAAAGCCCTTCTTTCTCCAACGAATGGAAAAAAGGCGTGATACCCGGCTCTCCACCCAACGACTCAATCAAGTCGGCAGAAAAACTTTCGAGTAACAACACTACAACGTTAGGTCGGTGAGTTTTCAAAACAGAAATCGTTGTGTCTTTTCTCACTTCATGAAGTGCTCTAACTGTTTGAATAGCTTCAGCCTCGGGCATGGAGATAAACAGGTTTTCTCCTTTCAACCTATTGGCATTTAGCAGATTAAAGCTGATGTTGTACAACGGGTTTACCGCCGTAAGATTCAACATATTGTGTTTGCTGAAATACACCGAGCTCACGCTCACCGGAATAGCAGAAAGGCCTCCTCTTGCGCCAATAAAAAAGATTGGTAGCCAAATCAAAGCAGCAAAAAGTGGTTTTATGGTCGGCCTCTGTGGGGCCTCCGGCTTTCTTTTAACAATAAAAAAGTAAAGACCAAAGCCGGCTGCCGCTTGCAAAGCCCACAACAACGCCAAAAGCAATATTTCCGACAGTGAAACGGTGTGAAAAATCTCTGATGGATTGGTGAGATAGGCCAATGCTTTTGCCGAAAGTTTTGTTTTCCATTCGGCATACAAACCCAGTTCAGCGCTGGCAATCAAGGCATAAAAAACTATGATAAAACCAATATAAAACCGATTCATCTGGTTGAAAAGCGGACGAGAAGTGGTATAAAACACAGCAAGCAAAATCAATGAAACCAATATGAGATAGGAGGCAGTAGATAAATCGAGTAGCCAGCTGTGTACAAAAAGTTGACTTACTTCAGCCATTCCAATGTCCTCAAGGCGAATCATTTCTGAATAATAAACTACGAAAACAGCCCTCAGAAGAGCAAAAAAGAGCATCCAGAAAACGGTCAGTCGAACTATGGCAAAAGAAAGTTGCTTCATCATTTAAAAATATTTACAAAAGTAATTTTAATGCTGATAAGAAAGCGCTTCAATATTGTTCAAAACCCTACGATTGAATTGAAATGCTTAATTTTGCATAAGAGCAGACAAAAACTCTATAAAAACCTATCAGAATGTCCATTAAAGATCGTCTTTTACAAGTTCAACAAACTATACCGGAGCATGTTACATTGGTAGCTGTTTCGAAAACCATGTCAAATAACGCCATCTTAGAAGCGTATGAAGCTGGCCAACGGCATTTTGGTGAAAACAAAGTGCAAGAGCTCGTCGAAAAACAAGCTGCTTTGCCCAATAACATCAAATGGCATTTTATTGGGCATTTACAAACCAACAAAGTGAAGTTTATTGTTCCTTTTGTTGATTTGATTGAGGGGGTTGACAGTTTGAAATTGTTGAAAGAAATCAACAAACAAGCGCTGAAAAACAAGCGTATTCAGCGTTGTCTGCTTCAGTTTTTCATTGCTGACGAAGAGACTAAATTTGGTTTAAGCCTCAAAGAAGCAGCCGAACTTCTTGAATCCATAAAAAAAGAACCGTTACAGGCGGTTGAAATTTGTGGCGTGATGGGAATGGCTACTTATACCGACAATGAAAACCAAATTAGAGAAGAGTTTAGACAACTCAAGAGCATTTTCGATGAGCTGAAAACAGGTTTTTTCAGCGATAGTGCTGCTTTTCAGATTGTCAGCATGGGAATGTCGGGCGATTATTTATTGGCCATTGCCGAGGGCAGCAACCAAGTACGCATTGGAAGCACCATTTTTGGTGTCCGCATCTACAACACATAAAAAAACTTGTTGAAAACCAATTCACCACCCGAAGGGATGAAGCGTTGCTCTAAAAAAGCAACAGCCAATTTTCTGCAACATGGTTTTCAAATTGCGCTCGTTGTTTTGTTCGGAATGTTGTGTTTCTCGCCTCAAAGTGTCATCGGACAGAAGCCTTTGCGTATTACAAAAGAAGCCTTTGGTCATGGCGAATCTCTCCAATACACTGTTTCCTACCATTGGGGATTCATTTGGATTGATGCCGGAACGGTTGATTTTAGGGCGCATAAAGGTCCAACTGATTCAAAGAGCTTCTGGCATTTTAAAAGTACGGGGGCATCGCTTCGGCGCTACGATTGGTTGTTTCGGGTGCGCGATACGTTTGAGGTTTTTACAACCGCCAACCCCTTCAAACCCTCACAGTTCAGGCGAAATACCTTTGAAGGAAGCAAACACACATTTAACCTGTACCGGTTTGACCATGCAAAACAGCAGGTTTACCTCATTACTATGGAAAATAAAAAACAACAATTTTTTGACACCCTTCGTCTCGAAACCTCCATAACTGATGTGTTAACAGCTACTTACCTCACGCGTTCGCTCGATTTTTCTCAACTTTCTATTGCAGATACTTTGGTAATTCCCATTCTTATGGATCGAAAAATAACAAAAATGCCTATCGTATTTTTAGGAATTGAAGAGCGAACAATACCTTCCGGAAAACGCTTTTCGTGTTTAAAGTTTAGCGCCAGCCCTGCCGAAGGAACGATTTTTCTGGCCAACGAACCTATTTTAGTTTGGGTGACCGATGATGATAACAGAGTGCCTGTGCTGATTGAAGCGAAAATATTGGTTGGAAGCATTCAGGTTCACCTCACCGGATATGAAAAGTTGGCTCATCCGCTAAAGGCTTTTTTAAGAAACGATGGAGCAAAATTGCCTTAAAAGAATAAGGAGAGATGTTGAAAAATCCCCCCTCATTTCCTTAGTAACAGCCAAAAAACTTTTACATTTTACGCACCTTAGAAGCACCCGAAGTGTCAAAAGTAACGTCTTTCGGGTCGCCTTTGTAGCGCACATCCGAAGCACCGCTGGCATCAACGCGCAGATTGCCACTCACATTTACTTCGGCGTAACTGGCGCCACTCAGCTCGAGTTTGGCCGTGGAGGCTTGTAAGTCGCTGAGGTACAGTTTTGACGCTCCTGAACATTCGATCTTTAGGTCATTCACATTTCCCGAAATGTTAACCGTAGAAGCGCCACTAAAATCGGCTTTAAGCGACTGCATTTCAGCAGAAAACTCAATTTTGCTTGCCCCACTGCCTTCTATATTTAGTTTCTCAAAGCTGAGTTTTTGTTCTGCGTTCACTCTCACAGCTCCGCTGATGTCAATGTCTTCAAGATGCACAAAGGTAAGGTAGGCCTTCATCTTGGATACCGGCGAAACGCTTCCGCGGACATAAATATTCAGCTCGCCACCCCTCACTTCGGTGATGATTTCACGCATCAGGTTGTCATCGGCTTCAATAACCAGCGCTTGTTGATTGCCTTGTGTGAGAACCACTTCAAAGCCGCCACTTACATCTAAGCCTGTGAAATTGCTGATTTGGCGTTCTTCGCTGATGGCTTTTCCGCTGCCCTTGATGCCCATTGAGCCGGCAAATGTGCAGGAGCTAAACACCTGAACCATCAACACGATCAAGACAGCCGATTTTGGTAAAAAAACTTTTTTATTTTTCATGGTATTTGTTTTGGATACAAAATCAATGACGACAGAAACAACCGAAAGTTACAATTTCAGATTGTTTTTTTATGTAAGAAGCCATTATTTATGTAAATATCTGGTATAACGTATTCATATATAGTTAAATATACTAATTTAACAAATGGCCTTAATACAAAAAAAGAATAGAGAATTGCAGCGGAAGACGCACCACAAAATAACATTTCCCGATTGTTTCTAAGCCATGAAAAACAGTCGGCCTTTTGGACTAATTTTGCGGTTTTTCTACTCATGGACAAAACACTCAAAAGTGCCCATCTTTCAGCCCTGGCGGCCATGTTTTTATGGGGTATTTCTTATATTTGGATGAAGGGGCTGTTCGATGATCTCGAGCCTGCCTCCATTTTATTTTTCAGATTGGTGGTTTCATCCGTGTTCTTGTATTTTGTGCTGCGATTGATGGGGAAATTGGAGCGGATAAAAAAAGAACATTACGCGCTTTTTTTATTCTCTGCCTTGCTCAATCCTTTTTTGTATTTCATGGGCGAAAGTCATGGCTTACAGCTTGTTTCGCCTACCATCAGTGCGGTTATCATTGCAACAATTCCTGTTTTTACACCTGTTTTCGCACGACTTTTTTTAAAGGAGCGCCTCAGCAAACTCAACATCGCCGGATTGATTCTATCTTTTGCCGGCGTGCTGCTGATGTTGGTGATGAAAGATTTTTCGCTGTCGGCTGACCCATTTGGGGTTTTGTACCTTTTTGGTGCCGTGGCTTCGTCCATCATCTATGGAATAGTTTTGAAAAAACTTACCTTGCTGTACAACGCCCTCACCATCGTGTGGATTCAAAATTTCATTGGCTTGTTTTACTTTATTCCGGTCATTCTTTACAAAGAAACCGACACCTTATTAAATATGCCTTTCACCGGCGAAGTCATTCTTCCGATTCTGCTTCTTGGCGTTTTTTCAAGTTCTTTGGCCTTTGTTTTTTTTACGCGTTCGGTAAGAAGTTTAGGCATTGCCCGAACAAATATTTACACCAATATGATTCCGGTTTTTACCGTTATGTTCAGTTATTTTTTACTTGACGAAATGCAAACCGGACGACAATTGTTTGGAATGATGTTGGTGATTTCGGGAGTTGTAATTTCCCAAACCAAAAAAAGGAAAGTGTTGCAAAGCGCATAAATAATTCAATAATAGGTAATTGTATAATTACTTGAAACTGATTGAATAGGTTTGGATAGGAGCACAGCCTTAAAAAACCTATTTTTGGACAACAAAAGTTTTACAATATGTCAAAAAAAAGTGTTTTTATTCTAGGTGCAGGCCTCATAGGTCGTCCTATGGCCATAGATCTTGCCCACGAAAGTGAGTTTACAGTAGGCATTGCCGATCTCAATCCCCAAGCCCTACTTGCTTTTGAGGGCAGTGGCATCACCACCTATTGTCTTGATCTCGCTGAACCTGAAACTTGGTTGGCAGTGGCATCCCAATACGATTTTATGATCAATGCCGTCCCTGGTTTTATGGGTTATGCCACTTTAAAAGCGCTTATCAGCCTTGGAAAACCGATTGTGGATATTGCTTTTTATCCTGAAGACCCTCTTGAACTCGACAGTCTGGCAAAAAAATACGGCAGTTGCGTGCTATGCGATATGGGCGTTGCGCCTGGCATGAGTCATTTACTGAGTGGTGCCATTGCCTCGAAGCTTGAAAACATTGATAAACTCATCATATACGTTGGCGGACTGCCTGTTGAGCGCAATCTGCCTTGGCAATACAAAGCGGTTTTTTCGCCCAATGATGTGATTGAAGAGTATATCCGTCCGGCCCGCTTGGTCGAAAATGGAAATATCGTTTATAAAGAAGCCCTGTCCGATGCCGAGATGATTCATTTCGACAAGGTTGGAACCTTAGAAGCTTTTAACAGCGATGGTTTGCGCTCGTTGGTTTACACTTTGAAAGCCAATCAGATGGCCGAAAAAACACTAAGATATCCGGGCCACATTGATTTGATAAAAACCCTAAAACAAAGTGGTTTTTTTGATGAACATTCCATCACGGTGAACGGTGTTACCCTTCAACCTCTGGATTTTACCAAAGCCGTTTTGTTTGCCCAATGGAAATTGGAAGCTGCCGAGGCCGACCTCACTGTGATGCGCGTTCAAGCCGAAGGAACCTCCAACGATGGAACGCCTTTTAGGATTACTTACGATCTTTTTGACAAGCCTGATCCTACACTTGGCGCACATTCAATGGCCCGCGTAACCGGTTATGCCGCTACTTCGGCCTTGCGTATGATGAACCAAAATATGCTCGTAAAACCGGGGATTCACATGCCTGAGTTTATTGGAAAAGAAGATGAAATTGTTGCATTTATGCTCAACGACCAACAGAAAAAAGGAATCATTTACACCTCGCGAACAGAAAAAATTTAAATATCCTTAACCATGATCAGCAGCCACTCCAACCCCAAAATAAAAAACCTTGTCAAGCTGCAAAAAAACAGCGAAAGACGAAAGAAAGGGCTAGTTTTGATTGAAGGGAAGCGGGAAATAGAGAAAGCGCTTTCGGCGGATTGGAAGCCTGAGATGTTGCTTGTTTGCGAAGAAATTGCAGGGCAAAATTGGAATACGTTTAAAATTCGGATGCCCGACCACTGTATGGTAGAAACGGTAACCAAAGATGTTTTCAATCACTTGGTGTATCGCGAAGGTTCTGATGGTCTTTTGGCTGTTTGTCACGAAAAAAGCCTCAGCTTGAACGATATTCGTTTGTCAGAAAATCCTTTGATCATCGTTCTTCAATCTGTTGAAAAACCCGGAAACTTAGGTGCAGTGCTGCGTACAGCCGATGCCGTCAGATCCGATGCCGTCATTGTGTGTGAGCCACTGGCCGATTTCTTCAACCCGAATACCATTCGCTCCAGTCTGGGCTGTGTATTTACACAACAATTGGTTGCAGCCACCACCGAAGAAGCAATAACATGGCTTAAAAAGAATGAAATCAATATTTTTTGTACTGCATTGACGGCCAGTACCGATTACCTAAATGTTGATTACCGAAAGCCAACTGCCATCGTGATGGGAACCGAAGCCACAGGCCTTTCAAAACAATGGCTTGAGGCCTCTGATCAGAATATTTTGATTGAAATGCGCGGCATTGCCGACTCGCTGAATGTTTCCGTTTCAACTGCTGTTGTGGTGTTTGAAGCGTTACGTCAGCGCAAACAAAACTTTGCAAGGTCGTTATAGGTAAAAGTGAAGTTTTTTTGGCGCAAACGTTTGTAAAATTGTGCATAATGCCGCTTTTGTTTTTTGAGCTTCTGTCTGAACAAGAAGATGTAAGTAGCTTAATGATAGTTGTTTGCGTTTTTGTCATTGGGTAAAACCTCTTCTTGCGACAACTTAAATCTTGTTTTTTTGTTCCTATCAGTTTTTTTGCTTGAAAAAGAATCCATTGCAAGAATAATTTTGCTCTTCTTGCACTTACTTTTGCGCCGTGAAATTTGATGGATTGTTTCGGTTGATGAGCAGATTAATGCTCATTCTGTTTGTTGCACTTACCGGCAACCTCATTTTGGCTTTTTACTACGGCGATGCCATCCTCCCATTTGCAGTGCCGGCTGTCCTAAATCTATCTGCCTATTTTTTGATTCAACAGAAGTTAAGAAACAAACCGCAAATTCAGTTTCGAAAGCGCGAAGCCTTCTTTACGGTAAGTGTTGCTTGGTTTGTAATGTCGGCCATCGGGATGTTACCTTACCTTATTTCGGGCGAAATTCCATTTTTGGTGGATGCTTGGTTTGAATCGGTTTCGGGATTTACCACCACCGGATCGTCTATCCTCACCGACATTGAAATCTTGCCGAAATCCATCTTGTTTTGGCGTAGCCTGACCCATTGGATCGGTGGTATTGGCATTATTCTTTTGGTTATCATCATTATGCCGGGTACAAAAATGAACAACTCAGCTATCTTTTCGCTCGAATCGTCGGTAAAAGAAAAAATTCATCCCCGGATCAGGTCGGTAGGTTTTCGTTTGTTGATCATCTATGTGTTGTTAACGCTGAGCGAGGTGGTGTTGTTGCTGTTGGGTAAGATGAGTTTGTATGAGGCTGTTTGTCATTCATTTGCAACTATTTCTACCGGAGGATTTTCGCCAAAGAACACCAGTATCATCGCTTATTCGCCCTACATTCAATACGTGGTGGCCGTTTTTATGATTTTAGGTGGTACCAATTTTATTCTGCATTATTATATTTTGCAGCGACAGTTTAAGAAAGTAGCCGAAAATGACGAATTGAAGTTTTATCTTCAGGTGATTTTTGTTTCAACGGCTATCATTACTTTTTTCCTGATGATCCACACGCAACGTGATTTAGAAAAATCGTTCCGCGATGCTTTTTTTCAGGTGGCTTCCATTGTAACCTGCACCGGCTTAGCCTCCGATGATTATTTGGTTTGGCCGGGAGCGGCTTCGGTGATTATTTTCATTTTGCTTTTTGCGGGCGGAAGTACCGGTTCCACTGCCGGTGGAATAAAAATGGCCCGTCACCTGTTGGCCTTGCGGTCCATTCAAAACCATATCCGTTCTCAAATTCATCCCAACGCGGTGTATGCCTTGAAAATCAACAACAAATCGTTGAGCAAAGACGACGGAAATTCGATTTTCGCCTTCATTTATTGGTATTTGCTAGCCTTTGTAGTTGGAAGCGTTTTGGTGGTGATGACGGGCGTTGACGTGAAAACATCGGCCAGCGGAATAGCAACGGCCATGGGTGGTATTGGTCCGGGATTTGGCTCTATTGGGCCTGTTTCAAACTTTGCTCATTTGCCAAGTTTGGCGAAGTTGATCCTTGCCTTTTTCATGATTTTAGGCCGCCTCGAAATTTATACCGTGGTGGTGATGTTTTCTGCTTCTTTCTGGAAAAAATAATTCACTGCAATAAGCCTATGCCTCAAAAGATAAAAAGACACTTTAATATTTAGCATCAAACCCCGAAATTTCATTTGTGCTTTTCAGTTCCCAAATCGTGAATTGAGATGTAGCTCTTGTGGTTGCAATCATTTTTCTGATGCAAAATCATCAACTTCCTTGTCGTAAAAGTGCAGTTTGCAACAAAAAGTTATCAACAATGCAACCCTATCAATTATGTCTAACATATTCATTATAAGTATAATATATAAAATGTAAGTCGAACTGACCTTGTGAAAAGTAATGGGTTTTGTCGAACAAATGATTGATTATATATATTTGCATGGGCTTTTAACACACACAAACACGATTACAGCTTTGGAAAAAATCAAGATCACTGAAATAAACGGCATACAATTGTACAACAGTTTCGTTGCCGGCGCTCAGCGTATTTTCGACAACCAACAATTGCTAAACAAGATTAATGTTTTTCCGGTAGCCGATGCCGACACTGGCACCAATCTCGCCTCCACCATGCGAAGTATTGTAAACGCTGCCCAACCCCAAACGAATTTAAAACTTACTGCCGTGGCCTTGGCCGATGCGGCTATGGCAGGTGCCAGAGGCAACTCAGGGATCATTTTTGCACAGTTTCTCTACGGTTTCAGCAATGAAATAAAAGAAGAGCAAACACTCTCGGCCAGCGCCTTTGCCGAATACATGAAAAATGCGGTGCGCTATGCCTACGAAGCCATTGCCAATCCGATGGAAGGCACTATGATTTCGGTGATTAAGGACTGGGCTGAGTACATTTACCAGTTGAAAGATCACTTTGAAGATTTTATTAAAATGCTGCTCGATGGACTTGTAAAAGCCGTTGAGTCGCTCAACAGCACTACCGCCAAAATGGCTGTATTGGCCAAAGCCGGTGTTGTAGATGCCGGTGCCAAAGGTTTTGTCGTTTTCCTTGAAGGAATGTTCGACTATTTCCAAAATGGTCAAGTGGAGGTGCAAATTGATACCAATGCCATTGAGATAGAAGAGGCTGTGAGTGCCATCAGCCATGAAGATATTACTTTCAGGTTTTGCACCGAGGCGATGATCGTGGGAAAAGATTTGAAAAGAGAGAAATTTTCTCATCTGATGGAAAAATATGGCGATTCAATGGTCATTGCCGGTTCTCCGGAAAAAATGCGTATCCACATCCACACCGATCAGCCTTGGAGTCTTTTTGAAGACATCTCCGCCTTGGGAACTATCACCTACAAAAAGGTGGATGATATGGTGATGCAGAACGATGTGGCTTCCAACCGCAAATATCCAATCGGTTTACTCACCGATTCAACTTGCGATATTCCGCAAGAGCTGCAAGAAAAATATCAAATTCAAGTGGTTCCACTCACAGTGCATTTTGGAGAACAGTTTTTTATTGACAGAATAACCATTCAGCCTGAACAGTTTTTCAAAAAGCTGGAAACTTCTACTATACATCCTACCAGTGCCCAGCCTACGTTTCCTGAGTTTGTGAACCGCTACAATTACCTCTCCACCCATTTCGATTCCATTATTGGCGTACATATTTCATCGGGCATGAGCGGAACTTGGCAAAACAGCCTCAATGCTTCGCGCAAGGCCATCGAAGAGTCGAAAAAGAAAATCAGCGTGGTGGATAGCAAACGCCTAACCAGCGCGTTAGGTTTAGTTGTTTTGCGCACCGCCGAAGCTATTGCCAACGGCGAAGCCCACGACGACATTGTAACAAAAATGGCAACCTGGACTGAGAAATCAAGGATTTTGGTTACTTCCAAAACCATGAAATTTATGGTGAGAAGTGGTCGCGTGAGCAAATCAAAAGGGCTTTTAGGAAAGATTTTAGGAATCAAACCTATCGTTGAGGTAATGAACCACGGAAAAACCGAAGTGTTTGGTAAACCACTCTCCGAAAAATCGAGCATGCTGATGGTGATGAAAGAAATGAAACGCTTCATCGGCAGCAATCCTGTTTGGGGATACGCCATCACCCACTCCGCCAATCAGGAAAGTGCTGAATGGTTTGCTCAACAAATGGAAGAGCTTACCGGACAAAAACCCGTGTTTGTTAACCAAGCCTCGCCGGTGCTGGTCGCCAACGTAGGTATAGGCGTGGTTGCCCTTTCAGTATTGCTTCAATAACCAAAACTTTATGATACCAAAGGCTGTCTGTGAAAAATAGACAGCCTTTTTTGTTTTTTTATGTAAATGTGACTTTGGACATTGCGGATATGCCGTGAAAATAAATAAGGTTGTTAATGTGTTGAATATGAATAGTTAATAAATAATAAACCTCAATTTTTTAAGTGAAAAGTTAAACAAATTAATTCATAATGAGAAGGGTTTTGACTTTCAGTCAGCCCCATTAAACAGTATCCCACCTGCTTGCTTTCCACTCTTTTTGTTCCGCTCTCGAAAGAAATGTCCAGGCTACAATTCGAGTAGATTTATTTCCTGTGCCCAAGGAAATGGTTTTGATTTGCTGTGCTTCGAAATTTTGTAATGCTTTATAAATTCCTTTAAGGTTAGATTGCTTGGATACCAAAGTTGTAAACCAGTAACAGTTTTTAGCAAACTTTTTACTTTCCCAAACCATAGTGTGAATGAATTGATACTCACCACCTTCACATATCAGTTCATTGCCAATTCCGGAGAAATTGAGTTCAGGTGTTTTTACTTTTTGGCCCGTTAGATTCTTTATTTTTCTTCGGCTTCCTTGTTGAGCTGATGCTATCGAAGAATGAAAAGGCGGATTGCATATGGTGAAATCAACTTTATCCTCGTTGCCAATGATGTTATAAAAAACGTTTTTTGGATTCTTTTGCAGTTTACATTCAATTTTACCTTGAAGGGCTGTATTTGAATTGACAATTTTCTGCGCCGATGCAATTGATTTTGCATCAATATCAGATCCAATAAACCTCCAACCGTATTCTGTAACTCCAATGATGGGATAAATACAACTTGCCCCTACGCCAACGTCAAGACAAGTGATTTTTTCGCCTTTTGGGATCGTTTCAAGTTGGCCATCGCTCAGCAAATCAGCTATATGATGCAGATAATCAGCTCTTCCGGGAATAGGTGGACATAAATTTTCATCTGGAAACTCCCAATATTTTATTGCGTAATATTGTTTAAGGAGTGCTTTGTTTAAAAGCTTAACAGCCATAGGTTGGGCAAAATCAACTGATTCTGCCTTTAGTTTATTAAGTATGATGTAGTTTTTTAATTCTGGAATTGCAGCGACCAAAGCCAGCAAATCATACCGCTCGCGGTTTTTGTTTCGAGGATGCAGCCTTGTTTTTTCTTGTTGATTTTTTTCTGAATCCATAATTTACTTTGGTTGGCCTATTCTACTTTTAAAATTACCGCTAAAAGTACCATCTTTCTTCATGTGAATTTCATGCGTATATGTTTTGGGCTGAATTACAAATACGTTCCTACCAATAAATGTACATCTGTTGTTCGCTAATTTGAACTCAACGATTAGCAATGCATAGATAATAAACAAGTTGTATTCTATTCGCTGCAGCATGTGTTATGCTCGAGCAGTTGGTCTCAGCTTCTCAGGTCGCATGATAAATTAGATTCTTCAAAACGACAAGGTTGAACGATAATGGCTAAATTTGCAACATATCTAAGGAGTATCTAAATGTTGGCGCTGATCCAATCCTATTTTTCGCTTTTAATGCTTTTTGGTGCGTCGCAGGCTGTGACAGGTATTTACCTTTTAATGAAGGACAAAAGTAGGCCATTCTCAAACAATTTGCTTGCACTGTTGCTTTTTGCATGGGGCTTTTCATGTTATTGGTTTTTTGGCTTCATTCACCAGGGCCCTTATTTTAGTGTTACAGTTACCACTTTTATCGGGCCAATGCTTTCGCTAACGCTGTTTCCTCCGGTTTTTCTATATGTGAAATACCTGTTTTACGAGTATGAGGGCTTCCAAAAAAGAGATCATCTGCATTTTTTGCCGATCTATCTTTATCTGGGTTTTACATTGTACCTTTATTTTGACAGCCATTTTTCTATCAGCGTGATGCGGCATCACGAGTGGTATCAGACGCGGGCGATAGCGTGTTCTTATTTTGCCACGCTGCAAGGGCCAATTTATTTTATAAAAACCAATCACATTTTGAAGCTTCGACAGCGGATGCTCAAACAGCATTATTCCGAAATAGAAAGCCGTAAACTGGAATGGTTTAAAATCATCAATTACAGCTTTGCGTTGGTTTTTATTATTGGAGGATTATCAACCATTTTTAAAATCGCATATCTCGATCCGTACGCGTTGTATATGGCCTACCACGCCGTAATTGCGATCAGTTTATTTTACATTACGCTAATGATTTATAAATATCCGATCGTTTTTACCCGATATCAGCCTGAGCCGGTCATCTACGTTGGAAATCCTTTGTCCATGCAACCTGAAGAAATGCCGACAACGCCAATCGTTCTTCACGCGAACAAACACGACGTTGATAAAGAAAAGGAAATCATCGCCAAGCTTGAAAAAGTGATGAAAGAGCAAAAGCTGTATAAAAACCCCAACTTTAGTTTGAACGATCTGGCCGGGGCAATTTCAGAAAGCCGCAATGCCATTTCTCATGCACTGAACGCGAGTTTACACAAAAACTTTTATAATTATATCAACGTTTTACGTATTGAAGAGAGTAAGCGTTTGCTTTCTGATGAAAACTTGTTACACCTCACCATAGATGGCATTGCGGCTGAATCGGGTTTTAAAACCATGTCGGTCTTCTATAGGTTTTTTAAGGATGTTGAAAAGGTGACTCCTGCTGTTTACAGGAAACAATCAATCAATAGTTAAATTATTGATAATCCGTCCGTTAATTAACGTATATATGTGTTTGGGACGGAAAGGAGGAATATAATTTGTATCTTTGAAATTAAACCAATTAGTTTGCAAACAAATTCTTTTTACCGTCAATCTGTCATAGATTGACAGCAAACAAAACCATAAAAAAATCTCATTGAAATGAAAAAAACGTTTACAATTTTTCTGCTGAGCTTGTTGTTTACAGCATCGGGTTGGGCACAAACTGTTCATTCAGACAACAGAGGCTTACTGCAACCCTTTAAAGATGGTGCTGAGCAACATGCAGCTTTTGAGCTGCAAAATATGGTTGGTTGGACCACACTCGACGTTGATGGATTCAACACTTCCGGCCCCTCATTTCACGCTTTCCCGGGCAAAGGCGGTCCGATGGGTTTTATCACTTATACGCCTTCGCAAACTACACCGGCCAACACGATTGATGGTTATGCTCCCTTTGCTGGCGAGAAATATTTTATGAGTATTTCATCTTGGGATGGGCCGATAAACGACTGGCTGATATCCAATGAATTAGCGAGCCATCCGGGTGGGGTTTTCTCATTTTATGCAAAAAGTTCCTTTGACTATGCCGGTGACGATAAGTTTAAAGTCGGCTACTCAACCTCTGGAACAAATCCAGCAGATTTCATTCTCTTCAACAATGGCAACCCCATTACACCTTCGACCGCGTGGGCCAGATTTGAATACATCATACCTGCCGGTGCCAAACATTTGGCCATCAATTGCGTATCAGAAGCAGTGGCGATGCTGGTGGACGACATCCAGTTTGTGCATAATGTTGCTCCTCAAGCGCCCGGCTCAATCACCGGCTTCTCTGTGATTTCCCAAATTGGAACAGAAATTCAGGCAACACTCAACTGGGTAAATCCTACTGTAGATTTTGCCAATAACACTCTTGCAAACATGACCGGTGTAAAGGTGTACAGAGGAACGCACCCCATGAATCTTACTGAAATTGCCGATCTGCCTTCAGCCGTTGGTCAAACAATGTCTTATGTTGATGTCTTGCCTGAGGGCGGATTTTATATCCACAGGTTAGTCCCCTATAATAGCTCAGGGAATGGAATCGTTTACTCTACACCGGTTACATTTTTTGGATATGAAACCGTTCCCGGTGCGCCGGCTAACATCACATTTACTCAAAATGAAAGCCTACATACCGTGATTACATGGGATGTGGTGGACTATGGAGCGATGGGTGGCACGCTTGAAAATCCGGTAGTGGGCTACACCATTATCCGCAGCTTAGGAAACAACTCGGATACCTTAGTCAAAATGAATAGCAGCACAACCTTTACTGAAGCCGGAATTCCCACATTCAACATGTTCAAATATACTATTTTGGCACAAACCAGCCCTTCTGCTTATGGTGTGCCTGCTGTTGTTTCGGCTTATTCGGGCATGAACGCGAATCAGGTTTCGGTTACCAGTGGCAATACAACCTCAGATCAGGTTTTTGAGTTGAGCAGAAATTCTATCATATCGCAGAGCATCTACACCCCCGATCAAATTGGAAGTACCGGTCTCATCACTTCAATTTCTTATTTTGGAAATCTGGGATCCGCTTCCACCGCTCGATACAAAATTTACATGAGCCTCACCAACCGCGAAACATTTGGAACAAACCTAAACAATGCCATTTGGGAATTTTTTGGTGATCAAAAGCTTTTGTATGATGGAGTTATAACCTTTCCAAGCGGTCGCAATGCCATCACCATTCAGCTGGATCAACCATTTTATTATGACGATAGTAACAATGAGAATGTAATCATCACTTTGGTAAAACCATTATTGGCCAGTCCGCCATCAGTAAATCCGAGGGAGTTTTACAACACTCCTGTTGTTGACATGCGCACGTATTATGCCAATGGTTATGGCGTTGACCTCAGTTTGATTTCTACACAACCCGCGTCATGGTCCACTGATGTGGTGGCAACCATTCCAAGTGTGGTGATCGAAAAAAGAACAGATTACGGCAGTTTGGCCGGTCATGTTACACTGTTTGGAGATAATTCCCCTCTTGAGGATGTGACGATAACTGTTACTCCCTATGGATCAGGCGTTTATCAAACAGAAACCACTACAACCGATGAAAATGGCGTCTATTCTATTCCTGCACTTTTGCCCGGAAATTATTGGGTTGCTTTTAGCAAAGATGCCTTCAACACAGTTGAAACAAGCCTCACCATTTTGGCGAACGAACAGCTTACCTTGGATGTCGCGCTTGATAATTCTCTTCCTATTTTGATTTCCGGAACTGTGCTTGATGCCTCAGGAAACGGATTGGAAGGAGTAAATATGAACCTGACCGGATTTTCAAACTTTTCTACGATCACCAATGCCACCGGAAGTTATATCCTGCAAGCTTTTGCCGAAAAACAATATCAACTAGATGTCTTTCATCCGCTTTATAGCACTGAATCATTGTCATTTACAAGCGCTGAAGGTGACTATACCCTTGATCCGATTATACTCAATATTGAAGCACACAAACCAGGAAATGTGGTGGCTGTGAACAATGAGGGTGTAGGCGTAATCAATTGGCGGACTCCTGTTGGGTATTCCAACGAAACCATGTTGGGTTGGGGTAGTTTCATTACTGCCGGAGATGCTTGGGGTGCCGGAGGTGATCCTTTCATTGCCGGAATCAGATTTGAAACCTCTGACCTGCAAACCCAAGTGACTGAAGGTGCCGAACTTACACACGTAAAAGCCTATATCGCTAATTACGCCGAAATTATTATCAAGGTTTTTGAAGGCCAAAATGGCGCACAACTGATTCATTCCCAACCGGCCTCCATTCCAACCGAAGGCTGGTACACATTTGAGTTGAATACTTCACTGCCGATTGACGTTACCAAGGAGCTGTGGATTGGTATAGAATTTCTCCCGGGCGTTTATGGTTCCTATCCGATAGGTCTGGATGATGGGCCAAATGCTCCCGACAAAAAAGGAAGTATGTTGTATCAAGATGGCATATGGAAAAAGATGAGCCTTACCAATAAAAACTGGAACATATACGGCATCGCCCATAACACGATGGACGCCAATCCGATCGGCTACAAAGTATATAGAAGCCCTGCCTCAACAAATGCTTGGACACAACTTACCTCGTCGTCCATTACTGCCACCACATTCAGTGATGCAACGCTCAGCAGTGCAGCACCGGATATGTATCAATATGGCATTACAGCAGAATATGGGAGCAATTTGAATTCTGAAAAAGCTGTCTCAAACGCCATTCAACACAATATGTATTTTGACTTTACCGTGGTGTTAGAGCCTGATTTTGGCACTGCATCAGGTGCTTATATTTCTATTTGGAATGACGATAACTTTGCAGAAGCCTTTGTTCCTGCTTCCTCTTCTTCGGTAATTTTCAATGATATTTTGCATGGAGCTTATAACCTAAGCGTAGATTTAGACAATTATGAGGTTGTTGAGCTTTCAAACATTTCAATTGAAGAAAACAGCACTGCTACAGTCCCCCTTATCCTGCTTAAAGTTAAACCCTCTAACCTCACAGCTACCCTAGTTGAAAATTCATCGTCGGTAACTCTCGATTGGACGTTGCATGAAACCTATGCCGATCAAATCGAAAAGTATACGGATTTTGAAAGAGTAAACATAGGAAATTATATTTTGAAAGATGTGGATGGACTCGAAACCTATACCTATAACAATTTCACTTTTCCTGGAGCTGGAAGTCCGATGTCGTTTATGGTTTTCAATCCTTATTCAACCACACCGCCTGTAGCCATTGATGCGCATTCCGGTCGCAAGTTTTTAAGTGCATTTGCAGGTCCTGATGGCGTTAACAACGACTGGCTAATTCTTCCTGCCGGAAGTGGCGAGTTCTCCTTTATGGCAGCTTCACTAACGAGTTCGGCTCTTGAAAAGATACGTGTATTGTATTCTACCACCGGAAGTGAAGTTTCAGATTTTATCAACTTCGGTAGTGTCATAACAGTTCCTGTAGATTGGACCAAATATACTTTTGAAACACCAGCCGGAACTAGGTATGTTGCCATCAATTATGTGGGCAACGACAGCTACATCCTAAAAATTGATGACATGACCTTTGAAAAGGAATATAGCCATGCCCTTTCATACAATATTTACCTTGACGGAGCGCTGGTTTCGGCCAATGTGCCAGAAACAACTTTTGAGCTCCAGAACCTTTCAATCGGTACGCATATTGCAAAAATAGAAGCCGTTTATGAAACTGGCGTCTCAGAAAAAGCTGAGGTTGCCATCGTGATGGTAAATCTGGAAAACAATAAAACATCCGAATACCGCATGTATCCCAATCCCACCACCGGCAGCTTCTCATTAGAGTTGGGCAGCAAAGCTACTATTAGCATTATTGATATGCACAGCAGAATCCTCTACTCAGCTGTTAAAGAAGCAGGCTCAACTACGATGCAACTCGGTCTTTCTGCCGGCACTTACATGATACAAGTGCAAACAGCAGAAGGGGTTTCTACTCAGAGATTGGTCATTTTGTAATTTAGCGTTGGCTGAAAAAAAAAGAGGGGCAGATGTCCCTCTTTTTTTTGTTTAATTCAGGATGATGAAACCAGAAGGAAAAGACGGATGGATAACAGGATTGGATTTCCAAAATCATGCACTTTACTTCACAAATTTGACCAAACAGGCGAACTAAACTTCATTAAATCAACAAAACATCAACAATGTGTAGCAATATTTACGTAGAATTACTTCACTGATCAACACATCTTCGGATTGGGGTTGATGTCTTCGTGGCGGCGGTTATAGCCCGCCACGACCGAGGCTTATACAAACCCTTTACCGGTAGATAATCTTTTTGATATGCGTTTTGATCAAAGTCTGGGTTTGTTGTAGAAATACATGGCATTAAAGCGCAATCATAGCTCAAAATTTCCATTCAAAAAAGCATCCGTTTTACGATTTTGTGATAAATTTCTCTTACCCTAATAGCACTCGGTTTAGTCAGCTATTCTATCGTCATTGCCCCACTTGGCATTAGATTGATGAATATTGTATCAAACTGTTAATGACCTAGTCGGAAACCCAGCACGGGGTATTCTGACTGGGATTATTTATTTACTTTTGGAAAGTTGAAACATCAATGAAGGTACAAATTACCTCAAATTATTCCGGATGATAAAAACTTTTACCCTTTTATGGATGGTTGCAATGCTTGCAGATTGTAATTAAAATTAGACGACATTAAAAATAGAAACATGAACGAAAAAGACAAAAATCCTGACCAGCCCCACCTTTCCAACAATACCACACCCAAAGTAACTGGTATTGGCGGTATTTTCTTTTTCACTGACGATCCCGAAAAGACAAAAGAATGGTATGCTGAAAATCTGGGTTTAGAAACCAACGAATGGGGTTCAAGTTTTGAATTCAGGAATGCCCATCACCCCGACGAAATCAACTACCTTCAATGGAGCCCTTTTGTCAATGGAAGTGAGTATTTTGCGCCATCGAAAAAAGAATTTATGATCAATTATCGGGTGCAAAACATTGAAGGGCTGATAGAAAAATTAAAAACCAATGGCGTAACAATACTTGATGAAATTGAAGCATTTGAGTATGGTAAATTCGTTCATATCATGGATGCCGATGGAAACAAGATTGAGCTGTGGGAGCCGGTTGACAGTGTTTTCACGGCAATGGGCGGAAAGACAACGAAGTAGCGTACCTCCTAAAAACTCCAATATGATAAAAAAATAGCATTTATTTCCGGAGCTTTGTTTGGCTCATTGACCGTATTGTCGGTATTGTTTAAACTGATGGATTATCAAGGCGCTTCGGTTCTGTTGATTGCCGGACTCGCGGGAATTTCACTTGTTTTTATTCCGTTTTATGCGAAATACAGGTACGACTAAAAAGAATAGGGGCGCGGTATATCGCTCGAGATGAATCGTTTATGGACCAATTGAGCTCAGACAGTTTGCGTAGTATTTGATGAAATTTTTTTGTTAGGTGTTTTTTATTCACCTGATTATTAAAGACTTTCATGCAGCTTTTAAAGCATTTTCCACAGCCAAAAATTTGATTATTTTTACCAAAAAAACGTTTAAGCACAGTCGTTTCTTTTCGTGAATAAAACTGTCTGTCTATGAAAACAATCACAGTGAAGCCCTTTATTCGGTTACAAATCCTATTGTTTGGTTTCTTTTTTTTGGCAATATTGGTAGCATCAGGTCAAAATCAGTTTACTGTTTTTCATCACCAAAGCACTCAATATAAAGGTGGTAGCCAAAACTGGGATGTTGGAAAAGACGATAAAGGCCGCATTTTTGTGGGCACAACCAATGGGGTTTTAATGCTGGACGGCTCAGAGCCTCGATTGCTCGAAATGAAAGACAAAACCATTGTTCGGTCGGTATTGTGTGTTGGTGATCGCGTGTATGCCGGCTCCTTGCTTGAATTTGGTTTTTGGCACGAAGATGAAGAGAGTGTTTGGAGTTACCATTCTTTGGTTCCTTTGATGGATGAAAACGTATTTCAAAATGATGAAATCTGGAAGATTGTTACCCTGAATGAAAAGGTGTATTTTCAAAGTTTTGGAAATATTTTTGTTTACGATCAGCAAAAAGTTCGCGTTTTGAAAAGGCCGGGGCCAATACTTTTTATCCTCAAAAGTGGCGAAAGGATTTTTTCTCAGGCCATCAACGGTGCTTTATATGAGATTGTGGACGAGAGTCTTCAACTTTTCGTGGGGAGTGAATTTTTTGCTGCATCCGAATTTATAGCTATTCTTCAGCTTCCTGATGGCCGGTTTGTTATTGGCACCTCGGTGGATGGTTTATTTCTGTACGATGGGAAATCGTTTGCTCCTTTTGAAACTCAGATGAGTGATGATTTGCGCAAAAATAAAATCAATGTGGGGCTGCTATTGAACGACCAAATGGTGTTCGGGACCATCCTCAAAGGCATTTTTTTTCTCGACTTGAATGGTCATCTTATAGAGCATATCCACAGCAAGAATGGACTTCAAAACAATAGCGTCATGTCGCTTTTGGCCGATGAAGAATCGAATTTATGGGCCTGTCTCGACCAGGGTTTTGACTTCATTTGGTTCCATTCGCCTATCAACACTTTTGCCAACAAAGAAATCGGAAGTGTTTATTCGGCAGCCACTTACGACAATAAACTTTATGTTGGAACCAATCAAGGGGTTTTTTACTTCGAGCCCGATGCTAACGGATTGTTAACCAATCAAGGAGTTATTGCAGGTTCTCAAGGACAGGTTTGGTTTTTGAAAGTCATTAATGATGAGCTTTATTGTGGCCTCAATAATGGAACTTATGTCATTAAAAATAAGTCGCTTATCAATGTGAGTGGAACGACCGGCGCCTACAATTTAAAACCCTACCGATTGGGTGATGAAGAAATCATGGTGCAAAGCAGCTACAATCAGATCAATACTTTCAAACGCGCACAAGGCATTTGGATACAGAGGCGCAGCTTGCCGGGTTTTAATGTGCCGAGTCGGTTTTTGGAGCTGGATCATTTAGGCAATATGATTGTGGGTCATAGCATTACCGGCCTTTATTTGCTGAAAGCTGATCCGTTATTCGATTCGATTATTTTTTCAAAACCCATTGGAAAAGATGATGGCATCTCGTTTCAAACCAACCGCGTATTTAAGGTGGACAACCGCATTGTTGTTCCTTCAGGTCAACTGCTTTACCAGTGGGATGCCCTCACCGAGCGATTTTCGCCTTGGGGCACCATCAACCGGCAGCTCAATGGTTTTGCCGCCGCCGAAACCATCATCCCCTATGGCGTAAGTGCCTATTGGTTCATCAAAAAAGATGAGATTGGCTTGTTTGAAATTCGCCACAACCAAGCCAAACTCATGCTTAGGCTGATACCCGAGATGTATGGCCTCAACATGGTGAACTTTTGGGAAAACATCATTGCGTTGGGTCAAAATCGGCTGTTGTTTTGTCTCCAAGACGGCTTTTCTATCCTCGATCTCAATCGGCTCAACCGGCTGAAAGAACTCGATCATCCACCCCGGATTAAAGCGCTTACTTTTCTTCAATCATCAGGTGATAAAAAGGAGAGTTTTTTTAACGATATGGCTACAAAGGTTTCAATCACTGATCGTTACAACAATGTTGCTTTGCGTTTTGCCTTACCCAACCATGCCGGACGGCCAGCCTATTATCAATTTTACCTCGAAGGATTGGAGCAAAACTGGTCGAATTGGAACACCTCCACAAGCGTAAAATACACCCGTTTGCCGCCGGGGCAATATGCTTTTCGCGTTCGTGGTCTTACTGCGCATGGCATGCCTACCCACGAAAGTGTTTCGGAGTTCACCATTTTGCCGCCTTGGTATCTTTCGTGGATGGCATATAGCGCCTATATTGTTTTATGTATCGTGTTCATTATATTGCTGATCCATAATTATCGTCGCCGTCAATGGGTAAAAAATGAAAGAGCTTTGAAAAAAGAAAATGAACTGATGAAGGCTAAAAGCAGACAGGCTGAAGCCGAATTAATTAAAATCACCAACGAGAAACTCCATTCCGAAATTACGATGAAAAACATGGAACTGGCAAAAAATACCATGTCTATGATCAAAAAAAATGAAATTTTAATCGAGATCAGAAACGAAATCAACCAGCAAAAGGAAGAATTGGGAAGCCGTTTGCCTGCTAAATATTTTAACCGCCTCAACAAACTGATAGATAACAGCATCAACAGTGAGCACGATTGGGAGATGTTTGAATACCTCTTTGATCGAGCACACGAAAACTTTTTTAAAAGACTGAAGCAAGAATTTGAGGAGTTGACTCCAAGCGATTTTAGGTTGTGTGCCTATTTGCGTATGAACCTCACATCAAAGGAGATAGCTCCCTTGCTTAATATTTCTATTCGTGGAATTGAAGAAAAACGCTATCGTTTGCGAAAGAAACTCAACCTAAAATCGGATCAAAACCTTACAGAGTTCATCATTAATTTTTAGCGCATACCCTGCTGTCAAAGCCGATTGTTGGATAAAAATCAAACTGTAGATATAAATAACGGTGAAGACTGTTAAAAATGTAATGCCGATCCAGCTCCAAATACGCAAATATAAAGGAGGTTGAAATGCTTTGTCAATGGCTGGCGCCATAATCACCTTATAGTTGAGGAAGGCCAAAATGGGTGCCGTAACAAATGAAACACTGGTGGCAAAATCAACCATAAAACGCATGCTGCTACCTGAAAACCAAATCAGTAAAACAACACCAACAGATAAAACCACCAACCAAAAGAGATATTTCGATACTATGAAGGGTTGTCTTTTTCCGGGAAAAAGTAGGCTCATGCTAAGGGCTAGGGTGCGCGGATAAACATCAGTAACAGTAATGGTGGTGCTAAGCATGGTGCTGAGGGCCGCCACCGCAATCACTATGTATGCCCACGATCCTATAGTAGAGGTGTACATATTGATCAGCTGGCCGGCAAAAACCGCTCCACTTGGCGAAACAGAAACTCCAGTGCCATACATCACCAATGCGCCCAAAGCTAAAAAAGCGGCTGCAATAAGCATGGTGCCAAAATACCCAATTCTAAACTCAATTAAAACCGCTTTCAAATCCGGCTTTTCCGTCATGTTCTTGTATTTGCTTTGGCTCCACAATGAGGTCCAAACAACAATGTCAATGGGAGCCGGCATCCAGCCAATAAAAGCAATTAAAAACAGTAGATGTGTTTTGTTGAGAAAGTCAAAAGGTTGTGTTGCAATCAGTTCGCGTTGTGGTAAGTTGAGCGCGCCAACAACGGCAATCAGTGTTGAAATGGTCAGCAGTAAAATTACAATTTTGATCATCCTGTCAAGAATTTTCGCTTTGCCCGACATGAGAAAAAGCAGGGTCGCCAACACCAAAATGCTACTCAAAAGTTGCGCACTCATTTCGGTTCCTAACACATTGGCCAGTAGTCCTGCCGTAACCAGCGTTAAGGCGGCCTGAATAGGAAATACACTGATCAATGTGATGATGAAAAAGAGTAGCAAAATCCATTTTCCAGCCTCGTAGTAGGCATCCAAGAGGTTTTTTCCTGTGGCCAAAGTATAACGACTGCCGATTTCGAAAAAAGGAAATTTGAGTAAGTTGGCCGCAAAAACAATCCACATCAACTCGAAACCAAAATCGGCTCCCGCCCGCGTAGATTGTACCAAATGTGAAACGCCAATGGCCGCACCGGCATATAAAAGACCCGGACCCAGTAACTTATAATACTTTTTTAAAAGCTGTGTTTTTGCCATACTTCCCATGATTTGGAGGCTTGTTGAACAAACATTTCTTGTCCGTTGATGGTGACTGCACCCCTTTGCTTTCCTTCTTTGAGAAAAATCGTTTCAGCGGGATTGTAAATCAAATCCATTAATATATGGTCTTTTCCAATGGATTGATAGGGAATTTTGGGAGCATCGTCAAGATGTGGAAACATACCTAAAGGGGTGGTGTTGATAATGATTTCAAACTCTTCGATGAGTTGCGGTGTGATCTCATTGTAGGTGAGTTCATCACTTTTAAGTCCAGTTCTACCTACCGATTTGAAAATAATACCGTTTTTTCGCAGCAAATAGCGCACCGCCCGAGCGGCACCTCCCGTACCCAAAATCAAAGCCTTTTTTTTGTTTGGAACTTGAATCACCTTTTGAAGGCTTTTTTCAAAACCAAAAGCATCGGTGTTAAAGCCTCTTAAAATGGTTTTTTCTTTCTTTTGAACCACGGCAATGGCGTTCACCGCACCAATCATTTTGGCATCAAAATCAATCTCATCAAGAAAAGGCAACACCTCTTGCTTATAAGGAATAGTAACATTCAGACCTTTCAAGTCGGGATTGTTTTGCAGCAAAACCGGCAGTTCATGGATCGTTTTTAGCTCAAACAATTTGTAACTTGCGTTGATTTTGTTCACGTCAAAAAAGGTTGTAAAAAACTGTTTTGACTGGCTATGCGCAAGCTTTTTGCCAATCAACCCGTATAAATCGGCCATGTTTATTGTGATTCTGTTTTTATTACAGCGCTTTTTTCGACCAACCAAATGGTTAAAATACCGGCAATTACCAAAGCAATGGCCACCATTTCGTTGGTGCCAAATTGTTCAGGTAAAACGCTTATATATCTTTCAACCAATGGTTTACCTTTTTTTATTATTTGTCCTCCAGCCGAATCAAGAACGTAAACAGTTTCTTTCCATGGCCAAATTACGCCGAGAGAGCCAAAAATGAAACCGGTAAGTGAAGCAATGGTTTGATTTTTAAATGTTTTGAACAACCACGAAAGGATGTGGGAAAATAAAATTAAACCCACTACCATTCCGACCAGCACAGGCGTTAATATTTTCATATCCAAGTTGTTGACGGCTTCAATGGCCACCAATTGGTAGTTTCCCATCAAGAGGAGTACAAACGAGCCCGAGATACCCGGTAAGATCATACTGCAAACAGCCACCGTACCGCAGAGAATAAGGTAGAAAAAATCTCTGTTTTCGGCGGCAGGCGACAAAAAAGTGATGGCAATGGCAACTCCGGCACCAATAGAGAAACTTAGAACTGCCGAAAAGGTCCATTTTTCAACTGTTATTCCTACATAATAAACACTGGCTAAAATCAGTCCAAAAAAGTAAGCCCAAATGAAAACAGGATAATGCGTGAAGAGAAAATCAAAAATCCTGGCCAAACTAAAGATGGCAATTCCCACTCCGGCAAAGACCCTGACCAAAAACCAAAAGTCAATTTTTTTGGAAAACGCATTCCAATTGCCTGCAAACAGCCACTTGAGTGCCACTAAGTCAATGGATTTTATAGCGTTGATGAGCCGTTCAAAGATTCCGGTAATGAGCGCAATGGTCCCACCCGAAACTCCTGGAATGATATTGGCAGCACCCATGGCCACGCCTTTTACTATTTGTTGTAGATTTTCTTTCATATTGGTGTTTATCGTAAAATCATTTTAATGAGTTTCAATTTGTTCTTAAATGGTGGATAGCGCAGCGGAATGTCGAGCCATGTAGCCCGGTGCATTACCGATTTTAGATGAGAAAATGCTTTAAATCCAGTTTCGCCATGATAACTTCCAATGCCACTGTAACCCGCTCCACCAAAGGGTAGTGCGTTGTTGGTAAAGTGCATAATGGTGTCGTTCACTGTCACACCGCCTGCGCTGGTTTGAGTTAAAATTGCGTTTAACTTTTTTTTGTCGTGCGTAAAAACGTACATCGCCAGTGGCTTAGGCTTTTGGCGTATAAATGCGATGGCTTCCTGCCAATGTGTAAAGCTGATGACAGGTAAAAGTGGTCCGAAAATTTCCTCTTGCATCAAAGCAGAATCCAAGTCGGGCTGCGCAATGATGCTGAGCGAAACAAAACGCTCGTCCGGTACAACCCGGCCACCAAAAACCAGTCGGCCTTGCGTAAGCAAATGCTGCATCCTTACAACATGGGCTCCGTTGATCATTCGAGGATAATCAGGATTTTGTAAAACGTTCTCGCCAAACATAGCGAGGGCAGCCTTTTCCATTTCTCGAATCAGCGCATCATGCACCGTTGCTTCTACTAAAACATAATCAGGTGCTATGCAGGTTTGTCCGGCATTGATGCTTTTGCCCCAGATGATGCGTTTGGCAGCGAGTGCAAGATTTACTGTTTTGTCAACAAAAGCTGGACTTTTACCACCAAGTTCGAGCACAACAGGGGTCAGATTTTCTGCTGCGGCTTTCATTACCAATTTCCCAACCCGCGGACTGCCCGTGAAAAAAATCATGTCGAAGTGCTGTTCCAACAATACTTTACTTGTTTCAACATCGCCGTTTACTACCTTGATGTACTGCTCTTTGAATGCCGCGTTGAGAAGCTTTTCCAGTATTTGCGAAGTTGCCTGACTAATTTCCGAGGGCTTCACTATGGCGCAATTGCCGGCTGCTATTGCCGCAATTAAAGGTGCAATGGCGAGTTGAAAAGGATAGTTCCATGGTGCAATAATCAAACAAACACCATGAGGCTCGGGAACAATACGGCTCTTTGAAGGAAAAGATGCCAAAGGATCGGAAACACATTTAGATTTTGCCCATCGCTTTGTATTTTTGATAAAATGCCCGATTTCTTCAAGCACAATGCCTATTTCAGTGGCATAAGCCTCAAAATCCGATTTGCCCAAATCAGTGAACAAGGCTTGGGTAATTTTTTTTTCGTTGTCGAGAATAAGCTTCTTTAGTTTTTTTAATTGGTTTATCCTAAAGGTGATAGCTTGTGTTTCTCCGGTAGCGTAATATTCTTTCTGTTTGCGTATTAAGTCCGAAATATTTCCGTTTGGCATCTTCTTTTTTTGCTGTTTGTTGTTGAAATCATGCGCTATGGCAACAGGTTTTTCATTTTGTAGTGCAAAATCAGATCGAATATTTTTGTGTTTTCTCTTGCAGAAGGCAGATATTCAAAAAGTTCATCCACGGCTTCAACATCGAGTTCGAGGGCTGATTCCAAAAAATATAAAGCTTGAATGATTCCTTTATTTAATAACAAGAGAGCCACGAGCCGATAAAAAAGACTGGCGTTTTTGGGTTGATGAATCAATCCGGTTTTGATGATTTGAATGGCCTTTTCTTTGTTGTCCATCAAATAGTACATATTGGAATATTCCAACCATAAATCTTGATCTAAAGGATCAAGCTCTTCAACGCGCATAAAATGCTCCTTGGCCTTCTCAAATTTTTTCAATTTAATGAAATAATCAGCGGCAATAAGGTGAAACTCGGTGTTGAGGCTGTCAATTTCAAGTGCTTTCTCGATACAAGCTATCGCTTGTTTCACTTTACCCATTTCGTAATAAACAACGCTTTGTCCGGCCCAGGCATCGGGTAAAAACTCGTCCATTTCCACAGCCCTCTTAAAATATTGGAGTGCCTCATCGTATTCTTGAAGTTTTTCGTGACATTCACCCAAGTAGCACAAGGTAAGCGCGTCGGCTTTTTCAATGAGTTCTGATTCGTGGTAGAGTTCGATGGCTTTGCGTGGATTACCCATCATCACATAGGTTTGCGCCATATTGGTGTAGGCGGGCAAATAGGTTTCGTCAATGGCAATGACAAACTCAAACGCGTCTACGGCTTTTTCATACAATTCCAAATGGTGGTACGACAATCCTAAGTTAAACCAAGAAGCAATACTCTCCGGATGCTTATCAATATACCCCGTAAAAAACTCGACCGACGCTTCTAATTTGGAGGCCATTTCGTAACACATGCCAATCTCAAACAATAATTGTTCAGGATAATCACTGATTTCCAAAGCTTTAAAAAGATAATCAAGGGCCGAATCAAATGCGCCCATATTTTCGTACTCAAAGGCAATGGTGGAATAAATATCTTCCATTTCATCCTCATCCACGATAACAAGTGCTTTTTCGTACTCTGCAACAGCCTTGTTAAAATCCAACATCATGCTGTAAACAGAGCCTTTGGTCAATAAAATATCCACATCCGAGGGTTCGGTTTTGGCTATTTCGTCCAAAAGGCTCAAAGCATTGATAAATTTTCCATCGGCAGCCATTTGACGTGCCGACATGATTTTTAAACGGTGATTGTATGGGTGCATCTCCATAGAGATACGCAACGCCAACCGTGCTTTTTCATCGTTAAGGGTCATTTGAAAATACTCAATGAGCATCTCAAATTCCTCAGAATCAAAGTAGGTGTCGGAATCGCTACGCATCATCGCGTCGAACCGCTCAGCCAATTCCTCAACCTTAAAATCATCTTCCCATTGAAAATCTTCGCTCATGTTTTGTCTTTCTTATCCTTATTAGCATTGCAAAAGTAATACTTTTACGCCAACGGGTATTTTTAGAACGTTTTTCCTACACAGCCACTGGTTTGAACCCTTTTTCTAAATCCCTCAAAATGAAGGATGAAGAGTAATAAGTTCTTGTCAAGTGGCTTTTTATTTGTGATTTTTTAAAACGTAAAGATAAGCTACTCTTACATCTTGCATGGGGCAATAATTTTCTTTTTATCAACTTTTTTCAAATGCACTTTTGTTAATAGCCAGCGGGCGATACATTTTGATTTCTGTTGTTAAAAAATAACAACAGGAAAAACTTTCATTCCGAGTTGGTTGGCTTTTGGTCAACCGACTTTTTTCTTTCAAATGATGCGTTATACTCTTTTAAGTTTGGATACATTTGCAGCTCTTAAAACAGATAGGATGACACTTATTAAATCTATTTCGGGCATCAGAGGAACCATCGGAGGAACTTCGGGAGATAATTTAACGCCTCTCGATATTGTTCAGTTTACCGCTGCCTTTGTTCTGCTCATGAGAAAAAACAAATCTGAAAACCACAGGATGAGGGTGGTAGTAGGACGTGATGCCCGTGTTTCGGGCGAAATGGTGAACCATTTGGTTTGCGGAACACTCATGTCGTTGGGTGCAGATGTTTTTGATGTGGGCCTGTCAACCACCCCAACGGTTGAGATTGCGGTGCCAGGGCTTCGTGCCGATGCAGGCATCATCCTCACAGCAAGTCATAATCCGGCACAGTGGAACGCTTTGAAGCTTCTCAATGAAAAAGGTGAATTTATTTCTGCCTCCGAAGGCAATGAATTGCTTCAAATAGTTGAAAACAAAGATTTTATTTTTAACGATGTTAGTCAATTGGGCTCTTACAGCAAATCGCATGGTTGGATTGATAAGCACATCCAAATGGTAATGGATCTCCCTTTGGTGGATGCTGAAGCCATACGCTGCGCGGGCTTTAAAGTGGCTGTTGATGCTGTAAATTCAACGGGCGGCATTGCCATTCCGGCGCTTTTGCGTGCCTTAGGCGTAGAGGTGGTTCACGAGCTGCACTGCACGCCAAATGGTCTTTTTCCGCACAATCCCGAGCCATTGCCTGAGCACTTAACGGAACTTTCGGCCTTGGTTCGAAAAACCAAAAGCGATCTCGGCTTCGTGGTAGATCCTGATGTGGATCGTCTGGCAATTGTTGATGAAAATGGAGATATGTTTGGCGAAGAGTACACCCTCGTGGCGGTGGCCGATTATGTTTTGAGCCGACAAAAAGGAAACACGGTTTCAAACCTGTCCTCAACACGGGCCTTGTCCGATATCGCTAACAAGCACGGCGTGCAATATTTTGCTTCTGCCGTGGGCGAAGTCAATGTGGTTGAAATGATGAAAGAAAAAAAAGCTGTGATAGGCGGCGAGGGCAATGGAGGTATTATTTATCCCGAACTGCATTACGGCCGCGACGCCTTAGTAGGTATCGCCCTGTTTTTAACCCATCTCACCGTTGAGGCCAAATCATGCTCCGATTTGCGAAAGAGCTATCCGCACTACCATATCTCTAAGAATAAAATCAGCCTCTCCGCCGAAACCGATGTTGATCAGCTCTTGCTTGAAATTGCTGAAGATTTTAAACATGAGCAGGTGAGCACCATTGATGGGGTCAAGATAGATTTTGCTGAAGGATGGGTGCATTTGCGAAAGTCGAATACCGAACCTATCATCCGTGTGTATGCCGAAGGCAAAAGCCAAGATGAAGCCGATGCAATGGCCAATAAACTTTTGCACTGGATGGAGCAGCGTAAAAGCTGAAAATAAATTGAAAATGAAGCGCGTCGGCAATTTGTTCAACAAAATAATTTAAATTGCACCCAAAATCATTTGCCTATGAAAAGGAAAGGCAAGAAAAAAAGCCGTTACAAGAAAGTTAAGTTCAAAGAGGTGAGGTTTAAACTGTCGGAAAAACAGTACCGCTCGCTTCTCAATTATTGTAAGTTGCGCCATACCACTACCATCAAGTTGATAAAGAAAAGCATTGACAAATATATCAATAGCTTTGACGAACCACCTGCAAAGGAATATTTTATCTCACCGCGGCAGTTGGATCTCTTTGCCGATGAAAGCAGTTTTGGCCCTGAAAAAGCAGAAGACAAAAAAGCTTAGTTGGTCGCGAAAAGTGTTCTGTTGAGAATGGATCGCCCCAGTGTAATTTCATCGGCATATTCCAAAGCGTCGCCAATAGCAATACCCTTGGCAATGGAGGTTACTTTCAGTTTTTCGTTTTGAATCATGCGGAAAATATAGTAACCCGTGGTGTCGCCTTCAATGGTGGTTGGCAAAGCCAAAATTACTTCTTTAATATCTTCACTTTGAAGCCGCTGTACTAAGCTGGCAATATGTAAATCAGATGGCGAAATGCCCTCTACCGGACTGATAACTCCGCCCAAAACATGATACAAGCCATTGAAACTAGATGTGCGTTCAATGGCCATTACATCGCGCATATCTTCAACAACACATAAAGTGTTTTCATCGCGCCGCGGATTTAAACAAATACTGCAAGTTTCTTGGTCGGAAATGTTGTGGCAACGTTTACAGAAACGAATGTTTTCTTTAAGTTGCGTGAGCGATCGGGCCAAGGCTTCGGTGCGATGCCCCTCTTCTTTTAAAAGGTGCAACGCCAAACGTAACGCGGTTTTTTTGCCAATGCCGGGCAATCGCGACAACTCATTCACGGCATTTTCTAACAGTATGGAAGAATATTCAATCAAATCTAACGTTTTGGCAAAATTAGGATATTTCTTTGTGCTTCGTATTTTTGCAAATCAATCAATCAGCAATATGGCAAATCAATTTTCAACCCTCATCACTTTGGTTTTGCTTTTCACAGGCATACATTCCCTGTTGGCCCAAGGAGAGATCAACCAGCACGACGACCAAGGCCGTAAGTTTGGCCCATGGGAGGCGCGCTATCCCGGCGGTCAACCGCGCTATAGCGGTCAGTTTAAAAACGATCGGCCTGTTGGCACCTTTCATTATTTTTATGAAAATGGTGCATTGCGTGCTACCAATGTGTTTAGCAACAACGGCTTAAAAGCATACCACAATCAGTTTACCGAAGAAGGCACACTCATTGCTGAAGGGATGTATTTTGATCAAAAAAAAGACAGTATTTGGCTCATTTATAGCGATGTAGATGGTGTTTTACTTTCAGAGGAAAGGTATAAAAATGATCTTTTGGACGGCATGAAACGAATTTATTATCCAGGAACAAACCAAATTGCCGAAGAAACTTACTATTCTGCCGGGCTTAAAAATGGCAAGTCCATCAAGTATTTTGAGGATGGCAAGTTGATGTTGGAATCGGCATACGTCAATGACGAGCTGGATGGCGCCTTCACTTTATACCACGCCAATGGTGCGAAGCGAACGCAAGGCAACTTTAAAGAAGGCCTGAAAACAGGCAAATGGGTGATCTATGATGAGGATGGCGTTGAAATTTCTGTGGATTCCTACAAAGAAAATCCGTGACCGTCTTTTTTGTTCCCTTTTGGTTTGTTTACCAACGACGGTTGCAATTCAGGCTGTGGGCTAGGATTTCGCATAGATTTATGGCTTATTTGCCTATCTTTGCATTTCTTTTATCCTCATAAATAGCCTGTATGAACCTCATTATTAAGAATATAAAGGAAATCGTTGGCATCCTTGATCCCGAAGTCAGTTTACTGAAAGGCCACGAAATGTCGCAGCTTAAAAGCATAAAAAATGCCTACCTTTATGTGCATGATGGTTTGATTGCAGAATTTGGCTGTATGGATGATGCCCGGTTTACCGATGTTCTTTCCAAAAGCCATCATTTGCGGGTGTTTGATGCGGAGCAAGGTTTATTGGTTCCTTCTTTTTGCGATGCCCACACCCATCTTGTGTATCCTACCTCCCGCGAAATGGAATACGTGGATAAAATCAAAGGCCTGAGTTATGAGGAAATAGCCAAAAGGGGTGGAGGTATCCTTAATTCGGCAAGAGCGATGCAGCAAGCCGATGAAAATGAACTTTTTGACAGTGCTTGGCAACGATTGGAAGAAATAACAGCTATGGGCACCGGTTCGGTTGAAATTAAAAGCGGTTATGGTTTGACCACCGAAGCAGAGCTAAAAATGCTTCGTGTGATCCGACGATTGAAAGCCTCGTCACCATTGACCATCAAAGCCAGTTTTTTGGGCGCACATGCTGTTCCTTTAGAATATCGCGGTCGCCAGAGCGAATACGTAGATTTGGTGATTAATGAGATGATTCCGATGGTGGCTGCCGAAGAATTGGCCGATTTCATTGATGTTTTTTGCGACACGGGTTTTTTTACCGTTGAAGATACCGATCGTATCCTTAATGCAGGTATGAAGTATGGTCTGAGGGCAAAAATTCACGCCAATGAGTTGGCTCTTTCAGGTGGAATTCAGGTTGGGGTAAAATACAACGCACTTTCTGTTGACCATTTAGAGTTCACCGGCGATGAAGAAATTGAGGTGCTGAAAAACAGCGAGACAATGCCGGTTGTTCTTCCGGGAGCAGCATTTTTTCTGAATATGCGCCTGGCGCCTGCCCGAAAAATGATTGATGCCGGTTTGCCGGTGGCTATGGCCAGCGACTTTAATCCTGGTTCGTCGCCTTCCGGAAATATGCAGCTTATCTTGTCTATGGCCAGCATCCTTTATAGGCTAACGCCCGAAGAAGGGCTTAACGCAACAACCATTAACGGTGCATATGCCATGGATGTAGCTCACGAAACGGGCAGTATCACCATCGGCAAAAAAGCCGATTTCTACGTTACCAAACCTATTCCGGGTGTTGAGTACCTTCCATATTATTATGGGACAAACAAAATCAAAAGTGTTTTTCTAGGCGGAATATTGCAATAACACAATCGCTTTTTATTCTTTAAGTAATTATTAATGTGGCTTTTATAAAATTTTAACGCATTTTGAACGCAACAATTCAAATCAAAGATAACAGCAAAATAAAAGTAAAATGAAAAAACTCATCGAATGTGTTCCCAATTTCAGCGAAGGCCGCGACATGGCCATTATCAAGCAAATAACCGATGAAATTGAAAAAGTAGAAGGTGTTAAACTGCTCGATGTTGATCCCGGAGCTGCTACCAACCGCACGGTAGTGACTTTTGTGGGTTCGCCCGATGAGGTGATCGAAGCCGCTTTTCAGGCAGTAAAGAAGGCCGCCTCCTTAATTGACATGCAGCGCCACAAAGGCGAGCATCCACGAATGGGTGCCACAGATGTGTGCCCGTTGATTCCTGTCTCAAACATCAGCATGGAAGAAACGATTGAATACGCACGTAAATTGGCCAAACGCATCGGCGAAGAGCTCGCCATTCCTGTGTTTTGTTATGAAAGTGCCGCATTAATCCCTGAAAGAAAGAACTTGGCCACTTGTAGGTCAGGCGAATATGAAGGCCTTTCACAAAAGCTCAGCGATCCGCGATGGAAGCCCGATTTTGGTCCTGCCACCTTCAACGCCCGTTCGGGTGCAACTGCTGTTGGTGCCAGGGATTTTTTGGTGGCTTTTAACGTCAATCTCAACACCACCTCCACACGTCGTGCCAATGCCATTGCTTATGATGTGCGCGAGCGTGGACGGGTTTTGCGCGAAGGTAATCCCGTCACAGGAAAAATAGTGAAAGATGCCCAAGGCAACCAAGTTTATACGCCCGGAAGTCTGAAATCGGTGAAAGCCATCGGCTGGTTCATCGAAGAGTATGGCATTGCGCAAATTTCGATGAACTTAACCAATATCGCCATCACCCCGGTGCATATTGCGTTTGACGAAGTTTGCCGCAAAGCCGAAGCCCGTGGCATAAGGGTTACTGGCTCGGAGTTGGTCGGTCTTATTCCACTAAAAGCCATGACCGATGCCGGAAAATATTTTCTCGCTAAACAGCAGCGTTCCTTAGGTGTTGATGATGCTGAACTGATTAAAATCGCTGTCAAATCAATGGGTTTGGACGAGTTGAAACCCTTCCATCCGCAAGACCGTATCATTGAATATGTGTTGGCTAAAGACCAAAAAGAGCTCAAACTGATAGATTTATCTGCAAAAAACTTTGCCAACCTCACTGCTTCGGAAGCTCCAGCTCCCGGTGGAGGCTCGGTAGCGGCTTATCTCGGTGCTTTAGGCGCTTCTTTGGCAACGATGGTGGCCAACCTTTCGTCGCACAAAAGAGGCTGGGACGATCGCTGGGAGGAATTTTCAACTTGGGCTGAAAAAGGTCAGAAAATTAAAGATGAACTGTTGTTCCTCGTAGATGAGGATACTATGGCTTTCAACAAAATTATGGATGCTTTTGGTCTTCCAAAGAAAACAGAGGCAGAGAAAACTGCACGTCATCAAGCCATTCAAGAGGCATCGAAATATGCCATTCAAGTGCCATTGCGGGTGATGAAAGTGTCATTGGATTCAATGGGTTTGATTGAGGCCATGGCCAAAGAAGGAAACCCAAATTCAGTTTCCGATGCCGGTGTGGGTGCATTGTGCGCCCGATCGGCTGTAATGGGAGCTTTCCTCAACGTAAAGATCAATACCAGCGGAGTGGACGATAAAGAATTTGCTACCCAAAAGCTCAACGAAGCCCTTCAAATTCAGCAGGAGGCAATGCGTGCTGAAGAGAATATTCTTTCTCTCGTCAACAATATTATTGATAAACTCTAACCATGGATTTGCTCACGCTTTGGTTGCTATATTTTACCTCTTTCGTCACTCTGATGAACCCGCTTGGGATTATGCCGGTTTTTATGACCATGACCTCAAGCCTTAACCGCAGTCAGCAAAAAAAGACTGCCATCAAAGCTTTGATAACGGCCTTTTCAACGCTCATCATTTTTGCCTTTGGTGGCCAAATGTTGTTTGGCTTTTTTGGCATTTCAGTGGCCGGACTAAAAGTTGTGGGCGGGGTTTTGTTTTTTATCATGGGGTATGATATGCTGAATGCACGGCTGAGTCGCATGAAAATTGCTGATGAGGATTCCTCTTCTTATGTGGACGATATTTCCATCACACCGCTTGGTATTCCTATGATTGCGGGGCCCGGCTCCATTACCAATGCCATCATTTTGATGGACCAAAGCAAGCATGTCAATGAAAAATTCGCACTCATCACATCCATTCTCGCAGTATGTCTTGTCATCTTTGTTATTTTGCTCAGCGGCGATAAAATTATGCGGGTGTTGGGCGAAACCGGTAATAAAGTGATGATGAAACTGATGGGACTTATTGTGATGGTGCTCGCGGTTGAGTTTTTCTTTAACGGTATAGAGCCTTACGTGCGAAATATTTTACAGCATTAAACCTCCACCAACATATGAAAACTACAGGATACAGTCCATTTTTGAGTGAGAGAAAAAATCGAATTTAAAATTTGCCTAATAATTAGGTAGATTCATATATAATTTATATTTTTGCCGTCCGAAAAAAGAAAGGATAACAGCATGGCTAAGAAATCAAAAGAAGCGCGAATTCAGGTGATTCTGGAATGCACTGAACATAAAACCAGTGGCATGCCCGGAACTTCTAGGTACATCAGTACAAAAAATAAGAAGAACACACCCGAAAGATTGGAGTTGAAAAAGTTCAACCCCATCTTGAAAAAAATGACAGTTCATAAAGAAATCAAATAAATTTGAGATATGGCAAAGAAAGTAGTTGCTACCTTGCAAGCTGGTACAGGTAAAGAGTTTGCGAAAATTATCAGAATGAAAAGATCACCCAAGTCTGGTGCTTATTCATTCACCGAATCAATCGTGCCTCAAGACAAAGTGCAGGAATTCATGAGCAAAAGATAATGGTGTTTTCAACATGTTGAGGTGAGCTTTTTCATATTGATGGGAAAGCTCATTTCTGTTTTGTGTTAATGACAAAGCCATTGAGGAGCAACAGCAAGAAAAATAGTTTTTTGTAGCTTCAAACAACGTTTTTATTCAAACCAATTCCCCAACTTTCCCTCTGAATCATAAAAACTTTTGAAGGAAAAAATACATGTAAGACTGCACCGTTCAGGTAAATACGAAAAACAAACTTATGGGACTTTTTTCCTTCTTCAGTAAAGAGAAAAAGCAAGACTTAGACAGTGGCTTGCAAAAAACGCGCGAAAGTGTTTTTGCCAAATTATCGAAAGCCTTTGTGGGCAAATCAAAGGTGGACGATGAGGTGTTGGATGAGTTGGAAGAAATTTTGATTACCTCTGATGTGGGTGTGCAAACGACACTCAAAATCATCGAACGCATCGAGAAACGGGTATCTAAAGATAAGTACTTAGGCACTAGTGAGTTAAATCGCATTCTCAAAGAAGAAATTGCCGCACTTTTACAAGAAAACAATTCTGGTGATGGTGCCGATTTTGAAATCCCATCCAACATCAAACCCTATGTGATTATGGTGGTGGGCGTAAATGGAGTGGGCAAAACCACTACCATCGGAAAGTTGGCCTATAATTTTAAACAATCAGGCAAGTCGGTCGTTATAGGTGCCGCCGATACGTTTCGTGCTGCCGCCGTTGACCAGATCAAGATTTGGGGTGAACGCACCGGCGTTCCGGTTGTTTCGCAAGGCATGGGAGCCGACCCTGCTTCGGTGGCTTTCGATACCCTTAAATCAGCAATAAGCCAATCGGCAGATGTAGTGATTATTGACACTGCCGGACGATTGCACAACAAAATAAATTTGATGAAGGAGCTCACCAAAATTAAAACGGTGATGCAGAAACTCAGTCCCGAGGCCCCACACGAAATTCTTCTTGTTTTAGACGGTTCCACTGGCCAAAACGCCATTGAACAGGCCAAACAATTCACCGCGGCAACTGAAGTCAACGCATTGGCTTTGACCAAGCTTGATGGCACGGCCAAAGGCGGTGTAGTGATTGGAATTTCGGATCAATTTAAAATTCCAGTGAAATACATTGGAATAGGTGAAAAAATGACTGATCTGCAAGTGTTTAATAGAACCGCTTTCGTAGATAGTCTTTTTGATAAAGCATAATTTTCATTATTTATGTGTGCAAAAAAAGTAAACTTGGTCACCTTAGGTTGTTCCAAAAACAAAGTAGATGCCGAGTTTCTAGGTGCCAAATTGATGAACTTAGGCTACCAAGTGCTGCACGAAAGTGAACAATCGTCCGATGTGGTTATCGTGAACACCTGCGGTTTTATTGGAGATGCCAAAGAGGAATCGGTGGACACCATTTTGTCGTATGCCCGCTTGCGCAAAAAGGGCAAAATATCCAAACTGATCGTCATGGGATGTTTGGCACAACGTTACCAAAAAGAGCTTGAAGCAGAGTTACACGAAGTGGATGCTTTTTATGGCGTGAACGCGCTCAGTGAGATTACGGAGTTGTTGTCGAAGGAAATCGTTGATTCCGAAGATGTTGGGTTTTGTAACTCTACCCGATTGTTAAGTAATTCACCTCATTTTGCATATCTGAAAATTTCTGAGGGTTGCGATCGCAGCTGTTCATTTTGTGCCATTCCGCTTATTAGAGGTCGGCATATTTCGCGTAGTATCGAAAGTTTAGTTGAAGAAACAACCATGTTGGCTGCACAAGGTGCTAAGGAAATTGTTCTTATTGCACAGGAGTTAACGTATTATGGGATTGATATTTACAAAAAAAGAGCCCTGGCTGAGCTGTTGCGGGAGCTTGTAAAAGTGGATGGAATCGAGTGGATAAGGTTGCAATACGCTTATCCACATGGCTTTCCTGAAGAAGTGATGGAGGTTGTTGCCAACGAACCCAAAATTTGTAAATATATTGACCTTCCTTTACAACACATCAATAGTAGAATTTTGGCCTCAATGAAGCGCAACATTGACAAAGAAGAAACTATGCGCACCATGAACCTCATCCGTGAAAAGATTCCTGGTGTGGCTTTTCGAACCACTTTTATTGTTGGTTATCCGGGTGAAACTGAGGAAGAATTTGGCGAATTGTACGATTTCGTAAAAAAAAGCCGCTTCGAGCGTATGGGTGTTTTTGCCTACAGTGCCGAAGAAGGTACTGCCGCTGATGAACTTCATGACGATGTTCCTGATGAGGTGAAAGCACTTCGTATTGAAAAACTGATGCAGCTTCAACAAAACATTTCGCACGAAATCAATCTCGAAAGGGTTGGTTCCATTTATCAAGTGATGGTGGATCGCCTTGAAGGAGAGTATTACGTGGGGCGCACTGAGTTTGATTCGCCTGAAGTTGACAATGAAGTCTTGATAATCAAGGAAGATGTTCAAATTCAAATTGGTAGCTTTTGCTGGGTGAAGATTACGGAAGCGGATCCCTTCGATCTTTATGGTCATGTTGTTGCAAAACCGCCGCTTTCATAAGCCTTACTTTCAAATCAACTTTAATTTTCAATAGGAGCAGCTTTATCCATTCTTGGATTTTTGTTCCTTCTATCTCTATGTTTTGAAGAAAGCTATAGCTGGACATAGCATTAATCGTTAACTTTGCGCATCTTGCTTCGCAGTTGGCGATTTGCTTTTATATATGTCTTACAATCAAAGGAATATGAAAAGAATCTTGTTTTTTTTCAGCGTTTTAATGTTCAGCATTTTGCAAATAAATGCCCAAACCAGGTTCAGCACCGACGTGAAAAATCTTCCCGATGGCACACATGTGCTCACTGTGGGAGGCAAAACTTGTCGGGGTTTGGTGGAAAAGGGTCAGCAAGTTGGTAGTTGGTATTCTACGTATGAAAATGGCCAAGTTCATATTATTCAGGGTTTTATCAATGGCCAAATGGACGGCATGTATGTTGAATTGGACAAAAATGGCTTCATCACCATGCAGGCGCAATATTGGAATGACCAACTCAACGGGCAGAAGCTAACCTTTAGGTCGGGTGGACGCGTTACCATGGAGGAGAATTTTAAGAAAGGTTTGTTGCATGGGATGAAAAAATCATATTACGAACGTGGCCAGTTGCAGGAAGAAACCATGTTCTCCGCCGGGCAGAAAGAAGGCAATTCATTCTGGTTTGATGAAGAGGGCAGACGTATGGCCACTTATAGCTATAAGGAAGGCCTTTTCAATGGTCCACAGTTTACGTATTTCATCAATGGAGGTCTGAAATCGGAGCAAAATTATGTGATGAATAAAAAAGAAGGTCGTTTTGTAGATTATTTTGAAAATGGCCAACTGCGCACCGAGGGGGCATTTAGTGATGATAAAAAAGATGGGCTTTGGGTTGAGTTTGACGAAAATGGCGAAGTGGTAAAACAAACTACTTTTAAAAATGGCTTTATCATTCGCTAAGAAGTAGCCCCATCGCAATCATTTTTTATTTATTCATAAACACATGAAAATCAATAATCCATATCTCCCGAACAAGGAGCATTTTTGCTTTGGGTGTTCTCCAAAAAACCTCATTGGATTGCACCTAAGTTTTGAACTTGATGGCGATCGGGTGTTGTGCCAATGGCAGCCCGAAGCCAATTATCAAGGCTTTCACCAGGTGTTGCATGGTGGTATTTTAGCAACTTTGCTCGATGAAATTGCCGGATGGGTGGTACAAGCAGTTGTGGGTACCGCCGGAGTAACCAGCGAAATGAATGTAAAATACCTCAAACCGGTGTATGTTCACGATGGCCCATTGCAGCTTGAAGCAGCTGTTGCACACAAGCGAGGTCGTTTAGTGGACATTGAAGCCAAGCTCAGTAACGCATTCGGGATTTTATGCACCCAAGCCACTGTAACGTACTATCTTTTTCCGTTGGAAGTTGCAAAAGAAAAGTTTAATTACCCGGGATCTGATGCTTTTTTTTCGCAGGAAATTGATCAATAACATTATTTATAATCTTTATAAATTATAACAATCTCATATATAGCATTATATGACTATAATTGAATTTTTATTCAAATCAGCCAAATCGTTCTTTTATTTCCGGTAGGAGAAATAAAATTCCTTCGTGTTTTCGACCGATTTTAGCTTGTCGGTTAAGAAAAATTGCTTAGTTTTGAACTATTAAAAAAATAGTGTAAATATCACTTAATCAACAAATTAAATTATGAACAATGGTTTTTTTAAGGTTCCGCAACCTTGGAACGAAACAGTAAAGTCATATGCTCCCGGAAGTGCTGAGCGTATGGAGGTTAAAGCCATGCTCAAAGAGCTGAGAAGTAAAGAAATTGAAATACCAATGGTGATTGGTGGCCAACGTGTAAAAACGGAGAATAAAGTCCGCATCAGTCCACCACACGACACTGCCCACACGCTGGGGTATTTCTACCAAGGCGGTGCTGAGCATGTGTCAATGGCCATTGATGCTGCGTTGGCAGCCAAGAGCAAATGGGCAGCGATGTCATGGCAAGATCGTGCGGCAATTTTTTTACGTGCAGCTGATCTGGTTTCAGGGCCATATCGTGCCAAGATCAATGCAGCTACCATGCTTTGCCAATCCAAAACAGTGCATCAGGCCGAAATTGATTCAGCTTGCGAGCTAGCCGATTTCCTTCGTTTCAATGTTCATTATATGTCGGAAATATATAAGGATCAGCCTGTTTCTGACCACGGCATTTGGAACATAATGCAGTATCGTCCGTTAGAGGGATTTGTTTATGCCCTTACACCTTTTAATTTTACAGCCATTTCGGGAAACCTTCCTTCAGCTCCTGCCATGATGGGGAACGTTGTAGTTTGGAAAGCATCCAACACCCAAATTTATTCTGCACGTGTGATTATGGACATCTTTGAAGAATCCGGACTCCCGGCCGGAGTGATTAACTTGGTTTTTGTTCCAGGTCCTGTTGCCGGAAAAATTACAGCGCAGCATCCTGATTTTGCAGGGATCCATTACACCGGTTCAACCGATGTTTTTGTCAGAATTTGGAAAACTATCAGCGACAACGTTGCCAATCTCAAATCATATCCAAAAATTGTTGGTGAAACTGGTGGAAAAGATTTTATCATTGCCCACAAAAGTGCTGATGCAAAGGTTGTTGCAACAGCAATGATTAGAGGTGCTTTCGAGTATCAAGGCCAAAAATGTTCAGCAGCTTCAAGGGCATATATCCCCAATAACCTGTGGCCCGAAGTGAAAGAGTTGATGCTCCGCGATTTGAAAACCATCAAAGTTGGTCCTGTTGAAGATTTTACCAACTATATGGGAGCTGTTATTGATGAAGCTTCATTCGATAAATTGGCAACCTATATTGACAATGCCAAGAAAGACAATGACGTTGAATTGGTTTTTGGTGGAACTTACGACAAATCAAAGGGTTACTTCATTCAGCCAACCGTTTTAAGGACGAACGATCCCAAATATGTGACCATGTGTGAAGAACTTTTCGGACCGGTTTTGACCGTTTACGTTTATGATGCCGAAAAGTATTCCGAAACACTGGAACTGGTTGATACTACCTCACCTTACGCGCTCACAGGTGCTGTTTTAGCGCTTGACCGCTCCGCCATTGAAGAGGCTAATATTGCCCTTGTTAATGCTGCCGGAAACTTTTATATCAATGATAAACCTACGGGAGCAGTAGTAGGTCAGCAGCCTTTTGGTGGTGCCAGAGCATCTGGAACAAACGATAAATCAGGCTCTTACCTCAATCTCTTGCGTTGGGTTTCTCCCCGCACTATCAAAGAAAATTTCAATCCTCCAACCGATTTTAGGTATCCATTTATGGATGAGGCCTAATCCTTGCTTTGAAGTCAATAAAAAAGCAGTATGAGTTTTATCTCATACTGCTTTTTTTTTGGCCGATACAGAAATCTCATTTGTTTTCTCAGCCTAAAATGACCTTTTTTCGGCCTTTAATCTGAAAGTTTTTTGGCAAAGGCTTTTCGTGTTTTTCTACACTAGGGTTGCGGTGGGCGGATGTTTTTTTTGACCTGTTGGCCAGCGGCTGAACCGAACGCGTGCATCCGGCAATTAAAGCAACCAGCAAGATCAGAAACAGAGGTTTTATTTTCATAATGATGTAGCTGATAATGAAGTTATTGCTGCTGTTTTTTTTCAAGTGAGTTGAGACTAAGCGGAGACATCCAGTCAAAAAGCAGTTGAACGACTTTTTGACGTACTTCCGGCACAGAGAGAAAAAGGTCGTGCTTGGCATTTTCAACGGCATTAACTTGAACAGAGCCATGAATATGATGCACAAGGCCGGCAATGTCGTTGACATTTACAACTGCATCACCAAAGTGAAATTCCTCTTTCCACTTGCTACCACGAACGCTTTTCGAGGGATACATCACCAGCACCGGCTCTTGGATGTGGATACCTTGTTTAAACTTTTTCTGTGCATGATACACCGTTCTTACCCAGCTGGCGTGCACCATCTCCGAAACGTGGGGCTTCCATTGCAGGTTGTAATCCCACTCTCCTTTTTCATGGATGTGCAAACTTGGTCCGTAAAACTTCGAAAAACCTCCCGGAACCGGCAGCTTTGGAAATCTTTTGGCGAGGGCCGATACGATGGGAATGAGTGCTTTTTTGGTAACAATATCTTTGTTTTGTTCATAAAAAGGGCTGTTGAGAAATACAGCATCAAACCAACCTTTTCCGGTGTTTTCGGCGGCAAACAGGCTGACTGCCAGTCCGCCCAAGGAGTGTCCCATCAAAAGCACAAAGCTTGCCCCCTCATCTCTAATAACTTTTAAAGCTGCTTTAAGGTCGGCGGAATACTCTTCCAAAGCGTTGAGGCCATTGAATTTTTGGTGCGAACGAAAGGACCTGCCCGATTTTCTCAAATCAATTCCATACCAATCAACGCCTTTTTCGTCGAAACGCTGAGCAGTTTCCAGATGAAAACAATAGTCGTTAAAACCATGAACATGTAAGGCCACTATTGGGCTGTTCTTTTCTTTTTTTAATCGCATCAGCGTATAGACCACTTCGCCTTCGCTATCTTGTGGTTGTTGAATTGTAATTGTTTCAAAATCAGCAATTTCTTTATCTTGTTGAAAGCGATGTTTTGCCATGATTCATATTTAAAGATGCAATATTACACATTTGCCCCACAACTTTAACGTTTTGACTGATGTAGGAATTAACTGATGCCGCGCAAATCTTTGTACAGCTGCATGGCGTAAAGGTCAGTCATGCCCGAAACAAAGTCCAACACTGATTGAAGCTGCACGTAAAGCGAGTCGCTTTTGCTGCGGAATTGTTGAGGTAACAAGGAAAGTAACTTTCCGTTGTAGCTTTTTTGGGGATGTAACACTGCTTGTACAAACTCATCCATCAAGGTGCCAATAACATTAAAACCGGTGAGTTCAATTTTGATGACCGAAGGGTGATTGTAGATTTTTTTCACACTCCAACTTCGGCAAGCATTCAACGCGATTTGGTAATGTCCGGGCAGTTGTTTTACCAAAGATGAAGTGAACTGACCATTCATAATCTCATCATAATGTGACATAAAAACTTTACTTGCTTCATTTACCAACAGGTTGATGGTGGTGGCTCTGAGGAAAGCTATGCGTTCGTTGGTGTCGGAAACTTCGTTGTAAGCGTGCTCTTTATTGATCATCGTTTGAGCGTTGATCGAAGGATCGAAAAATGCCATGAGCAGTTCTTCGGTTTGCTCCGTGGATAAGATTCCGAGCTTGTGGGCATCTTCAATATCCATGATCAAATAACTTATGTCATCAGCAGCTTCAACGAGATAAACGAGCGGATGACGTGCGTAAATCTTTTTGTCAGCATCAAGAAGGGGTACGCCACAGGTTTGGGCAATACGTTCAAAAGTGTTGATTTCGGAATAAAAGAAGCCGTATTTCTTTTTGTTTTCATCCGGTGGAAAAGAAGGGTAGGGGTATTTCACTAAGGCTGCAAGCGTGGCGTAAGTAAGGGCAAAACCTCCTTTGCGGCGACCTTCAAACTGGTGGGTGAGGATTCTAAAAGCATTGGCATTGCCTTCAAAGGCTGTGAGGTCAGACCATTCTTCTTCTTTCAGTTGGCTTTGGAGCGATTTGCCGTTACCTTCGCTGAAATAATTACTAATGGTTTGTTCGCCGGAATGGCCAAAAGGCGGATTGCCCAAATCGTGGGCCAAACAGGCAGCAGAAACAATTGAACCCAATTCCAAAAGCAGTTGATTGTTTTTTAACTCTGGTCGTTGATACAGTTGTCTCAACACAATGTTGGCTAAGGATCGTCCTACACTGGCTACTTCGAGGCTGTGCGTGAGGCGATTATGAACAAAAACACTTCCCGGAAGGGGGAAAACCTGTGTTTTGTTTTGAAGTCGTCTGAATGGACTTGAGAAGATGATGCGGTCGTAATCGCGTTGAAACTGGCTGCGAATGTCTTCGGGAAGCGAGCTGGAGCTTAAACGTTGGGCCGAAAGAAGTTGTTCCCAATTCATAGTGGTTCTTTTGTTGGTTTTTTAACGCGTATTTTGGCGGGAATACGGCTTCACTTGTTGATCGGCCAGTTCATTTCTAAGGTATTTAAAATAACCCGCAATGGCAATCATGGCGGCATTATCAGTGCTGAATTCTGCTTTTGGAATATAAACTTTCCAGCCGTAATTTGCAGCCGCAGCTTGGATGGCTTTTCTCAATCCTGAGTTGGCCGAAACACCTCCGGCAATGGCAACTTGTTTGATGCCGGTTTGTTTGCCGGCCAAAATGAGCTTTTTCATCAAGATATTGACAATAACATTTTGTGCTGAGGCGCAAAGATCGGCTTTATTGTTGGTGATAAAATCGGGGTCTTCTTTTAAGCGGTCTCTTAAAAAATATAGGATGTTGGTTTTTAATCCACTGAAGCTGTAATCCAAACCGCCAATCTTAGGTTCGGTAAAGGCGAAACGATTCGGATTTCCATTTTGTGCCCATTCGTCAATCAACGGCCCACCCGGGTATGGTAACCCTATTATTTTTGCTACCTTATCAAAGGCTTCACCGGCGGCATCGTCAATGGTTTTGCCAATAATTTCCATCTCAAAGTGATCTTTGACCACCACAATTTGTGTGTGTCCACCCGAAACAGTGAGGCAAAGAAACGGAAAAGTTGGCCTGTCGTTGACCTCATCGGTAGTGATAAAATGAGCCAAAATATGGGCTTCCATGTGATCAATTTCAACAAGTGCAGCGTTGGTGGCCATAGCAAAAGCTTTCGCAAACGAACTGCCAACCAACAAGGAACCCAGAAGTCCCGGTCCGCGCGTAAAAGCTACAACATTAACTTGTTTTTTATCTATATTTGCCTCTTTCAAGGCAGTTTCAACCACAGGGATAATGTTTTGCTGATGTGCCCTCGAAGCCAGCTCGGGAACCACGCCACCAAACTTTTCGTGTACCTGCTGATTCGCAATGATGTTGGACAATACTTTGGTATTGTTTAAAACAGCAGCTGATGTATCATCGCAGGACGATTCGATGCCTAAAATGTAGATGTTCATTATTTTAAAACTGCAAAAATATCAAAAAAAAGCTCAGAGATATCGTCTTGATGTTCTTGATCACGCTGGTGGCAGTGCCCATCAGTCTTTTTGTGATCATGCGCACCCCCTTTGTCCAAACTTTTATGGCACGAACGGTAGCCGGGTATTTTTCCGAAAAATTGGATACTAAAATTACAATTGGAAGTTTTTTTCTTGACTTCGATCTGGCTTTGAACATTCAAAAACTACATGTAAGTGATCGGCATGACAGCACATTGCTCGAGGCAGAGGAGCTTAGTGTAGCCATTTTGCCGTGGAAAATAAACGAGGGATTGCACATTAAAAGTTTCATGTTGAAGAACTTCGAGGCCAGATTGATGCAGTACAAAGGAGAGGCTAATCTGAATTACGAATTCATAGTTGATCACTTTATTACGCGAAAAGGCGACACCCTTGCGTCAGCTACCTATCCCTTGTTTTTTCAGCAGTTAAAGCTCGAAAATGGGGCTTTTCGTTACACCATTGAAGACAAGGCCAATGACAGTATTTTGGAAATGGATTACAGTAATATTGTTGTAAAAGATATTTTTTTGGAAATGGTTGACGTTTCTGTTTTCAATGATTCCATTGAAGCTGACATCCAAATGATGAAAGCTATTGAAAGAAGTGGTCTTAACATTCAAATGCTCAAAGGAAAAGTGAGCATTCATTCCGGTGGGCTGTTTGTTGATCGCCTGAAGTTGATCACTCCGCGTTCGTCTGTGCAAATGCAACTTAGCTTTACATACAATGGCTATGCCGCCTATCTCGATTTTATTGATTCTGTTCGCATCACAGCCGATGTGCAGCCTTCTGCATTTTATTTGGCCGATGTGGGTTATTTTGCCCCGGTGATGTTTGAAATGCCCAACCTCATTGCCTTTTCGGGTAAGTTTGACGGAACGGTGTCTGATTTTAGTACGCAAGCCATGAGCTTTAGTTTTGGTGATCAGACCACTTTTAAAGGCGACCTGAAGATGAAAGGTTTACCCGACTTTTTTACTTCAGATATTGTACTTAATGTAGATAGGCTTCAAACAGAAATAGCCGATATTGAACAATTTGCAATACCAATTGAAGGCCGATATCTGCAATTGCCCTTGCAGCTCGAACCGTTAGGAAGGATTTATTTGGAGGGTGTTTTCCGCGGGAGTTACACCGATTTTTCTACGCGTGTGCTGGCCAACACCGATGTTGGACGCCTTGCAAGCGATCTTACTTTTAGAACCAATCCCATCACCGGAATTCCCCGTTACAATCTCACGCTCAACACCAAAAGTTTGGCTTTAGGAAAACTTCTTGATCAAACCGAAGTGCTTGGTAATATCAGCATGAGTGCGCAGATAGATGGCTCAGGTGTTGACTTGGATGAGGTTCAAGCAACAGCGCAGGCCAACATCCAGAGTATGGGCTTGATGGGCAACTCTTTGAATAAGATTCCGGTAAAGGCAAGCTTAAATAACGGCAATATTTCCGCTGAGTTTTCTATTCAAGACGACCGTAGAATCAACATTGAATTTCAAGGAACGGCCGATTTAAGTGAAAAGCAGCCCGTTTATACCATCCATTCAAAAATTGGGTATGCGCATTTGTCTGCTTTGCATCTTGTGAATAATGATAGCGTTGCGAAGCTTTCTACCGAGATAGATGCTGAGTTTTCAGGTCTTAGCTTAGATGATTTCTTGGGCAATGTTCAATTCCGAAACTTAACATTTGTCAATGAGCAAGGGGCTTTGATGCTTCAAAACTTTGAGTTAGATCTTATCGAAGACGCCTATCTTGGCCGCAAATGCAACATCACTTCAGATATTTTGGATTTTGAAATGGGTGGAATCTTTAAGTGGAGCGCATTGGAAGCCTCTTTTAGTCGTTTTTTAAACCATTATGTAGCATTTAATTTCTTACAAAGTTCTCTTCCATCTTTGGATAGCAGTTTTCTTCAGGATTTTTATTTCAATTTGAAGTTTAAAAATCCCAAAGCCATTATGCACTTTTTGGCTCCTTCCATTGCCATTGCGCCCAACACCAATTTCTCGGGCGTGCTCACACAAAAGAGTCAGGTGCTTAATACCACTTTCCGTAGCGACTGGATTCGCTTTGGCGAAGTGCAAATGGAGATGCCTTATCTGCTGATGCGATCAGACATGCAACGGTTGAACATGAGCTTGGAAATGGCTGATCTAATCTTCAAGAAGGCTGTTTCAAGTGATTCTATTGATTTTGGAATCGAGAAGCCACGGTTGTCGTTGGAAGCCAATAAGGACAACATTTCTTTTCAATTGCTATGGGACAATCAACGTAAAAAAATGCTCAACAAAGGCTTGGTGAAAGGGAATTACTGGCTTACAGACGACAAAATTGGTCATGCCAACTTAGACTTTGCTGACGTTGTCATCAATGATTCGGTCGTAAAACTGAGTCCTGAAAATCATATCTATTTTGAAAAAGCGGTTACTCGCATTGAAAAGTTTACCTTCCAGATGGGAAAAAGCAGCCTTGGTTTGGAGGGTACTCTCCCATTGCGAGAGCAGGATTCATTGGTTGCGGTGTTCGACAATTGGGATGTTTCGGCTTTTGATGTTATCACAGGAACCGTCGGTTTCGACCTCGATGGTGTCATCAATGGCGATTTGGTGCTGGCCAATGTTTTGAATAATCCTTATTTTGCCTCTAATCTGCATATTACCTCATTGGGTCTAAACAAGGAAAAACTTGGCGATGCCCGTTTGTTGAGCAATTGGAGCAATACCGATGAGTCCATTTACGCCAATATGCAGATCATCAATGCCGGAAATACCGGCGCGAGTCGCATGTTAAATCTTCGCGGATTTTACTATCCCAACCGGAAAAAGAACAATATTGCTATGGATTTGAGCCTTGAAAACTTTCGTTTAAGGGTGCTTAATCAATTTATGGTGGGTATTATCAGCAAGCTTGAGGGGTTTGCATCTGGCGATTTCACTATCAAAGGCGAGTTGTTGAAACCTGTTGTTGAAGGTCAACTCAGCTTCGCACGTACATCTTTTTTGATTGATTACCTCAATGTGAAGTATTCGCTACAACACGCGCTTGAAATAAAACCGGGACTTATTCCTGTTAATAATCTCATATTGTTTGATACTGCCGGACGTAAAGCAGTGGTGAACGGAACCATTTCCCACAACCATTTGCTCGATTGGGCTTTCAATATTCGAATTCAGCCTGAAACTTTACTTGCCCTCAACACCGGACCTAAACAAAACGAACTGTTTTATGGCTCTGCCGTCGCAACGGGCGAGGTGCTCATCAAAGGCCCTTTGGACAATATTGAAATGGGCATGAAGGTCATCAGCCAGAAGGGAACCAGTATTGTGATTCCGCTCAATACGGCAGGAACGGTTGGCAGCAGTGATTTTATTCGATTTGTTAACTTGCGTGATAATAATAAGTTAGACTCGTTAATGATGGGGCCTTTTTTAGCTCCGATAGCCAACACCGGATTTAGCATCAACCTCGAAACTGAAATTACCCCTGATGCTTTTGTGAAGATTTTTTTGCCCTACGATATGGGTAGCCTCGAAGCCCGTGGTGCAGGAAACCTCACTTTGGAGGTCAACAATGCCGGCAATTTTGCCCTCAACGGCGATTACTTTGTCAACAATGGCTTGTTTACTTTTACCTTTGAAAACATCCTCAAAAAACGCTTTAACCTAATGGAGGGCGGAAGAATTACCTGGACCGGCGATCCTATGGAGGCCGATATTGACGTGAAAGGCGTTTATCGCGTCAAAGCGTCGCTGGCCGGATTGGGAATAGATACCACTTCGAGCCTGCGTAATCGCATCAACGTTGACTGTATCATACACCTAACCAACCAGTTGTTTAATCCTGATATTCGTTTTAGCTTTGCGCTTCCCGGTTCTGATACTGATGTTGAGCAAAGGGTTTTCAATGTGATTGACACAACCAACGATGCCGCAATGACCCAGCAAATGGTGTCCCTTTTAGTGTTGGGTGGATTTGCCAACACCAATATTGGAAACTCTTCCATAACCAACTCAACTTTCGAGATGCTTTCGGGTCAGCTAAGTGGACTGCTCTCGCAAATCAGTAAGGATTTCGATATCGGACTGAACTATCGCCCCGGTGATGAGCTCACCAACGAAGAGTTGGAAGTGGCACTTTCAACACAGCTTTTCAACGATCGGGTATCTATTGAAGGTAACTTTGGCGTTTCCAACAATAAAGGAGTAAATCAGAATGCCAGCAATATCGTTGGAGACGTGGATGTTAGCGTGAAACTGACCGAGGACGGACGTTTTAGAATGAAAGGATTTAACCATTCCAACCATAGCTCCTGGCTCAATTTTGGTATATTCGACAATTATTCGCCTTATACTCAAGGCATCGGCGTGTCGTACCGACAAGAGTTCGACGCTTTTAATGAATTATTTTATCGTAAGAAAAAGAAAACAAAAAACACACCACCATGAAACAAATTACGCTATTTGCAATCGTCTTTGCTTCAATGATTTATCTTCAAACCGAAGCGCAAATTACCATTACAAGCGCAGATATGCCGGTTGCAGGCGATACCGTTCGCACCAGCTTTGCACTTAATTTTGAGAACTTCGACTTTTCGCGCACCGGCTCCAATGAGACATGGGATTTTTCAACTCTGACAGCTGCATCGCAACGATTGGATACTTTTTTAACCGTGAAACAAACGCCGGTTTTGCTTTGGCCCAGTTTTTTCGCCAGTGCCAACGTGGTTCAGAAAGTCGCGCTGGGCGAACTGCTTCCGGGCATCCAAATTGATAATGCTTATCAGTTCTTTAACCGGTCAACAAACTCATTTAAAGATTTTGGGTACGGTATCTTGTTTTCGGGTATTCCGGTGCCTCTAAAATTTAGTACACCGGATGTCATTTATAACTTCCCGCTCAACATGGGCCAAACCTACGCTTCCACTGCGCTGTCGGAACTCAGTATCCCCGACATTGGTTTTATTTCCATTGAACGTAACCGCCAAACCGAAGTTGATGGATGGGGCTCAATAACAACTCCTTACGGAACTTTTGATGTGATTCGACTCAAGTCAATCGTTCAGGAATTCGACAGCTTGTATGCAGATACTGCAAGTCAAGGGTTTAAAATTGAACGTAACTATATCGAATATAAGTGGTTAGCAAAGAATAAAAAAGTCCCGGTGCTGCAATGTACCCAAGATGATTTGTTGGGAACGACGGTCTTTTATGCTGATGTGTATCGCGACTTGACCGTGGGATTGGATTCACGCAAAGAAATATCGAAGTTAAACGTTTTCCCCAATCCGGTTTCACAACATTTGAGTGTTGAGTTCGATCGTTTAGATCAAGAAACAGCTTTGATACGCATATCGAACACCACAGGGCAGTTGGTATATGAAGAAGTGGTTGAAAAATCCGATACTTTCAAGTCTCGGTATCAACTCCAAGGTGATTTTTCTACCTTCCCTAACGGACTGTACCTTATTGAGATACGACAATCTAACAAGCTGTTTCAATCAAAATTCATTTTACAACACTAATGTCGCTGATTGTTTATAAGTCATCGGCCGGTTCGGGAAAAACCTTCACTTTGGTACTCGAATACCTCGCCTTGGTGTTGAGGAAACCGAGCCTTTATCGCCATATTTTAGCCATAACTTTTACCAATAAAGCTGCCAACGAGCTCAAAGCACGGGTGATACAAGCACTTTGGTTACTGAGTTCGGCTGAAGCAAAATCAAGCAAGGCCCGTCAAGTGCTTGTTGTTCAATTGGCAAAACACGGACTTACCGATGAGGTGCTAATGGCCCGAAATGCAACCCTTGCTTTTAGTGCTATCTTGCATAATTTCAGTGACTTTAATATTGGTACCATTGATGCATTTACCCATCGTTTGGTGCGCACTTTTGCGCGCGAGCTTGCCTTGCCCTCGGCTTTTAATGTTGAACTGAGCAGTCGTGTTTTATTGAGCGAAGTGGTGAACGATTTGATGGAAAAAGTGGGTTCCGATGCCTTTATCACAGAGGTGATCATTGATTTTGTCATGAATCGCGTGGAAGAAGAAGGTGATTGGAAGGTGGACAGGGCCTTGAAAAGTTATGCGGAGGAATTGATTGGTGAGGAAGCTTTTTTGATGATGAATACAACCTCCGCCACTGAAGATAAACATTGGTGGGCCATCCGAAAACACATTGGTGCTGAGGTTTCCCGTATTGAAGCAGGTTTTCGTTCAAAAGCGCAAAATATCCTCGATTTACTTCAAAGTGCCGGTATTGCGCCTGAAAGTCTGGTCGGAAAAACAAGGGGGATTGGCCCTGTATTGCAGCGCATCTCCCAAGGCGAGTTGCAATCCATTTTTGAAGCTAAAACGATTCATACCGGTTTTCAATCTGACTCTCCTTTCGTGAATAAATCTACCGATAAGGCTGTTCTTGCTGCTTTTGCCGGCATCGAAATATCGGTTCTATCTGAATTTAAGGCGTTGGAAAATTGGTATGAAAGTACTTTTTCGCGCTTTCTTCTGCTCAAGTTGTTGCATAAAAACATACACGGCTTTGCACTCCAATCGAAAATCATGGAAACGATGCAGGCCATCATCACGCAGAAACAGTTGGTCCATATTAGTGAATTTAATAAGCGTGTGGCCGAACTTTTGCAAAGCAGTGCCGTAGCTTTCATTTACGAACGCTTGGGCGAGAAATACCGTCATTTTTTACTTGATGAGTTTCAAGATACTTCGGTTCTTCAATGGCAAAATTTCCTGCCTTTAATTGAAAATTCGTTGGCATCGGGCCATCAAAACCTCATTGTGGGCGATGGGAAGCAGTCTATTTATCGCTTTAGAAATGGTGAATTTCAACAGTTTTTACTATTGCCTCAAATTTTTCGCGCCAACGAAAATCTGAATCTTTTGCGCATTCAGCAGCTGCTGAAGCAAAACTATGTTGAAAAAAATCTCGATACTAACTACCGCTCGGCTAAGGACATCGTTGAATTCAATAATGATTTTTTTGATTTTCTTTTGCAAAAGCTCCCTACCACACTTCAAACGGTTTTCCACAATCAAAAGCAAAAAGTTTTTCAAACAGCAAAGTCAGGAACGGTTAGCTTCGATTTTTTCGACAAGGATGCTGACATGGATGCGCTCGTTTTGAAGCGTGTCATCGAAATTATTTACAGTCAGCTTGAAGCCGGTTTTGCGCTTCGCGATATTGCCGTTCTTGTTTACAACAACGCTGTTGGAAATACCATTGCCAGGTTTCTGGCTTCTCAAGGAATGGCTGTGGTTTCTGCTGATTCCTTGTTGTTAAATGCCTCTTCATCAGTGCGTTTGATATATAACGCTCTGGTTTTTTATGCCTATCCACAAAATACACTCAACCGTTTTGAATTGCTGATGAACCTTTTCAGCAGTCCGGCTTACGATACAAATACACCAGATTCAAATTGGATGAATTTTTATAACGAAATGAGTTCGTCAGCACAAATTTCATATCTAAAAAACTTGATAAGCTGGCAAGAAATAATGCCCGGCACCGGTATTTATGATTTGGCTGAAAAACTTGTTAGGCTCTTACAGCTTCAAATCCCTGCCGATCCTTATGTCCAGTTTTTCTTGGACGAGATTTATGGTTTTCAAACAAAGGAGCAGAAAGGCTTAGACGCTTTTCTCGACTATTGGCGACAAGAAGGAAACAGCAAGTCAGTGGTGATTCCTGATAGCATGGATGCCGTTAAAGTGATGACGATTCACAAAGCTAAAGGATTGGAGTTTCCTGTGGTGATTTTCCCTTTTGCCAATAAATCCGTTTCCCAAACAACCAAAAAAAATCTTTGGTTAGACCTTAGTAATGAGGGCATTGAAGGTTTAAATGCAGGATTTGTCAGTGCAAATAAAACGCTCCAAAGCACAACGTTTGGCCATATTTATGATGCGGAAAGCGATAAAACCAAGTTAGATAGCGTCAATATGCTTTATGTGGCTTTTACCCGGGCAGTAGATCGTTTGTTTGTTTTGGCTGATGTGCCAACGAGCGTCAACTTTTCTTTTCCTTTTTTCTTTAAAGATTATCTCGTCAATAAAGGTTTGTGGAGTGATGACTCTAAAAGTTATATCATTGGAAATGATTTAGATAGCCCTAAAGAACCCCAAATTGCACTGCAACAAGTACCTGCAACAAATTTGATGTTTGTGTCGGAGGAGTGGAACGGTCGTTTAATGGTGGCCCATGAGCCGGCCATGGCCAAGTTTGAAAAATGCCATGAAGCTCAAGCTTATGGAAATCTAATTCATGAAATATTTTCTCAGATTAAAATCTGGTCCGATGCCGTTCAAGTGCTTCAACGCTATGTTTCAAATGGTTATTTGAATACAGAACAGTCAGTTGCTTTGACTGATTTGTTGCTGCGACTACAGAACGACGCAGCCATAGCTCCTCTGTTTTCTCCCGAAGTAAAGGTGAAAACTGAAGTCGAGCTTTTAGCAAAGACAGGTAAGATTTATCGTACTGATCGCTATGTTGAGTTTTCGGAAAAGGTGGTGTTACTCGACTATAAAACCGGCACAAAAGACGCTCATCATCAACGGCAGATGAAACAATATGTCCAGGTGGTGAGCGATTTACAACCAAAACCTATCGAAGCTTTTTTACTGTATCTCGATGATCTCACCGATTATCAGGTTGAGCGGGTGGAATAAAAAAAGGCCAACATTTCTGAAGGCCTTTTTTTATTTTTATGCTTGCGCGGTAGGGCCGCCCAGCGAAAAAGGTGGCATTCCATCGCCACTTGATTCTTTAATGGTTCCGTGGATGGATTCATACTTTTTGATGTTATCAAGCAAAGCTTTATAAAGTCTTTTGGCGTGTTCAGGGGTTAAAATAATCCTTGATTTCACCTTGGCTTTTTGCACACCTGGCATCAATTTCACAAAGTCAACCACAAATTCCGAATGGGAGTGAGTGATGATGGCCAAATTAGAATAAATCCCTTCGGCAACTTCTTCACTTAACTCAATATTGATTTGATTTTTATTGTCTGTCATCATTTTTTGTATTATACGGTTTTCCTTTGGTCTTTTGAACCAAAGGAAAACCGAAATTATTTATCTACTCTTGTCGCTACCAATTTTAAGTTTTTGTGAGGTAGCTTCCATAACAGCTTCATACTCAGCCCTTGAACCAACAATCAGGTCATCGTACTCGAGCAATCCGGTTCCGGCAGGAATTTTATGTCCAACAATTACGTTCTCTTTCAAACCTCTCAGTTCGTCCGATTTTGCATTGATGGAGGCTTGGGTGAGTACCTTGGTCGTTTCCTGGAACGAAGCAGCAGAAATAAAGCTATTGGTTTGCAGCGATGCTCTCGTGATACCTTGCAGAACTTGGAATGCAGTGGCAGGTTTGGCGTCACGCGCTTCAATGAGTTTTTTGTCTCTGCGTTTGAGAATCGAGTTTTCGTCCCGCATCTTACGTGCAGTAATGATTTGCCCATGGTGCATAAGCTCGGAATCACCTGGATCGGTAATTACTTTTTTGCCAAAGATTTCATCATTTTCTTCCTGAAAATCAGTTTTATTCACCAGCTCGCCTTCGAGGAAACGTGTATCACCCGGATCTTCGATCTCCACCTTGCGCATCATTTGTCTAACAATAACTTCAAAGTGTTTGTCGTTGATTTTCACACCTTGTAAGCGATATACCTCTTGAACTTCGTTCACGATATATTCCTGAACCTTCATGGGTCCCTTAATGGCCAAGATGTCGGCTGGTGTCATTGCTCCTTCCGAAAGGGGTGTGCCTGCTTTTACAAAGTCGTTTTCCTGAGCTAAAATTTGTTTCGACGTTGGAATCAAATAACTCTTTTCTTCTCCGGTTTTTGAAGTAACAATCACTTCGCGGTTACCTCTTTTGAGCTTTTTGCCAAACGACACTTCACCATCAATCTCAGAAACAACGGCTGGTTCAGAAGGGTTACGTGCTTCAAACAATTCGGTAACGCGCGGCAGACCTCCGGTGATGTCGCCCGACTTGCCAATCGCCCTTGGAATTTTTACCAACATACCTCCTGCTTGGATGCGGTCGCCCTCTTCAACTACAATGTGCGATCCCACAGGAATGTCGTAGGTCTTGATGAGAACATTGTCTTTGTCTAAAATTTTGATAAAGGGGTTCTTCGCTTTGATTCGGCTTTCGATGATTACCTTTTCATTGTAGCCCGTTTGTTCGTCCGATTCAACGCGATAAGTTACGCCTTCGAGAATGTTTTCAAAACTGATTTTGCCATCATATTCGGAAAGGATTACCGCGTTGTAAGGATCCCAATCGCTTATACGGTCGCCTTTTTTAACTTCGGCGCCATTTTTAACAAACAAATTGGCGCCATAGGGGATATTTCCTGAGGTGAGCACAATGCCTGTTTTCTTATCAACAATCTTCATCTCGGCCGAGCGTCCAATGACAACGTCAACGGTTTGCCCATCACGTGATGTTTCAACGGCTCTTAACTCCTCTAATTCAAGGATACCATCGAATTTGGCTTCAACTTTCGACATAATGGCGATGTTACCTGCCGTACCTCCTACGTGGAAAGTACGTAATGTAAGCTGCGTTCCCGGTTCACCGATGGATTGTGCCGCAATAACACCCACAGCCTCACCTTTTTGAACCAGTTTACCTGAGGCAAGATTACGTCCATAGCAGTTGGCACAAACGCCTTGCTTGGATTCGCAGGTCAACACCGATCTGATTTCAACACCTTCAATGGGTGAGTTTTCAATGACAACCGCAAGCTCTTCAGTGATTTCTTCGCCTCCGAGAAGAATCAATTCTCCTGTTTGGGGATGATAAACATCGTGAAGGGCTACCCTGCCTAATATTCTGTCGTAAAGGGTTTCTACAACTTCTTCACTCTTTTTGAGAGCCGAAATTGTTAATCCACGCAATGTACCACAGTCTCTTTCGGTGATAACAACATCTTGTGATACGTCAACCAAACGACGGGTGAGGTAACCAGCATCAGCAGTTTTCAACGCGGTATCGGCCAAACCTTTACGTGCACCGTGGGTTGAGATGAAGTACTCTAGTACCGACAGCCCTTCTTTAAAGTTGGACAAAATAGGGTTTTCGATAATTTCACCACCGCTGGCGCTTGATTTTTGCGGCTTGGCCATCAGACCCCTCATTCCTGAAAGCTGGCGAATTTGTTCTTTTGAACCCCTCGCGCCTGATTCGAGCATCATGAAAACCGGGTTAAAGCCTTGATCGTCTTGCGACAGATTGGTCATCACTGTATTGGTCAAACGTGAGTTGGTATGTGTCCAAATATCAATAATTTGGTTGTAGCGTTCGTTGTTGGTGATGAATCCCATATTGTAGTTGGCCAGAACTTCTGAAACCTCCTCGTCAGCCTGGCGGATCAACTCACCTTTCACTGTCGGGATTTTCACATTGCTGAGGTTAAACGAAAGTCCTCCTTTGAAGGCCATTTTAAAGCCTAAGTTTTTGATGTCATCTAAAAACTTAGCCGCAGCTGCCGTACCTTGCTTTTTCACCATCGAACCGATGATGTCGCGCAATGATTTTTTTGTAAGAAGTTGATTTACAAATCCATATCCTTTTGGAACTACTTCGTTAAATAGAACCCTACCCACTGTTGTTTCGGTGAGTTTATTCACAATGGCATCACCTTCTTTGATGTCAACTTTTACATGTATGATGGCATGTAGGTCAGCCCTTTTTTCATTGTAGGCAATAATCACTTCCTCCGGTGCATAAAAGCGCATTCCTTCACCTTTTACAGGGTGCTCAGGGGTGCTTTTGCGGGCCTTGGTGATGTAGTACAATCCAAGAACCATGTCTTGAGAAGGAACGGTGATAGGCGCACCGTTGGCCGGGTTCAGGATATTGTGTGAAGCCAGCATCAAAATTTGAGCCTCCAAAACGGCAGCATTTCCAAGTGGCACGTGAACGGCCATCTGGTCTCCGTCAAAGTCGGCATTGAAAGCAGTACAAACCAAAGGATGCAACTGAATGGCCTTCCCTTCAACGAGCTTAGGTTGAAAGGCTTGTATCCCTAAACGGTGAAGGGTAGGGGCACGGTTGAGCAAAATGGGATGGCCTTTAAGAATGTTTTCGAGGATATCCCAAACGATGGGGTCTTTTCTGTCAACAATTTTTTTGGCTGATTTAACTGTCTTTACAATGCCACGCTCCAACATCTTACGGATGATGAATGGCTTAAACAGCTCTGAGGCCATATCTTTTGGAATACCGCATTCGTTCAGGTTCAGTTCAGGACCAACAACGATTACCGAACGACCTGAATAGTCAACACGCTTTCCAAGTAAGTTCTGACGGAATCGTCCTTGTTTACCTTTTAGGCTGTCGCTGAGTGATTTAAGTGGTCTGTTTGATTCTGTTTTTACTGCACTGGCCTTGCGTGAGTTATCGAACAACGAATCAACAGCTTCCTGTAACATACGTTTTTCGTTCCGCATGATCACGTCTGGCGCTTTAATTTCGATGAGTCGTTTCAAACGGTTGTTACGAATAATCACTCGACGGTAAAGATCGTTTAGGTCGGAGGTGGCAAATCGTCCACCATCCAACGGTACCAAAGGTCTAAGTTCGGGTGGAATTACCGGAACTACTTTGGTAATCATCCATTCTGGACGATTCTCAATGCGGGTGCGGGCATCGCGGAAGGCTTCAAACACTTGAAGGCGTTTGAGGGCTTCTTGTTTACGTTGTTGCGAAGTTTCAGTGTTGGCTTTGTGACGCAGGTCGAAGGAAATTTGATCCAAATCGAGGCGCGCCAACAAATCGTGAATTGCTTCTGCCCCCATTTTGGCAATAAACTTATTGGGGTCAGAATCAGGCAGATGCTGATTGTCAGCAGGCAAAGCTTCAACTATATCAATATATTCTTCCTCAGTGAGGAAGTCCATCACTTGCAGGCCTGCCTCTAATTTTATACCCGGCTGAATGATCACATATCTTTCATAATAGATGATCATATCGAGTTTTTTGGTTTGCAATCCAAGCAAAGCACCAATTTTGTTGGGCAATGAGCGGAAATACCAAATATGTGCGACAGGAACTACCAATTGGATATGTCCCATCCGTTCTCTTCTTACCTTTTTCTCAGTAACTTCAACACCGCAACGGTCGCAAATGATTCCTTTATATCTGATACGTTTGTATTTGCCACAATGACATTCCCAGTCTTTTACTGGTCCGAAAATGCGTTCACAGAACAACCCATCACGTTCGGGTTTGTATGTCCTGTAATTGATTGTTTCAGGTTTGAGGACCTCGCCACTCGAACGTTCCAGAATGGATTCGGGAGAAGCAAGGCTAATGGTTATTTTTGAAAAGTTACTGCTGATCGTACTGTCTTTCCTGAAAGCCATATTGTTGTGATCTGTTAGTTAAAAGATTGTGAAATGCAGCCCCAGAAACTGAGGCTGCATAATGATTTTTTAGTCGAAAGTTATTTCGAGGCCTAAACCGCGAAGCTCATGGATGAGTACATTAAACGATTCGGGTATGCCCGGAGTTGGCATATTATCGCCTTTCACGATGGCTTCGTATGTTTTGGCTCTACCCACAACATCATCCGATTTAACGGTGAGAATTTCCTGCAAGATGTTGCTTGCGCCAAAGGCTTCGAGGGCCCAAACTTCCATCTCACCAAAGCGCTGTCCCCCAAATTGGGCTTTACCTCCAAGTGGCTGCTGTGTAATCAGGGAGTAAGGCCCGATGGAGCGTGCGTGCATTTTGTCGTCAACCATGTGATGGAGTTTTAACATATAAATGTAACCCACCGTTGCCGGCTGATCGAAGCGCTCACCGGTTCCTCCGTCATAAAGATAGACGCTTCCGTTTTCGGGAAGTCCTGCTTTGGTCAGGTAGCCGTTGATTTCGTCAATATGCGCTCCATCAAAGATAGGGGTAGCAAATCTAACACCGAGTTTAGCTCCTGCCCAACCCAAAACAGTTTCGTAAATCTGTCCAAGGTTCATACGCGAGGGAACACCCAGCGGGTTCAAAACAATGTCAACAGGTGTGCCATCTTCTAAGAAAGGCATGTCCTCTTCGCGCACGATACGGGCAACAATACCTTTATTACCGTGCCTACCGGCCATTTTATCACCAATATTGAGTTTACGTTTTTTAGCTACATACACTTTAGCCATCTGAACAATGCCATTGGGCAGTTCATCACCTACGGTAGCCACAAACTTTTTACGGTTGTAAATCCCGTAGTACTCTTTGTGTTTGATGTTGTAGTTGTGAATGAGCGTTTTAATCTTTTCGTTGTCCTCCTTGTCGGTGGTCCACTTATTAGGATTAATAGAAGCAAAGTCAATAGCCAACAACGATTTTTGGGTAAACTTGGCTTTTTTAGGAATGATGGTTTCTTTGTAGTTATTCATCACGCCTTGCGATGTTCTGTTATTGAGAATCATCAACAATTTGTCAACCAGTTTATTCTTAAGGTCAGTAGATTGACGGTTGAACTGTTCTTCAAGCTCTTGAACCAAATCTTTATCTTTGGCTTTCGATTTACGGTCTTTGATGACTCTCGAGAACAATTTTTTGTCAATAACAACACCTTTCATTGACGGTGGTGCTTTCAATGAGGCGTTCTTTACGTCACCTGCCTTGTCGCCAAATATGGCTCTGAGGAGCTTCTCTTCTGGTGTTGGATCGCTTTCTCCTTTAGGAGTAATTTTTCCAATCAGGATGTCGCCTTCAGTAACTTCGGCACCAATACGGATGAGGCCGTTCTCGTCGAGGTCCTTGGTGGCTTCGGCACTTACGTTTGGAATGTCATTGGTAAGCTCTTCAATGCCGCGTTTGGTATCTCTTACTTCGAGTGAAAACTCTTCGATGTGAATAGAGGTGAAGATGTCATCTTTTACAATCTTTTCCGAGATAACGATGGCATCCTCAAAATTATACCCTTTCCAAGGCATGAAAGCCACCATTAGATTACGTCCAATAGCAAGCTCACCATTTTGGGTGGCGTAGCCTTCGCACAACACCATACCTTTAGTAACGCGATCGCCTCTGTGAACGATAGGTTTAAGGTTGATGCTTGTGTTTTGATTGGTTCGGATATATTTGGTGAGATGATAAGTTTTCACATCTTCATCGAAACTCAGAATTTTCTCCTCTTCAGTTCTATCGTAGCGTATGGTAATTTTAGTAGCATCAACAAAGATGACCTCACCTTCGCCTTCAGCATTGATGAGAACGCGTGAATCTTCGGCAACAGAACGTTCAATTCCAGTTCCAACAATGGGTGTTTCAGGCTGTAAAAGTGGTACAGCTTGACGCATCATGTTAGATCCCATGAGGGCACGGTTGGCGTCATCATGTTCGAGGAAAGGAATCAATGAAGCTGCAATAGACGCGATTTGGTTCGGTGCCACGTCAATTAAGTCAACCTTTTCGCGGTCAATAATTGGGTAATCTGCAAGATACCTAACTTTTATCCTTTCCTCTTCGAAGAGGCCGGTTTTTTGTATTGCAGTGGTAGCTTGCGCGATAATTTTATCCTCTTCTTCCTCGGCGCTAAGGTAAACAGGATCGTTGTTTAAGTCAACAACACCTTCGTTTACTACACGATAAGGTGTTTCAATGAATCCTAATTTATTGATTTTAGCATAAACGCACAAAGAGGAAATCAATCCGATGTTGGGGCCTTCCGGAGTTTCAATGGTACACAAACGACCATAGTGGGTGTAGTGAACGTCGCGCACCTCAAAACCGGCTCTTTCGCGCGAAAGACCTCCTGGTCCGAGGGCTGAGATTCTTCTCTTATGGGTAACTTCCGACAGGGGGTTGGTTTGATCCATGAACTGCGAAAGCTGGTTGGTGCCAAAAAAGGAGTTGATGACCGATGAGAGTGTCTTTGCGTTGATAAGGTCGGTTGGGGTAAACACCTCGTTGTCGCGAACGTTCATACGTTCACGGATGGTGCGTGCCATACGGGCCAAACCTACCCCAAACTGGGCATAAAGTTGTTCGCCAACTGTACGCACACGACGGTTGCTCAAGTGGTCAATATCATCCACTTCGGTTTTCGCATTGGCGAGTTCAACCAAGTATTTAATGATAGAGATAATATCTTCCTTAGTAAGAACTTTGGTATCGGCAGAAGTGCTTAAATTAAGTTTGCGGTTGATTCTGTATCGGCCAACTTCGCCTAAATCATATCGCTTATCGGAGAAGAACAATTTATCAATAATACCTCTCGCTGTTTCTTCATCAGGTGGCTCTGCGTTTCTCAACTGTCGGTAAATAAACTCAACTGCCTCTTTTTCGGAGTTGGCAGTATCTTTTTGCAGCGTGTTAAAAATAATCGAGTATTCCGAGGTGTTAAAATCTTCACGGTGCAGTAGAATTGCCTTAACTCCCGAATCCACAATGAGGTCAATGTGGTCGTTTTCGAGAATGGTTTCTCGCTCAATGATAACTTCATTTCGCTCAATAGAAACCACTTCACCGGTGTCTTCATCTACAAAATCTTCGATCCATGACCGCACAACCCTGGCAGCCAACTTCCGACCTAAAACACGTTTAAGGCCTGCTTTGCTTACTTTTACTTCTTCGGCAAGGTTGAAAATCTCAAGGATGTCCTTGTCTGTTTCAAAGCCAATGGCACGAAGGAGGGTGGTAACGGGTAATTTTTTCTTTCTGTCAATGTAGGCATACATGACGTTGTTGATATCGGTAGAGAACTCCATCCACGATCCTTTGAAAGGGATGATTCTGGCCGAATAAAGCTGGGTGCCGTTGGCATGTTTGTGCTGCCCGAAGAATACGCCTGGCGAACGATGCAATTGTGAAACCACAACGCGTTCGGCACCATTGACAACAAAAGTGCCTTTGGGTGTCATATAAGGAATCATTCCCAAATAGACATCCTGCACTATTGTTTCAAAGTCTTCATGCTCGGGATCAGTACAATAAAGCTTGAGCTTTGCTTTAAGGGGTACGCTGTAAGTAAGTCCACGCTCGATACACTCTTCAATAGTGTAACGGGGTGGATCTACGAAATAGTCAAGAAATTCGAGTACAAAATTGTTTCGAGCATCCGTGATAGGGAAATTCTCAGCGAAAACCTTGTAAAGTCCTTCTTCTTTACGGTTCTCGGTGTTGGTATCCAGTTGGAAAAAATCTTGAAAAGATTGTAGCTGGATATCCAGAAAATCCGGATATTTGATAATGTTTTTCGTGGATGCGAAACTGATTCTTTCGGATGATTTTACTGCCAAGGTCTTAATGTTTTGGAAGCCTGTTGAGGCAGGCGGGTTAAAAATAAAAAGAAACAATATCACAAATGCAAAATAGGCGCAAAACCTCTATCTCAATAAGCATTGAGATAGAGGTTGCTTTGCCTCATTTTTGCAGAAATCTATCCTTCTTACTTAACTTCAACCTCTGCACCAGCTTCTTCTAACTGTGATTTCAGTGCATTGGCTTCGTCTTTACTGACGCCTTCTTTAACTGGTTTTGGAGCAGCATCAACCAATTCTTTGGCTTCTTTCAAACCAAGGCTGGTGAGTTCTTTTACCAATTTAACAACTGCGAGTTTCGAGGCACCAGCTGATTTCAGGATGACATCAAAAGAAGTCTTTTCTTCAACTTCAGGTGCATCAGCGCCACCACTGCCTACGGCGGCAACAGCTACAGCAGCTGCAGCGGGTTCAATTCCATATTCTTCTTTCAAAATGGTAGCTAATTCGTTGACCTCTTTTACTGTAAGGTTTACCAATTGCTCTGCGAAAGCTTTCAAATCTGCCATTTTATTTACGTTTTAATAGTGATTACAAATTTTATTTTCTTTTTTGAATTCTAATAATTCACGATTATCCTTCTTTTTCGGAGAGGGTTTTGAGTATGCCGCTGAGCTTTTGCCCGCCCGATTGCAATGCGCCGATGACGTTCTTTGCTGGCGATTGCAACAAGGCAATCAAGTCGGCAATGAGTTCGTTCTTCGATTTCACATTGATCAGGAAGTCAATTTGATGGTCGCCAATATAGGCTGCTTCTTCTATAAATGCTGCTTTTAAAATAGGGCGTTTTGAGGTCTTGCGAAACTCTTTGATGAGTTTGGCAGGAGCATTTCCCGCTTCAGCAAACATAATTGAAGTAGCTCCTTTAAGCTCACCATACAAATCGCTCATATCAACTCCCGTACGTTCCATCGCCTTGCGCAGCAGGGCGTTTTTAACTACGAGAAGCTCAATATTGCGGCTGTAACACAAACGACGGAGCTTGGTTGTGGTTTCCGCATTTAAATCTGAAATGTCAGCCAGATAAAAATTTGGATTGGCAACCAGCTTTTCGGCTATGTTTTCAATGATCGTTAATTTTTCTTCTTTTCTCATATCAATAACTTCCTTTTCTGTTTTAGATTGTTACTGATTTAAGGTCGATCTGAATTCCAGGGCTCATGGTACTCGAAACATAAATGCTTTTAACATAAGTGCCTTTTGAAGCCGAGGGTTTAAGTTTGACGATGGTTTGAATCAACTCTCTTGCGTTTTCAACCACTTTTTCTGCGTCGAAGCTCACTTTTGCAACACCGGCATGGACGATTCCATATTTATCAACTTTAAAGTCAATTTTACCGGCCTTTACTTCTTGAATAGCTTTTCCAATCTCCATTGTGACAGTACCTGTTTTGGGGTTCGGCATTAAGCCACGAGGGCCTAATATGCGACCCAAAGCACCTACCTTAGGCATCACATTGGGGG
>JAEWWJ010000011.1 GCA_023396415.1 Bacteroidota bacterium
GAATTGGCAACTTCAAACAATATCAATTTAAAGCCCGTAATTCTGTTTAAAGCCAAAAAGACAATCAAAGAATCGGAGCAGAACAAAGAGAACTTTCACAAGCTTATTGATGATTTTACAGAGGCAATGGTAGAGAAAATTCAAAAGACTTCCACTGTTGCAATCGTTCAAAAAGCTTTCCGCTTTTTTGAAGCCGAAGGCATTTCAGCCAATCAGATAGTAAAACGAATCCAATCTAATTTCAGATATGAAAATTGCCTGAGTGCCAACAATGATGCAGAAGCTGAGCAAAACCAAATATTGCTCAATACTTTGGAAGACGAAAACAATCCAATTCGTGCCGTTTTTGCCGTTCAGAAATTAAATGAAGGTTGGGACGTTTTGAATTTATTTGATATTGTCCGCCTTTACGAAGACCGTGACGGCAAAGACGGAAAACCGGGAAAAACAACCCTTTCGGAAGCCCAATTGATTGGTCGTGGCGCAAGATATTTTCCCTTTGCCTTAGAAGAAGGGCAAGACAAGTTTACCCGAAAATTTGATGATGATATTTCCAACGACTTAAAAACGTTGGAAGAATTGTATTACCACACCAAAGAAGATAGCCGATATATTTCGGAATTGAAGAAAGCCCTTGTTGATTCGGGTATTTACGAAGATGACGCTAATTTGGTTCAGCTCAATTTGTTCTTAAAACCTGATTTTAAGAAAACAGATTTTTACAAAGACGGACACGTTTTCTTCAATAAGAAAGTGCCAAAGAGTTTTGACAACATAAAATCATTTGCCGATTTAGGTGTTAAGAAAACCAACTACCGTCATGCCTTATCTTCAGGAGTTGGCAGAATGTCTAGTGCGTTTTTTGAAATGGAGCCTACACAATCCAATGATGAGGTAATCAAGACCAAAGATGTAAAGCTGATTGAAATTCCGAAAAATACAATTCGTTTTGCATTAAGTCAAAATCCATTTTTCTATTTCGACAGCTTATCGCATTATTTTCCAAGTGTTGGTTCACTTTCCAATTTCATTGACAGCACCGACTTTTTAGCAAGTTTAGAAATCACTTTCAGCGGAACAGCAAACCGACTAAAAGAAATTAGCTATTTCGACTATTTGCAAGCCTTAAACGGACTTTTGCAAAGCATTGAAGCAGATATAAAGAGCAACTCTACTGAATACGAAGGCTCAGATTATATCAAAGAACCAATTCACAAAGTTTTCAAAGACAAGGAAATTCGTATCAACAAATACGATGAACGAGCAAATGGACAAGAATCATTGGTAGCCAACGAGCCTTGGTATGCTTACAATGCCAATTATGGCACAAGCGAAGAAAAAAAGTTTGTAGAACTGTTTTCGAGACGATTTGAAGGATTGAATCGGAAGTTTGAAAACATTTACCTAATCCGAAACGAACGAGAACTAAAAATCTTCGACAAACTCGGTCGAGCATTTGAGTCCGACTTTTTGCTATTCTGCCAACAACGTAATGGAGAACAAATGACTTTTCAGGTTTTCATAGAACCCAAAGGAGAGCATTTAAAAGGACACGACAAATGGAAAGAAGACTTTTTAAATGAAATCAGGACTGAAAAAAAGACTATCAAAATCCATACGGATACTTATTTGATAACAGCCGTTCCGTTCTACAATTACAACAACGAAAACGAATTTAAGACAACATTAGAAAACACATTAAACGAATAGAAATGCTCGCGCTTATGCTGGTCTAATAAAATTGGCCTGAATTATTTACCTTTAAAAATAATTTCTGATCTATGAAAGATAAGTGGCTTTAACTTAGTTTAGCCTTTAAGGCTGAAGTCGTCCTTTCACGGCATCAATGTCAATGAGGCGATCATTCTTCCTTTTCATAAATCATCATGAATTGAATCTGTTATGCAATCAATTGAAAAAAATCACGAGGATAAAACATACGCTTTCATTTGATTTCCAAATAACGTGAAAGCCTCATTGCGCCTGTAATTACACTCTTTGCCGCATAAATTCCTTGGTAAGCTCGCGCAAAACATTTACCTCTGTTTCAAGCACCAGCTTGTCGTGCTCTAAATCCTTCACGCGCTGCCGCAGATCGGCTAATTCAACGTCATGGCCATTAATTATTTGCTGCAAACGACTTGTTTCCGGTACCAAAGGATTGCCTGATTTATCAACCGGACCGGGATAAGGAATTTTGTAACCTATCTCTAGAAAAAAATTATACTTCAGTCCTGCACAGCAAGCTTCCAATCGTTCAACCGACATGTTTTTCTTTTGAAGCATGGTGTAAGCCGATGTATATTCGCGCTGTATGAGTGGCGCAAACTGTGTCACAGTCATATGACGACGTGCCATCTCTCTTTTTACTAGTTCAACCGGATTAATGGGATTACTCATGGGCATAAACTTAAATTTGAATCTACAAATATAAGAAAATACCATTAATTAAAAGTTTTAGTGATGATTATAGTTGTTCAATTTTAGCTTTTAATTTATTTATACTAAAAAGTAGTTGATTGATATTAACTAAATAAAAAACTATACTATATATAAATATATATATACTAACTATAAATATACAAAAACTTAGTTATAGTTAAATAATACTATCATATAGATTGAATATATTAACTTATAGTTGTGTTATGAATTTATTAAGTATGATGATGTGAACTAATGATATGAAAATACTACATTATAAAAAATAAATATTATAAAATAGAAAAAACGCTTATTATCAATAATTTACGAGAATTCCACATTTCTTTAAAAGGACTAATGTTTCAGAAAGAAGCGGTAAATCTCACTATGACTTCGATTTTTTATCTTTCTTCTTTTGTGTTTTTTCTTTTGCCTTTCGCTTTTTTGTCGTTCGCCTTTTTCCTTTTGGCCTTAATTTTCGGCTGCTGAAACAAACGTTTTCCTCACTTTCGTCTCGATTGTGCCGTCCAAAGCACAAGATCTTTAATCTCATTCAAGCCGATCATTCGGGTAGCAAAACTGATGGCCAATCCGGCGATGGCTGCCAACAGCATATTCACAAACCAAGGCAGCGGAAGAACAGTTGAAAGACCTACGGCCATGGCAAAAAAGATCAAGAACTCAATCAGTCGCCACCAAAACAAACGGCCAAAACGCAAATGAAACACCCGAAAAGCAATTACCATTTGAATCATGGCCGTTAGTCCTTGAACGCCAAAGCTGGCCCAAGCGGCTCCCACGGCTTCAAAGCGTGGAATGAGGATGGCGTTCATCAAAACATTCACCAGAACCCCCGTTCCGGCCACGATGTTGAGCGCCTTTAAATTGCCATTGGCAGTGAGCAGGGTGCCAAAAATATAGGTGATCGAAACCGAAACGAAACTCCCCATTAAGATGCGTAAAATCATAGATGATTCGCTGATGCGGCTGTTGAAAACATGTATATCTTCGCCCGTTCTGATGCCATAAAGCAGCTCCATAATTTCTTTGCTGTAAGTGAGGGCTATGCCGGCGGTGAGTACCGACATGGTTAGTATCAGGCTGAAAGATAGGCGTGTAAGCTGATTAATAGGTTCCTTGCGCTTGAGCATGGAGGCAAACATGGGCAAGAGTAAAACACTAAAAAGCAATGAAATATTATTACCGGCATCGAGCAAACGAAATGCTTTTCCGTAAATCCCGGTTTGGATTAGCCCTGCCTCCTCAGGAAGTAAACGTTCGATGAGTACCGGCTCTAAACGGTTATAAAAGCTCATCAACAGCACCAAAAGCGCGTAGGGCAGGCCGCGCTTGATAATGGTGATCATAAATGCCGGATTGAAATTGATGGTGAGCTTTCCAACATGTCGCATCAAAAAAACCAATGCTGCTAAAAAGGTTATGGCAAAAGCAAAGGTTTGGGCATAAACGAACCACATAATTTGAAAGGGACCTGTTATCCAGCCCGACCACAACAAGATGCCGCAAATGAAAATCATTACCAACCGATCAAGCACCGAAAACAAGCTGTCGGCCTTAAAAAGCATCAAACCTGAAATGTTCGACCGCAGGTATAAAATAAAAGAAAGAATAATCTGATTGAAGCCTACCCAAGCCAGCAAGTGCAACTGCTCGGCTTTGTAACCGATCATCCAGCCTACCGAAAAGGTAACCACGCTGTACAGCAGAGCCAACAGTAGTTTAGTAGAAGCGATACCCGCAAAATGCTTGCTGAGCAACTGGTTGTTTTGGGCAATGTTGCGGTTGTTGAAATTGGTGATGCCCAAATCGAGCAAAATAAAAAACAAAAAAGAATAACTATACACTGAAAGGTACAAGCCATAATCGCTCTCGCCCACAGCATTCTGCACAGCTCTGTCAATGCCCAAAATCCAGAAGGGCTTAATCAGCAGATTGAGCGACAAGAGAAAGGCCAGATTCCTGAAAAAACGTTGCTGCATGGAGGTATTAAACAGGGAGGCTAAGGTACAAAAAAGAAATTTTGGGTGCGATGGTGCCCGTCTTGGTAATTTTCCAATCGGTTGTGATGAAAAACTTGAATGTTGTAACCAAGTTTTTGCATCAAACTAAAGCACTTTTCTCTGTTTTCGTTTTCCCACAACTCTGTATATATAAGTGGTTTAAATCGTTTAATTAGCTTTTCACCACCTTTTAAAACAAAATATTCAAAGTTTTCAACGTCGAGTTTTATAGCCGAAAGTTGCTTGATGTTGCCATTCAGCTCCGGACATTCATCGAGTTTTAAAATAGGGACTTGAACCGCATTGCCGTCATTAAATTCGGTAATGCTTTCATGCACCACATGGCTGAGGCCTTGCATCTTCACGTCGTCAAGCACCGGCATCACCATTTCTACGTTTCCGGTTTGGTTGCCCACCGCCTTTTCAACAATTTTTACGTTCTTCAGGTTATAAAAACTCAATACCTTTTTCAAGGCCTTGATATTTTGTGGCATAGGCTCAAAGGCAATGATGGTTGCAGCAGGTTTTTTCTTGGCCAGCCAAACCGTCATAATGCCAATGTTTGCACCCACATCCAAAATGGTAGTGCCATCAGGAATTTGGTTTAAAAACTGGATAAAATCACGCTCTTTCTTGTTCCACCGAAGTGTGTTAATCACAAAAACGGAAAAGATAAAAAGATAATTGTCGAATCCCAGCAAGTGTTGCAGTATCTTTTTTACCCTCGACTTCATTTTATTTAAGATATTTGCCGCAAAGTTAGGATTATTCAAACAGCTTGAGCATAAAAAACGAATCACTTAAAATTGTTGTCAATACGCGGCTGCTCATCCACAATAAGTTGGAAGGGATTGGCTGGTTTTCGTATGAAACCTTGAGGCGAATTACCCTTTCGCATCCCGAGGTGGATTTTTATTTTCTGTTCGATCGGCAGCCCGATGCCTCGTTTATTTTCGCCTCCAATGTGCATCCTGTGGTCATAGGTCCTCCGGCGCGCCATCCCCTGCTTTTTATCATCTGGTTTGAGTGGTCGGTGGTTCGGGTGCTGAAAAAAATTAAACCCGATCTTTTTCTTTCCCCCGACGGATACCTTAGTCTGCGAACCAAAACGCCTTCTGTGGCCGATATACACGACCATAATTTTGAGCACTTTCCCGAAGATATGCCTTTTGCTCCGCGACTGCATTACCGTAGGTTTTTTCCA
>JAEWWJ010000030.1 GCA_023396415.1 Bacteroidota bacterium
GGCAATGGATCAGATACCTTATGAAAAAGGCAGCTACTACATTTTTGATCGTGGATACAATGATTTTGATCGTCTTTTCCAGATCAACTTACTTCAGGCTTGGTTCATTGTTCGAGCGAAGGATAATTACCTGGATTACCATTTTTGGACAAAAACAGATACTGTCTTCTATTCAAACCTTGATTCTTCATTGCTCTACTTTGATTCCGGTTTTGAGGAGAACCAGTACATTGAATCCTCAAATGAACTGTGCGATTCATTAACGGCTGCGCTTTTGAATCTGGACTGGGTTTTGAAAACGACAGTTTCATCAACGAATATGGAAAAGGCCTTGGAAAGACCTACGCCTATTTTTACAGCGGACAAGGACAAGCTGTTTTATGGCTAAATATATTGTTTTACTACAAAAAGGGAGGCTTGGGGCGTGGTGTACCTTACACTTTAACCGTTGGTATTGACGTGTTTAACAATCAGGAATCGCTATTTACTGTTTTTCCAAATCCTTCCTCTTCAGTTATTACTATAAAAAATGAAACCCAATTTGACAAATTCCAATGTGCAATTGCTAATTCTCAAGGACAAATCATTTTATTGCGGCAATTGAATGCTAACGAAGAACAACTTCACATCAACCACTTGGAAAAAGGAATTTATTTTTTGCAAATCAAGTATGGAAAACGTTTAACAATCAGAAAATTCATTAAAGAAAAAAAATTAACTGCCAACAATGTGGCTACTTTTCAGCAGTTCGCTTGTAAAGCACCAGCACCTCATTTTCATCCAATCCGCCATAAAATTTGTTGAGTTGGAGTATCCAAGGAGCTACGCTTTGGGTTTCAAACTGAAAGTTGTTTTGTTCGATCAGACCCACACATTCCACCTTTTTTAAATCCACCTTGCGGCAAACAAACAGTTGAACGGCATCACTTATAAGGAGTGAATCATTTAAAAAACACAGGTTTTTGATGTGTGTATCAGTCATGTTCTGCTCCAAGTAAAACTTTACCGGAAGGCTCTGCCAAGGATTATAAGGATTGCCCCAAGTGCAAAAAATCAAATGAATAGGCTGATTTCCATAGTTTTGATGAATATGTTTGGTGATTTCCATTCGGCCAACACCTGCTGATTTCTGACTCAATGCCACAAGCCCGGGCAGGTTGAGCAACAGAAATAATCCTAAAACAATGTTTCCAATAAGCCTGTTCTGTTGAAACCCAATACTAACCTTTTGCAATAGCGCAAAAACGGTCATCAACAACAGAGGAAACAAAAAAATCAGAGGAAAAAGAAAGCGTTCTTCCTTGTGCGGAACAAAAGAATGGAGCACAAAAAAAGGAATTACAACCCAGAGCAAGAGGTTTTTAGGCTGCTTCACCAAAAGGGTAACAAATGAAACAATGAGCGGCACCCCTACCCAATAGCCACTGTATTGCAGCAGACTGACGAAGTAAAAATACCAAGGCGAAGTGCCAAAACCGGTGCCTTCGCTCGAAATCACAGAAGCTGCGTAGTTGTATGGTGCAAAAACTATTTCGCCATAAAACCAACTGTCAACCACAAAACCAAGCAGCAGAACAGCCAAAAATGACAACAAAAAGATGAAGTAAAACCTCAACTTCGGCTTGTGAACAAGAAGTAACCACGCCAGCAATCCAACAACAGCAAAGCCCATTTGGTAGCGGAACAAAAACGAAAAACCCAATAAAACACCTAAGTATAAAGGGGTTTTAGCTTTCTTTTCCGGCTGAAACATCAGCGATAAGGCCAAAAGAAAAAAGATTCCCGCCCAGGTTTCCGACGAAAAACGCACCCCCAAATAAGGTATAAACCATAAAAAAAAGGTCAACGACAAATAAATGAGTCGGTTTTCTTTTCCTAAAAACAAGTGTTGGGTTGACGTGAAAAAAACCAACAACGCCAACAAAGTGCCAAAAGCCGTAAGCAAACGCAACCCAAAAGCCAAGTGATATGGATCATTAATCCCAAAGGTTTGCAGCGTTGCCATCACCCCAAATGCAATGGTAGGCTGCAAAGCCGACCGCATCTGCTCTTTAAATTCCCACGGCACGTCGGCCTCGGTATGAGTGCCGAATTTTAAACCCGCCATCTCCACAATTTGGTATTGCTCATCGGCATGATAGTATCCATTGCTGTTCCAAGCTGTGATCACAAAGACGAAAACAGCGCATAGAAACAATATTTTTTCAAGAAGAGAAGCAGAGGGGAGAGGTAGTTTTATCACCGGAGTTGCATTTGGTTAAACACTAAGCATTTATGCTGCAATACTTTAAAAATCGCTCCCTTATTTTCAAAAGCGATTTCAATGCGTTGAACAAAAGTCAAAAGTACATTTTATCAAGCCGTTTCCAAAACAAAAAGAGAACATCCACGCCATAAACGTGAAAAGTTCTCTTTCGGTCGAAACTACAATAGTTACCTAAATTTAAGGTATGGGTCTCAAAACCTTAGTCTGCCATCCTTTGTGAGAAGTCTTCGAAAATTTCGTAGGTATCAGAAGCAATCATCAGCTCTTCATCGGTTGGAACAATGATTACTTTCACCTTTGATTCGGGAGTGCTGATCAGCAGCTCTTTTCCTCTCGAGTTCATGGAAAGTTTTTCGTCAATTTGCACACCTAAAAAGCCCAGATCGTCTAAGGAACGGGTTCGCGTATTGGTATCATTTTCGCCGATGCCGCCTGTAAACACAATCAAATCAACACCGCCCATGGCCGCAGCAAAAGCCCCTATATATTTTCTAACGCGGTATTGGTACATTTCCAAAGCTATTTTGGCACGTTCGTTTCCGCCATTGGCGGCAATCTCAATGTCGCGCATATCCGACGAAACGCCCGAAATTCCTAACATTCCAGAGAATTTATTCACCAAAGTGCTGGTGTTTTGAATGCTTGTTTCTTCTTTATCAGCAATATAGAGTAAGGCTCCTATATCAAGGTCGCCGGCGCGCGTACCCATGATAAGTCCTTCGATGGGCGTCATACCCATTGTTGTATCTACCGACTCACCATTTTTGATGGCGGCCATCGAAGCTCCATTGCCCAAATGGCAGGTTATAATCTTTTGCTGATGGAAATCGAGACCTAAAATTTCACAGGCTCTTTGAGAAACGTATTTATGACTGGTGCCATGAAAACCATACCTTCTGATGCGGTATTTTTCGTACAAAGAGTAAGGGATTCCATACAAATAAGCCTTAGGTGGCATGGTTTGATGAAAAGCGGTATCAAAAACACCCACTTGGATGACTTCGGGCAACAGTTCTTTCATGGCATAAATACCTTTAAGATTGGGTGGATTGTGCAAAGGAGCCAACTCGATGCACTCCTCTAAAGCGCTGATTACCTCGTCGTTGATATAAACGCTGCCACTGAATTTTTCGCCGGCGTGAACCACGCGATGACCCACGGCATCAATTTCATTCAGCGATTGAAGGCTACCGTATTTCTTGCTCACCAAGATTCCCAATAAAAACTCAATTCCTGATTGGTGATCAAGAATTTCGCCCTCAATTTTGGCTTCAATGCCGTCGTTTCTTTTGTGTTTAATGGATGCGCCTTTAAGACCGATTTTGTCCACCAAGCCTTTGGCCAAAACATTTTTCGATGGCATCTCAAAAAGCTGGTACTTAATAGAAGAACTTCCACAGTTTAAAACTATAATTTTCATTTCTTTGATTGTTTAATGTTGTAACGAAGTGAGAAAAGATCAAAACTTTTTTTGCCGGTATTATTTAATAACAGCGCATGTAACTGTCTGATCTACTGCACGTCCTCCCTTGTAGTTATAAAATCCTTTACCCGAAATACGTCCCAAATAGTTGGCCCTCACCAAACGTTTAATGATGGGTGATGGTTTGTATTGCTTGTCGCCAAACTCCAAGTACAGGTTGTCCATATATTTCAACACTTTGTCAAGCCCAATACGGTCGGCCATTTCAAAAGGACCAAAAAGATAGCCCGATTCGCGCATGGCCATATCAATATCGCTCACCGATGCTACGCCTTCCATTAAAATTTCGCAGGCTTCGTTGATGGTGGTCACCAACATTCGTGTAACGATATTTCCCGGCGATTCATTCAAACGGATGATTTTTTTATTGATCATACCAGCAAACTTCACCACTTGTTCAAAAGCCTCATCTGACGAACTGATACCTTTAACTACCTCAATCACATTGCTTTTATGGATTGGGAGAATAAAATGGATTCCGATTCCACGTTCGGGATGCTTCAAAACAGAAGACAAATCGGAAATCATCAAGGTAACGATGTTGGACGAGATAATGGCATCTGGACGCACCACGGCTTCAATGTTACGGAAAATCTCTTTCCTAATTTCAATACTGGTTCCTTTTTTGCGCGAGCTGATGGACTCAATCACGAGGTCACAGTCGGCAAAATCGGCATAATCGGTTGTGCCTTTGATGCGGCTCAAGATGGCGCGTTTTTCACCCGGGGTAAGTCCCCAATGGTTGATGGTTTCATCTAATGAGGCGTCTATTCCTTCAAATGCAGCCTTCAACCGGTCTTCGTCGAGGTCAAGAAAAACAACATCAATTCCGTTTTCACTGATGTAGCGTGTAATTTCTTGGCCCACTGCGCCACAGCCTACTACACCCACTTTTTGTATCATTCCTTTCGTTTTGGGACGTTTACCCAAGCTGAAATCTTCAAGTGTTTCGATCATATTATTGTATATTTTCGTTTGTTTATTAAGTCTTTTTTATGGTTTTTTGGTGTTGACATGATGCGGTCAATACTAAAATTTTCTATTTCATTCCCTTGGCCTGGTTCACTGTAATGGCGACAAGATTCACGATGTCTTCCACCGAGCAACCGCGCGAAAGATCGTTGATGGGCGCTGCCATACCTTGCAACACGGGACCGATAGCCTCGGCATTGGCCAATCGCTGCACCAGTTTATAGGCTATATTTCCAGACTCTAAAGATGGGAACACCAGCACATTGGCTTTTCCGGCAATGGCCGAGCCAGAGGCTTTTTTCAGTCCGATGGCTTCAACAATAGCTGCGTCAGCTTGTAATTCACCATCAATCAATAAGTTAGGATCCATTATTTTTGCTAATTCAGTAGCTTCAATCACTTTGGAGGCTTTCTCGTGCTTTGCGCTCCTTTTGGTAGAAAAGCTCAGCATAGCCACACGCGGCTCTATACCGGCAATATTTTTAGCTGTTTGGGCCGAGGCTACAGCAATTTCAGCAAGCTCTTTCACACTGGGGTCGGGGTTCACGGCACAATCGGCAAACACTAAAATTCCCTCATCTCCATAGGCAGAATTGGGCACGATCATGATAAAGGCCCCGGAAACAGCACTGAAACCGGGTTGTGTTTTCACAATCTGAAATGCCGGGCGCAACACATCGCCTGTAGAATTATTGGCTCCGGCCACCTCGCCGTCGGCATCGCCATTTTTGATGAGCAGCACGGCCAAATACAAAGGATCTTCAACCAGCTTGAGGGCTTGGTCGGGAGTTAAACCTTTTGATTTGCGCAGGTCAAAAAGTAGATCAGCAAAAAACTGTTTGCGCTCATGGTCAACCGGGTCAATCAATGTGGCCTTGTGGATGTGTTTAAGATCCCAATGTATGGCATTTTGTTTCATTTCAGAAACATTCCCTAAAAGGATGATCTCAGCGAGCTCCTCTTCGAGGATGATATCGGCGGCCCGCATGGTACGCTCTTCCGAACCTTCGGGCAACACGATGCACTTATGGCTACCTCTGGCTCTTTCACGGATGGTTTGAATAAGATTCATGATTGATGAACAATGTAAGGTAAAATTTCGAGTGCAAAATTACCGCTTTTTTCTGAGAGGAGAAGCCTCAAGGCCGTTCGTAACTATCCATCTGAAACAGTGCTATTTAACTATATATCAGTTATTTATAACATTAATCTTCTTTATAATGAATATAAATTACTACTTTTGCATACTTTTTGAAAAACATGTACGACACAACGCCCGAAAGCCTGCCTTTTTTTAACGAAAGTCTCCTAAAAATGAAGGAGATTTCGGTGGTAGCTCCCTACCAAAAAGAGCTATTCGCTTTGGACAACGACAGTCTTACAGCGCAGTGTTTTATGCCGCAAAAGATGGTGAAAGCAAGGTTCGTAACGGCGTTGCAGCCCCCAAAAATCATGCGTGAAAAAACCATTCAGAGCAAAACATCGTCGAATGAAGTTATGATTGGAATGTTGCCTTTTGCCATTTTTGCCATCGTTGTTTTCACTAAGGCGATGTATCCGCGGCGGTTTTTTCAAATGATTAAGGCTTCGTTCAGCAACAGTGCGCAATGGCTTCTTTTGCATGAATGGTATCCGCTCAACAACGGCCTTAGCTATTTGTATTCGGGACTCTATTTTTTGAGCTATACTTTGTTGCTTCGCTCTATTGGGGGCCACTTTGGCTCTGCTCCGGCCATCACCGGAAATGAATGGATTGACTTGTTGATCATTTTTGGAGCTGTAGGAGTCGTTATCGTTGGAAAATATCTCACCATTTTGATGCTTGCCCTTATTTTTGATGTAAAAGATAGTGGCGAACGCTACCTTACCACTCAAATCACTTTTTCACTTCTCACGGTTTTGTTACTGGTTCCATTGTTGCTGATTTTAGAATTTCAAGACAATGATTTTGTGTTTTTTATGAGTCTAACTTTGTTGGGACTACTTCATCTGATACGTATTTCAAGAAGTTTTGCTGTGGGTTTAGCCGAGCGTTCGTTCAATTTATTCTATTTATTTTTGTATCTTTGCACGCTTGAAATCGTACCACTTTTAGTTTTGCTAAAAACAGTTTTAATACTATCCAATGGAGAAGCTTTTGGTTAATAATGAAGAACTTAGATTCATTTTTTCAAAAAACCTTAACCGCTGAACTGCACATACTAACCATTTGTCGTGAATGCGCTAACACCATAACCGAAGATAAACACCTAACGTGATGAAGATAAAATCAGTACTTGTTTCCCAACCCAAGCCGGTTGAATTCGAAAAATCCCCTTACAGTGAATTGGCAAAAAAATACAGTCTTACGATTGATTTTCATAAATTCATCAGCATTGAGGGAGTCAGCGCACGCGATTTTAGGCAGGAACGCATCTCGTTAAGCGACCAAACGGCCATCATAATGACCAGCCGCAACTCGGTGGATCATTTTTTTCGAATTGCCAAAGAAATGCGTTTCGAGGTGCCTGAAACAATGAAGTATTTCTGTATTTCTGAATCAACAGCTTATTACTTACAGAAATACGTCCAGTTTAGGAAACGAAAAATCTTCCACGGGAAACAAAGTTTCAACGATCTTATTGACATCATCCGCAAGCACAAAGATGAGAAATTTTTATTGCCTTGCTCCGATATTCATAAGGAAAGCATGGTGGAGCTTTTGGAACAAAACAAAATTGAGTTTACCAAGGCTGTTTTGTACCGCACCGTTGCCAGCAACCTGAGCAGCATCAAGTTAGAAAATTACGATATGGTGATTTTTTTCAGCCCGGCGGGAATCAAATCACTGCAAAAGAATTTTCCTAAATTCAAGCAGGGCGACAAAATTTTTGGAGGCTTTGGCGAGTCAACGTGTGAAGCCATCAAAGAAGCAGGTTTCACCCTCGCTATTGAAGCTCCCAGCAAAACTAGCCCTTCCATGACCATGGCCATTGAGGAGTACATTGAAGCTGAAAACAAAAAAGCCAGAAAAAAATAATGGAGACACCCTAAATTGTCCTTCATTTTCATCTCAACTGAATAAAAAAGAGGCTGTCTAACTTGATTAGACAGCCTCTTTTTTGTGCCTCTGGTTTTTTTATCCTTTCACTTTAATAATCCATCAACAAGATTTCAGAGGCCGATAAAAACATTGTCAACCCGCATGGTAGTGCTTTGTGTTCCGCTTCCAACATATTTGAAAGCAACAGCAATTTTTCCTTGCGGAATATAAGCAGAGAGGTCAATGTCGCCCGATTCAACCCAAGCATTGTCGGCATCACTCTGCCCGGCGAGCGTAACAGTGATCGGTGTCCAAGTTGCAGCTGAAGGATTAATGCCATCGTAGTTGGTTGAAACAAGCACTGTCATTGGCACATCAGAACCATGCGCCCAATATGATTTGGCGGTTCTAAACCTGAGTTTTTTAGCCACGTCCATCTTCACATTGGGAGTAACAAGCCAAGTGATCATGCTGGGAAGATTAGAATTGTAGCCCGTGGACTGTGCATAACCATCGCCGGAGAACACTTTTCCTTGCCATTTACGGGTTCCCGCTTCGGCAATATTGACCCAACCTGAGAAAGCGATATCCGTGTTGTTGACTACGGATTGGAAATCTTCATTCACCATTTCCACCGGGTCGTTGCCACCGCCGCCGCCGCCGCCTCCTTCGAGTACAAAGTCAGCTGCCGTTCCGGGACAATCGCGCAAGCCTGCCACACCAAAGTACGTTCTTAAAGTGCCGGTGGCCTTGAGTTGTTTACCCAAATTACCCGGATTGTCCAAGAGATTCACTGCTGTGCGGAATTCCGTTCCTGCCGACATGTTCACGATCACACATTTTGTATAGTCGGTTTCGGTAGCTGAGCTTGCCAACAACACATTGGTAGCTGATGTAAAAGGTGCTGACCAATGAATATCTGCTGATGATTCAACTGAGCTGGTACCTGATTTTACTGAACCAACGATATATCCTTTTATCCAACCAACAACATAAGGATTGGCATTTTGGCTTTCGATGGCTTGTTCAATGGTGAAGGGTTCGTCAATGGTGCCACCATTACCACCGCCGCCACCGCCCCCGCTTTGGGTGCCGATGTAAACGTTGTCAACGCGCATGGAAGTACTTTGGGTTCCGCTACCCACGTATTTGAAAGCCACGGCAATCTTGCCTTCAGGCATAAACGCTGAAAGGTCAATGTCGCCCGATTCAACCCAAGCATTGTCGGCATCACTTTGTCCTGCAATTTTTGCTGTTATGGGAGTCCAAGAGGCAGCGGCAACATTCACACCATCAAAATTAGATGAAACGAGTACTGTCATCGGCACATTGGAGCCATGTTCCCAAAATGCCTTAGCCGTTTTAAACCTAAGTTTTTTAGGCACATCCATCTTCACATTGGGGGTAATAAGCCACGTAACCATGCTTTGAAGGTTGGAGTTGTAGCCCGAAGCTTGGGCATACCCATCGCCTGAGAACACTTTTCCTTGCCACTTGCGGTTTCCTGCTTCAGCAATATTGGTCCAACCTTGGATGGCGATATCAGTATTGTTGGTTGCAGATGCAAATTCTTCATTCACACCATCCACCGGGTCATCGCCACCGCCGCCGCCGGTTCCACAACGGTTGCCTGTCAAATTAACTTCGTTTGCAGAGCGGATATACAATTGCCATGTGGTATTGAACAAGCTGGCAACAGCAATCATACTGCCATTTCCGTTGGGAATGTTATTCTTTTGAAAACTAGCGAAATTACTGGTTCTTACAACGATGGTTTTTCCATCGCAATCTTCAATCAAACGGCTTGTCGCTGCATCAGCGGAGGCATAAGTGAATGCAGTGTCGCCGGCAATAAACTGAACATTATCTAATTTAATCAGCTTTGCTTGGTAGTTTCCCGAAAGGATTTGACTGATGGTAACGGTTTCCGGCTCACGGTATTTTCCATTGGCCAAAATGATGATATTGCTGTCGTTGTGCACATTGTCTAACTGCCGCATCTTGTTGTATTCCGATAGGATGACATTTTTCAGATAAATCCGCACCGAATCGCCTACACGAAGTCCACCAGATTCTTTCAAACGAAGGTTGATAGCACCGGTAGCATCTTGGATGTAGGAAGATTTGTAAATATTTCCTGAAACCTCGTCCATGGTCACCACTCCGTAAACCGAAGCATCGGTGTTAAACTGGGTGGCTCCTGTGGTGTTGTACATTTCAATGAGCTCGCCAATGGTATAAACCTGTCCAACAGGAATCGAAACGATGGGCGGTCTGTCAAAATCTTGTTTTACGCATGAACCGATGATTCCGGTTGCTAAAATCAATATCAAAAATTGAAATAACTTTTTCATTTTCATTCTTTTATGTTCTTAAAACTTTATTGATTCAAATTACAATCTAAAGGTGAGATTAATATAATAGGTGGTTCCATACATATAGGAATACTTCTCGGGGAAGCGATTGGGATCGTTGAGGTCGGTACGTAGCTGCTCATAACCCCAAATAACGAGGTCTTTGCTGTTCAAAATATTATTAACACTCACATTGATAGCAACATAGTGTTTTTTTATGATCCATGACTTACCCCCAAAAAAGTCGAGGGTAAAACCACCATCAAGTTTGGGTTGGTCTAAAACCTGATCAATACGCAAGTCACCTTCTTTATAATTGCTCATGGCTTTGGCGGTATGGTTGTCAGGGTTTGGCTCAAGATAAGCGTTGTCAAAGTAATTGCCTGTTACACCGGCGAACCAGTATTTTGGGGAGTTGTAGCGCAAACCCGCGGAAGCAATGGTTTGAGGTGAGCCACCCACATAATAATTTTTAAGATAAACAACGCGATTTTCGGCAAGCAGGGCAGCGTCATTGTCAATGGAGATGCTTACCGTGGGCCTGTTGGTATAAATATTTTGGCTTTGCCCGAAAACGGCATGAGCCGATAGTGTTGGTGAGAACGTAAATTCGGCGCCTACTTCAATACCTTGACTTTGCTGATCCACACCTTGCATGATGTAATTGATAAAGTGGAGCAAGTCTTCGTGGTAATAGCTTCTCACCCAAAGGTTGTCTTTGATTTGGGTGTGATACAGCGTCACTCTTGCTTTCAAGTTGGGAGCGCGAAGCACATAACTGATATCGCCGGCCATCACTTTTTCGCTGGTGAGGTTGTCAACGGCAAAGTCGCGTGTTCGGGGCGAGATGTAGGCATCTCTAAAATTGGGTGCTCGGTGCAGATAAGCTCCGTTGGCCACGATATAGTTACGACCGTCAATGGCATAAGAAACGCCGGCCTTCCCGCCAAGATTGAGGAAGTTGTTCTTTTTTGAATCGCCATAAGAAGCATCAGGGAAGCGGCCATTTTGCATCTTTCCGGTTCTCCAAAAGGTGGTGGCATTCAGTTCGGCGGCACCATAAAATTCAAATTTATTGTACTTATATTCCATTTGACCCCACAGACGGGCATTGTTTACATTGGCCAAGTAGTCATAACCAAACACATCGCCTTCTTTGACGATGCGGTTGGGGTTGCGCAAATCGTTTTGTGCCGCAGTAGTGATGGTCATTGATTCTTGATCGGAGTACTTGTCAATGTCGAGCCAAAAATCACCTCCTAAAAGATCAGCTATTCGTTTATGGTGGCGTGTTTTAGAACTTGAAACAATAAGCCCTCCAACCACACGGGCAGCGACATTGAGCTGGTGCTGTGCATTGATGTTAAGTCCAAATTCATTTTTATCCATCCTTCTGTCTTCGACAATAAACTTCGATTTGTTTCCGGAATAACTTGTGCCGGAGCCATTGGCGTTGTCCACTGTGGTGAGCTGTGAGCTGTTGGCAAAATAAAAATGATCCCAATTGATTTGTCTGAAACTCTCGTTATTTTTCCACAAGTTGGTATATTTTTCAAAGTTTACCACATCACCGATACGCTTGTAGTAGCTTGGCATGTTGCGGTAATAGTCGGGTCGGGGGTCGTTGGCTTCGGTCCAGTCGAGGGCTGACGATCCGCCACGGCCAAACCAATAATAACCTGTGGTTTGAATCTTGGTTTTTTCGGTAGGTGTCCAATAATGCGTGAGTTGCATCATGGGCTGGTGGAAATTGCTGACACGTGCATTGCGTACTTCTCCATTTTGATACCCCCAGTTGGAATTGTAAAAATTTGAACCAGAAAGATCGTAGGCTTCCTGAACGCTGACGCCTGAATAACCCCTTTTTGTCGGAGCGGCAAATGCAAGCAAACCGAAACTGTGACGGCTGTTTACGCGTTTTTCGACAGAGGCGAAGTAGCCATAGGAATCGTAAAATGTTCCGGGAACATAGCCTTCTTGCGACCAGCGGCGAGAGCCCGAAAGGGTAAAAGCCCAGCCATTTTCCTGCATTCCGGTGGCATACATAAACATGATGCGGTTGTTGTAGCTTCGGTTAGAGGCGGCATAACTCAAGCTGGCTGTTTTACGATAGCTGCCGGCACGAGCAAGAATATTGGTTACACCACCGATGCCGCCAAACGACCAATCGCTGGCTGCCACGGCATTTGCGATCTCGGTATTGCGTACTGCGTCGTTCAATCCGCCCCAACTCGACCACGAAGCACGACCGGTTTCGTTGTCGTTCATCATCACACCATTGAAATGCACATTGGTGTTTTCCGAATCGAGACCACGCATACGAAAGCGTACCGAACCAAAGTTAAAACCTGCTGTAGAAACAAAAATATCGCGCGAAGATTGCAGTAACCCTGATATCTCATTGGATGAACTGCTTCCTTCAAAATCCGATTCCGACAAGTTGATCGTTGGCAGAATCACTTGCTGAACCACCGTACTGGTGTCTGTTTGTGCTGATGCTACAACAGCAAACAGAAGTCCGAAAATGATAAATAGAACTTTTTGCATAATATGAATTGAGATTGTATGAAAAAAATCATTAATTACAGCATCAATAACTCCTTCTTCGTAAAAAAAACATCTGTTGAGAAGCCAAAAACTTAAAACAGACGCTTCCTCTATTTCAAAGGGCGACAAAGTTAGTTTTTTAGCCCAATTGATTATCAGCCTGGCAAGATGTTTATTCCTACATTTGCAACATTTCGCAAAAGAAGGCTGATTTATTGCCAAAAGTATCAGAAATTTGCGGGTAATTTATCGGTTTAGGTTGAAATAGTTTCATTTTATTGATTCATTAAAAACGTTCCATTTCATGAAGAAGAGCTCACTCATTTCTATTCTTTTCTTTGTTAATCTTGTTTTTTTAACCACCTCGAACGCTTACTCTCAGGAAAAACGCGCTTTTATGGTTGGCTGTATTGCTTTTTATAACCTCGAAAATCTTTTCGACACCATCAACGATCCCGAAAAGAACGATGAGGAATACCTGCCCGGAAGCGAGATCAATTGGGACACGAAAAAGTACCTTTCCAAGCTGCACAATATGTCTCAAGCTATTGCCGGCATTGGCACCGACATCACTCCCGATGGGGCTGCTATCCTTGGGGTTTCTGAAATTGAAAACAAACAAGTGCTGCTCGATCTTGCCGCTATGGACGTTTTAAAAGATCGCAATTATCAGGTAATTCATTACGATAGCCCGGATTTAAGAGGTGTTGACGTTGGTTTGCTTTATCAACCCAAATATTTTCAACCTACAGCCACCAAATCATACCGCCTTCGCGTGGAAGGAAGTCCGCGTTTTATCACCCGCGATCAATTGCTGGTTTCGGGAATGTTTGACGGAGAGGAAATGCACTTTATTGTGAATCACTGGCCCTCGCGGCGTGGAGGCGAAAAACGTTCACTCCCTTTCCGTATGGCGGCCGCCGAATTGAATCGTCATCTCGTTGATTCGCTCCTCAACATCAATCCTGACGCCAAAATAGTGGTGATGGGCGACATGAACGACAACCCAACAAATAAGAGCATGACTGTGGGTTTGAGGGCACACAACAACATGAAAAAACTTGAAAAAGGCGACCTTTACAACCCAATGACTACCCTTTATAAAAAAGGAGTCGGTAGCACCGCATGGAGAGATACTTGGAGTCTTTTTGACCAAATAGTGGTGAGCCAAGCCCTGATCGGAAAAGATTTTAAATCTTACCAACTTTTCACTGCAAAGGTGTACAACAAAGTTGATCTTACCCAAAAAAGTGGACGTTTCAAAGGCTATCCTTGGCGCACTTATGTAGGTGGAGAATACCAAGGTGGCTATAGCGACCACTTTCCAACCTATATTCTTCTAACCAAAGAAGTAGAATAACTTCTCAAATACCAATGAAAGTGTAATGACTTAAATTTTGTACGGATAAAACCGACGATCCCTCAAAACCAAAAAACGGACAACTTCAATGAAGCAGCCGGTTTTTTGGCTTTCGTAGGTGAGTAATTGTTAGTAATTAATAGTAGCAAACCTGACGTTACTTTTCTTCCAGCCTATAAAAGAAGCAGGATAAAAAGTAAAATTTAATTTTTCATGCCGATGTAGGTGAGCAATTCATCACGAGTTTTTTGGTTTAAAAAGGCGCCTGAATATTCGGCTGTGATGGTGGTACTTTGATGGTCTTGGATGCCGCGTGAAGCCACACACAAATGCTTAGCATCAATCACAACGGCAACATCTTCGGTATTTAATACTTTTTTTAACTCATTCACTATTTGTACGGTAAGACGTTCTTGCACTTGTGGGCGACGCGCAAAATAATCTACAATACGGTTGAGTTTCGACAGGCCAATGACCTTGTCGGTGGCGATGTAGGCAATGTGCGCCTTTCCATAAATGGGCAAAAAATGATGCTCACAGGTAGTGTTGAGGGTAATGTTTTTTTCAACAAGCATTTGTCCATAACGGAATTTATTGTCGAAAACCGACATCTTGGGTTTGTTTTCGGGGTTGAGGCCGTGAAAAATTTCTTTCACAAACATCTTGGCTACCCGATGCGGTGTTCCACTTAGGCTGTCGTCAGACATATCCAAGCCAAGAGTTTCCATGATCTGCGAAAAATGATTTTCGATGATTGACATCTTCTGGTCGTCAGTCATCAAAAAAGCATCATCGCGCAATGGCGTTTCAATACTGGTGGCGTGGTGCTCATCGCCCATGATTTCGGCTTCCATCCATGAGTGCATGGAGTGAGATTTTCCGTTTCCGTTCAAAGGTTCTGCAAATTTAGGAGCTAATGTATTTAGTTTCATTTTGTCTGATTTTTTAGATGTTTAATGATCTTTAAACATCACTACGTCTATTTTGTTTAACCTTTTAGTATATTAATTAAACAATAAATTATAAAACGCACATAGTGAATGAATTGTAGAAAATAAAAAAAGTGGAAATGTTAGGCTTGAAAATCTAAGAGTTGCTGCAACACCCTTAAGGCATCGTTCACATGATGCACATTGGTGATGTAAAGCATTAATTTATCGTTGCTCTCTTTGATACGACAGGTTTTGGGATTTGCCTGAAGGAATTTGAGGATATTGGTGAAACGCTCGGTTTGGTAATAGGCCGATTGAGGATCGCTGATAAAGTGTCCGATAAGGGTTTTGTTGCGCAAAATAATTTTCTCGAAGCCAAGATCACGGGCAATCCAGCGGAGGCGAATGGTGTTGATCAAATCGGCAGCTTGACGCGGAACAGGTCCAAACTGATCAATGAGGCGTTCGGTGAATTTTTGCAGCAGTTCCTCTTTTCCAATGTTGTCCAGCTCGTTGTAAAGACTAATTCGTTTTGAAGGCGCATCCACATAGTCAGGTGGAAGCAGGATTTCCATGTCAGATTCGATCACGCAGTCGCGGATAAAATGCTGAGGTTGATCCATTTGAAACACATCTGAAAATTCACTTTCTTTCAACTCTTGAATGGCTTCATCAAGAATTCTATGAAACATTTCGTAGCCAATATCGCTGATGAAGCCACTCTGTTCGCCTCCCAACAAATTGCCGGCACCTCTGATGTCGAGGTCGCGCATAGCGATGCTGAATCCGCTTCCCAAACCCGAAAAATCTTCGATGGCACGCAATCGTTTTTGGGCTTCACTTGTGAGTGTAACCATTGGAGGCGCAAGCAGATAGCAGAAAGCCTTTTTGTTGCTCCTGCCTACCCTTCCACGCAGTTGGTGCAAATCACTCAATCCATAATGTTGGGCATCATTAATGATAATGGTGTTGGCATTGGAAATATCCAAGCCCGATTCGATAATGGTTGTGGCCAGCAACACATCATAATCACCTTCAATAAAAGCCATCATCACCTTTTCGAGTTTCTCGCCCTCCATCTGTCCGTGCGCCACACCAATGTTGATGCCGGGTACAAACCGATGCAACATATCATACACATCCATAATATTTTGCACACGGTTGTGCACAAAAAACACCTGTCCGCCGCGGGCCACTTCAAAAAGGATAGCTTCTTTGATGACCTGTTCGCCAAAAGGACGGATTTCGGTTTGCACCGGAAAACGGTTGGGCGGAGGCGTGTTGATGATGCTCAAGTCGCGGGCACCCATCATCGAAAACTGAAGCGTGCGTGGGATGGGCGTGGCAGTGAGGGTAAGCGTATCCACATTGGCCTTGATTTGCTTGAGTTTTTCTTTGGCCGCCACCCCAAATTTTTGCTCTTCATCAATAATGAGAAGCCCTAAATCTTGAAATTTCACATCTTTGCTGATGATGCGGTGTGTTCCGATGAGGATATCCACTTTTCCGGCTTGGAGTTTTTCGAGGGTTTCTTTTTGCTGGGCTGGCGACTTGAAACGGTTGATGTAATCCACGGTCACAGGAAAATCGGACAAGCGTGCGCTAAATGTTTTGAAATGTTGAAGTGCCAAAATCGTTGTCGGAACCAAAACGGCTACCTGCTTTGAGTCGGTAACAGCCTTAAAGGCAGCACGAATAGCGATCTCTGTTTTTCCGAAGCCCACATCACCGCACACCAACCGATCCATGGGTGCCTCCGATTCCATGTCGGTCTTTACATCAACGGTGGCCTTGATTTGGTCGGGCGTGTCCTCATAAATAAAGGAGGCCTCCAACTCATTTTGGAGATAAGTATCGGGCATAAACTGATAGCCTTTGCTGGCTTTTCGTTCGGCGTACAACTTGATCAGGTCGCGGGCAATGTCTTTGACCCTACTTTTGGTTTTGTTTTTGAGTTTGTTCCAAGCGTTGGAACCTAACTTGTTCAGCGTCGGCTCAGCCCCGTCCTTGCTGCTGTATTTGGCAATGCGGTGAAGCGAATGGATGCTCACATAAAGGATGTCGTCGTTTTTGTAAAACAAACGGATGGCTTCCTGCTTTTTCCCGTTGTTGTCAATAATCTCTAAACCATCAAAACGTCCAATTCCGTGATCAATATGGCTCACAAAGTCACCTTGTTTCAAATCATATAACTCACTGATGGTCAATGATTCTTTTCCATCAAAACCTTCACGAAGATGAAACTTATGGTAACGTTCAAAAATTTGATGGTCGGTATAAACGGCCACTTTCAGTTGTTCATCGGTGAAACCCGATTGAAGACTGTGGTACACCGGCTGAAAAACGGGCTGCGCTGTATCGGCCGGTAGCTGACGCAGATCGTTGAAAATGGCAAACAAGCGTTCGAGTTGTTTGCTGCTATCGGACAGGATAAAAACTTTGTAGTTTTTGCTTTGCTTGGATAAAAGGTCCTCAAGAAGCAGCTTGAAATTTTTATTGAACGAAGTTTGAACCTTGGTTTCAAAGCTAGCTTTAAAGGAATCGGCAAAAAGGCTTTGATGACCGAATTCAATGGATTTCAATCCGTTGAGTGTTTCCATCAGCTCGTTTCCCGAAGAGAAAAGAAACTCAGGCTGAGGCAATGATTGGTGCTCACTCAGCTTGTCATACATCAAACAAGCTTTGTTCCACTCTGCCTCCATGCGCTCTTCAAGCGAAAACGATTCGTCCACCCAAACGATGGTTGACTTGGGCAAATATTCAAAAAAGGATTGACGGTTGGTTTCAATTTGACGATCTTGAACATTGGGAAGCAAGTTTATCCTCTGCAAAGGCTGAATGGAAAGCTGCGTCACCGGATCGAAGCTGCGGATGGACTCCACCTCTTCGCCAAAAAACTCGATGCGATAGGGGAAATCATTGCTGAACGAAAACACATCGAGTAAGCCCCCTCTGATGGAAAACTGACCGGGTTCAACCACAAAATCCACCCGCTCAAAATTGTATTCTAAAAGCACATCTGAAACAAAGTCATGAGACACTTTTTCACCAACTTTTAACTTTAAGGTGTTACGCGTTAAATAGTTACGTGTTACTACTTTTTCAATTAAAGCCTCTGGATAAGTAACCACAATGGTTTTACGC
>JAEWWJ010000081.1 GCA_023396415.1 Bacteroidota bacterium
GTCCAATGCCGATGCCACCGGCTTCGCGGGAGTTGGAACTGTTCGCTTGATGGAAGCACTCGCCAATCATCACTTTTTGTTCCTCTTCGATGCCTTTTCCGGTATCGGAAAATTCAAAACGCAGCTCGTAGCTGTCGGTACGGCTGCTTTCAAGTCTACAATAAAATTCAACCCGTCCTTTTTGGGTAAATTTCAAGGCGTTGCTCAACAAACTGTTCACAACCTGCCGAATGCGGTTGGCATCACCAATAAAAAACAACGGTAACCGTGCATCAAAATGAGAAGAAAAAACAATCCCTTTTTCGATACATTTGTTCCGATAAAAGCTCAATATAGAATTTAACTCATTTATTAAATGAAAGTTAGTCAAATGCAAAGTGAGGGCGCCGATTTCGAGCTGGGTGTAATCAAGCACGTCGCTTACCAAAGCAAACTGATGTTGGGTGAGCAATTCGATATCATTCAACAACTTCCGCTGATCATCGCTGAGTCGTTCTTTTTTAAGCTGATAGGTAAGCCCGATGATGCCATTCAGGGGTGTACGAATTTCATGACTTAAGTTGGATAGAAGGCGTTTTTTTGTCCGTTGTGTTGCTTCTTCGGCATGTTCCAAATAAATCAAACGTTGTTCTAAGGCTTCATTTTTGGTTTCAGCCAAAGTTAAATCGCGCTGTTTTTTTCTAAGAACTAAATACAATCCAATGGAAACAAGCAAAAGCAGTAAGGCAACCAACGACATCCAAAAGTTAAACCATGTGGCAGGGTCAGCGGGCAGGGCACTTCCATCTAAGAATATAAACATACCAAACGCAGCATTCGGTAATGATTTTGATCGCGCACGGACTGATGGATGCAAAACCCTATTGCTCATAGTCATAGATGATTGGTTGTGAAAGAAATTTTATAAAAGCCCAAAAATAATGCCAGTGTTTTACACTATTTAATATGTTGAATATCTGATATTTAAGTGCAAATATTTTTAAGCAGATTCTAAATTTTGGAACAACCTTCCTAAAATCGGAAATGCAACGTCGTCGTATTTCTCTTTCACTGTCAATTGTGGTTTACTGCATTTGTCTTAAATTCCCTTATTGGGAAAATTTTGGTTTTATTGGAATTGCTCACGGGAAAGAATCTTTGATCAACTCAATGAAGAAACCCACATGATGTCTTGTTTGGGCGACTTGACAATTTGCCTATTTGTTGCTACTTTTACGCAGCTTTAAGACGATCTAAAAAAGTTTTTCATTGTTTACTCAACACAAAATTTATTCAACAACACAAACACATCATGAAAAAAAACGTAGGCAGCATTGATCAAATTGTTCGCATTGTTATCGGCTTGGCTGTAATGGTTGTAGGCTATAAATACAACACTTGGTGGGGATTGGCGGGTCTCATTCCCATTGCAACAGCCATCTTTAATTTTTGTCCGTTCTATACCCTATTTGGAATAAAAACCTGCAAAAAAACAACCGAATAAACTGAATCAAAACCCCCACTTGCAGCAACATCTTGCTGATCAAAAAAAAAAGAAAATCCGATGGCAAGCCACCGGATTTCTTTTTTTGAATCCATCAAAACCAGGATTCGGTATTTGTTTTGGTTAAAAAAGACTCGCCGAAACGGTTAAACCTGCCATAACAACAGCAACCATCGTCATCAGTTTAATAAGGATGTTAAGTGAAGGTCCGCTGGTATCTTTAAAAGGATCGCCAACAGTGTCGCCAACTACCGAAGCTTTGTGTGTTTCACTTCCTTTGCCGCCATAGTTCCCTTTCTCAACAAATTTCTTCGCATTATCCCAAGCTCCACCGGCATTGTTCAGCATCGAAGCCAAAGTAAACCCGGAGGTAAGACCACCAACCAGCAATCCAACCACACCTGCCACGCCAAATAAAAGACCCACAGCTACCGGCACTGCAATGGCCAGCAAAGAGGGCACAAGCATCTCGCGTTGAGCGCCTTTGGTGCTAATTTCAACACATTTTGCATATTCGGGAGTGGCTGTTCCTTCCATAATACCGGGAATTTCGCGAAACTGTCGGCGTACTTCATCCACCATGGCTGCTGCAGCCCTGCCCACTGCTTTCATGGTTAAGGCGGAGAAAATAAATGCCATCATAGCACCAATAAAAATTCCGCCAAGTAAAATGGGATTAAAGATGGTGAGGTCATAAGCCGTCGTAAAGTCAGCAATCGAAGCGCCTGTTAATGCTACAACCCGCTGACCCTCTTGCGCCAACGGAATCACAGAGGCTTTTGCCGTGTAAAACACCACATCGCCAATTTGTTTGATACCTTCGGTGTTTTCGGCCAATTTGCCAATCCACAGACGAATTTCTTCAATATATGCTGCCAACAAAGCCATGGCAGTTAAGGCCGCCGAACCGATAGCAAATCCTTTGCCGGTGGCAGCGGTGGTGTTTCCAAGCATATCCAACGCATCGGTACGTTCGCGCACTTCTTTGGGTAAATGTGCCATTTCGGCATTACCACCGGCGTTGTCAGCGATAGGACCAAAAGCATCGGTAGCTAAGGTGATACCCAGGGTTGACAACATTCCGACAGCAGCGAAACCAATACCATATACACCGAGGGCAAAGTTTGAGAAACCTCCGGCAAATCCATAGGCTGCAATAATACCGATTACAATGGTAGTAACCGGAATCCAAGTAGAGAACATTCCAACAGCGATACCATCAATAATAGTGGTGGCCGGACCTTGAGTGGCCTGACGAGCAATGCCTTTGGTGGGTTTATATTCATCAGAGGTGAAGTATTCTGTTCCTTGTCCGATGATGACACCTGCCACTAGCCCGGATACAACAGATCCAAAAATGCCAAATGAAATCCAATCATAATAGGCCATCACGGCAACCACCACAAGAATGAGTGCCGAGCTGCCACCGGTTCCGAGAAGCAAAGCATTGAGTAGGTTTTTTTGGGTGGCAGATTCTTTTGTTCTAACAAAGAAAATACCTAATATTGAAATGATTACACCAATTGAGGCAACGATCATTGGAGCAATCACATATTGTTCTTGATTGCCACCGGCCAGTAAGGGAAGTGCTGCTCCCAGTGCTGCGGTAGCGAGAATTGATCCTGCATAAGATTCATACAAATCGGCACCCATTCCGGCAACATCACCCACGTTATCACCAACATTATCGGCAATGGTGGCAGGATTGCGCGGATCGTCTTCAGGAATACCGGCTTCAACTTTACCCACAAGGTCGGCACCCACATCAGCGGCTTTGGTATAAATTCCACCGCCCACGCGGGCAAACAGTGCTTGGGTGGAGGCACCCATACCAAAGGTAAGCATGGTGGCTGTGATTTCAATCATTTTTAGATGCTCGGTGGTGTCAGGATGCACGAAAGTGAGCCCAAAAAGCTCAAGTCCGTTGGCCATATGCTCAGGTGTGTAAACCAATTCGGTGAGGATATAATACCATGCAGCAATATCGAGCAGCGCAAAACCAACAACTACCAAGCCCATAACTGCTCCACTGCGGAAGGCAATTTGCAATCCTTTGTTGAGTGAGGTAGAGGCACCATGAGCGGTTCGTGCCGAAGCGTAAGTGGCAGTTTTCATTCCTAAAAAACCACACAAGGCCGAGAAGAAACCACCTGTGAGGAAAGCCACAGGCACGAAAGGGTTTTGAACGCCCATATAGGCCAAAAGCCCAAGTAAAACGACCAAAACTGCAAAAACAATGGCGACTACTTTGTATTGTCTTCGCAAATAAGCCATTGCCCCATCGCGTACATATTGTGCAATGCGTTTCATTTCATCCGTTCCTTCGCTATTTTTCATCATATTGGTGAAAAAATAGTAGGCGAAAATCAAGGCCAAAAGCGCTGATGCGGGAATGAGCCAGAAAATTGAGTTGATCATAGATTTCGATTTTTGGTTATAGTTAAAGAATTATTCTTTGCATTGAGTATTTTTTTTTTCATTGTTTGGCAACTGAAAAAGAGCAAGCAAAAACATCAACTGAGGTTTATTTATCTATAAATCAATCTATTTGCTCATTTTTGTTGCAGAACGTTTGTGTGTGTTAGTTTTTTTGAAAGCAACTGAAGACTTAAATATTGCAAACGATTGCAACAATTGCATTCATTTGATGACGGGCAAAAATAAAGACTTAATTTTTCCAATCAAAGGAAAAAAATTACGAAAATTTTTGAGTGCATTGGTATGTTTACAACTTTAGCCAACAGATTGTTGTCGTCTTTGATTTTATTTCTACTTTTAGTCGCTCAAAACGAAAGCTTGCTTGAATGGAGAAAAAACTACTTGAAATCATACGTTTGTCTTACAGCCACTCACAAAGCGGTGCCTATGCCCTCATACTTGGCGAGGTAGGTGGCAAACGTCGAATACCCATTATTATAGGAGGTTACGAAGCACAAGCCATTGCTTTAGGCATTGAAAAACTACAGCCTGCACGTCCTATGACGCACGATCTCATCAAAAACATTACCGATACTTTTGGTATCAACATCGTTGAAGTGATCATCAATAAGTTCAAAGAAGGAGTGTTTTTCGCCTTGCTCGTCTGCGAAAAAGACGGCATAATCACTAAAGTGGATGCGCGAACTTCCGATGCAGTGTCAATGGCTATTCGTTGTAGCTGCCCCATTTATGCTGCTGAAACCATTCTTAACGAGGCTGGAATTATTATGGACGAAATCACCGATTTGGAAGAAGCTGATGATGAAGTAGAAATAGATTCCCTTCCCGAAAATGAATTTAGCGACTATATTTCCACTGAGTTGGAAGCCATGCTTCAAAAAGCAATTGAGCAAGAGGATTATGAACAAGCGTCACTCATCAGAGATGAGCTGCAGCGCAGAAAACAGAAGTAATTTTTTATACACCCTTCAATAAGCACCCATGAGTTCTACATCGAAAACAATTGTGTTGTTTGTGCTGCTTTTTGCAGCGTTTTTCCTTCCATTCGGAACTTTTGCACAGTCCGATAGTCTCCACTTGATTCAAACAAGTTCCGACACTATTTTATCGGCAGCCACCGAAAACGGTGTTGCTACAACCACTGCCGACCGCGGCAATCTTCTCGATATGGAAAGAAGCTCAGGCTTTTCGCTGATGACCATTCTCAGGGGGTTGCTTGGCATGTTGACATTGGTAGGCATTGCTTTCCTTTTCAGCGTGAACCGCAGGGCTATAGATTGGAAAGTGGTACTCATAGGCTTAGGCCTGCAACTGGCGCTGGCTGTTGGAGTGCTGTATGTGCCTTTCATTCAATATTTTTTCGAATTTGTGGGCAAGCTTTTCGTTTTGGTACTCGATTTCACCAAAGCCGGAACCGAGTTTTTATTCAAGAGTTTTGGCAGCGGTACCGTAGAATCAGCGATGCAAAATTTCGCGGTTCAGATTTTACCTACCATCATCTTTTTCTCGGCACTCACCAGCTTGTTGTTTTACCTCGGCATTATCCAAAAGATAGTAAAGGCCATGGCTTGGGTAATGTCCAAATTAATGAATCTTTCCGGAGCTGAGAGCCTTTCGGTAGCCGGCAATATTTTTCTCGGGCAAACCGAAGCTCCGCTGATGATCAAAGCCTATCTTTCGAAGATGAATAAATCGGAAATTCTACTGGTCATGCTGGGTGGAATGGCCACCTTAGCCGGTGGTGTATTAGCCGTTTACATCAGCTTCTTAGGAGGCGACGATCCGGTTCAACGTCTGATGTTTGCCAAGCATTTACTCACGGCATCGGTTATGGCGGCACCTGGAGCCATTGTAGTGTCGAAGATTCTCGTGCCTCAAACGGAGTCCATCAACAAAGAATTGGAAGTAAGCAAAGAGCAAATTGGAAGCAATGTGCTGGATGCTATCTCTAACGGAACCACCGAAGGTTTAAAATTAGCCGTAAATGTTGCCGCCATGTTGTTGGTTTTTATCGCATTTATCGCTCTGTTCAACTATACCACTATATATATAGGAAACCTTTTGGGTATCAATGCCAGCATCGCCAATTTCACGGATGGAAAATACAACGAACTCTCGCTTCAGTTTATGTTAGGGTATCTTTTTTCGCCCATTATGTGGATGATTGGTGTCAATTCCAACGACATCACACTGCTTGGACGACTGCTGGGTGAAAAGATTATTATGACTGAATTTATTGGCTACGTTAGCCTTTCGGAACTCAAAATGGCCAATGCTTTCACTGATCCTAAGTCTGTGATCATGGCAACATATATGCTCTGCGGCTTTGCCAACTTTGCCTCTATCGGAATACAAATTGGCGGAATCGGTTCATTGGCTCCCAACCAAAGGGTGTTGCTTTCTAAATATGGATTGCTGGCATTGCTCGGCGGAACCTTGGCTTCGCTACTTTCGGCAACCATCGTGGGGATGCTTTTAGGCTAAGACCACCGAAGCCCAAATCAACAGGTTTGAAAGCCGATTCGTTTTATTAAAGATTTTACTATGCAACAATACCTCCATTTGATTCAAGAAGTACTTGAAAAAGGTGTAGAGAAAACCGACCGCACCGGCACCGGCACTTTGAGTGTTTTTGGTCCTCAAATGCGGTTCAACCTCGAAGAGGGTTTTCCACTTCTTACTACAAAAAAGCTACATCTACGCTCTATTATCCATGAGCTGTTGTGGTTCGTTAAAGGCGATACCAATATCAACTACCTCAACGAAAACAAAGTAAATATTTGGAATGAATGGGCCGATGCTCAAGGCGATCTCGGACCTATTTATGGTGCTCAGTGGCGCAATTGGAACAACGAAGGCATTGATCAATTGACAGAAGTGATTCAAAGCATCAAGCAAAATCCCGACAGCCGCCGCCATCTTGTGGCCGCCTGGAATCCATCTGTTTTACCGGTATCGGGTAAAACTTTTGCCGAAAATGTAGCCTTGGGAAAAGCCGCACTCCCGCCCTGCCACGCTTGGTTTCAGTTTTATGTAGGCAACGGAAAACTTTCTTGCCAAATGTACCAACGCAGTGCCGACATCTTTTTAGGAGTTCCATTTAATATTGCTTCTTATGCGTTGCTCACTTTAATGGTGGCCCAAGTTACCGATTTGGCACCGGGTGAGTTTATCCTTACTTTTGGTGATGCACACATCTATCTCAATCATCTTGAGCAAGTTAAACTTCAGTTGAGCCGCCAACCTCGAAAGCTTCCAACCCTTCGACTTAATCCTTCAATCAAAAATATCGAAGAATTTAAATTCGACGATTTTACCCTCGAAGGATATGACCCGCATCCACATATTAAAGGAGACATCGCGATATGAAAACCCACGAAAACGCAAAATTACCGCTACTCAGCATCATTGTAGCCATCGCGCAAAACAATGCCATAGGCAAGGACAATCAGTTGTTATGGCATATCTCCAACGATCTTAAACGTTTCAAATCCATCACTTTGGGTCATACAGTAATCATGGGGAAAAATACGCTTTTTTCATTGCCCAAAGGCCCATTGCCTAAACGCCGCAACATCATTTTAAGCAGCTCCATGAAGGATTGTTTTGAAGGCCGTTGCGAGATTGCTACTTCCATCGAAGAGGTACTTGAAAAAGTAAAAACCGAAACTGAGGTGTTCATCATCGGTGGCGCTAAAGTGTATGAACAATTCCTTCCACTCTGCGATAAGCTGTACCTCACCATCGTAGAAAAAGACTTTGAAGCCGACACTTTTTTGTCGGCTATCCATTTCGACGCATTTACTTTGATCGAAAAAGAAGTGATTACGGACGATAAATCAGTTGATTTTGGCTATCGTTATGAAACTTGGGTAAGGAAATAAAACTCCCGTCGCTCACATTATTCAGCTTGAAACACTTTCTTTCCCGACATAAAAACGGCGATAGGTTTTGTGCTCAAGACTTCCTTTTCTGTTGCAGTGGAAAGATCATGGTCTAAAACTACAAAGTCAGCCAACTTTTGCGGTTCGATGCTCCCTTTTATTGCTTCTTCAAATGAGCCTTTGGCGGCCCAGATAGTGATGGAGCGCAGTGCCTCTTCTCTGCTCAGCGCATTTTCGGGTTGAAAACCATTTTCGGGCAGTCCTTGCAAGTCTTTCCTGAAAACAGCTGCATAATAAGTCAGCAGCGGATTAATGTTTTCAATCGGAAAATCGGTACCATTCACCAACCAACCGTTCTGCTCGAGCAGTTGTTTCTGGGCATAAGCTCCTTTAATTCTTTCAGGGCCAACACGTTCTTGCGCCCAACCCATGTCTGAAGTTGCATGTGTACTTTGAATGGAAGGAATGATATTGTATTTTCCAAAGAGTTCAAAATCAGCCGGATCAACTATTTGAGCGTGTTCAATGCGCCAACGCCTATCGTTTTTGCCCTTTAAAAATTCACCATAAAGATCCAATACAAAACGTACGGCCTCATCGCCAATGGCGTGCATGTTCACCTGAAAACCAGCGTTGTACGCTTTTTGCATTACATTTTTATAAAACGCGGTGTCAAATAAAATCAATCCCGTCTTTTCCGGATCATCGCTGTAAGGTGCCTTCATTTTGGCACCTCTTGAACCCAAAGCGCCGTCGGCATAAAGTTTCACCGACCTAATGGTTAAATTGTCGGAGGTAAATGGCCCATGGGGCATATAGTAGTCCATGGTGGCGTCGTCGGGATCAATCATGCTGTTGATGCGCATGGTTAACCGGCCTTCTGTCTGCATTTTACGGATTAACTCAATGGTTGGATAAGGCAACCCGGCATCTACCACACTGGTAAGTCCGACGGCAAAGCAATTTTTCTGCGCTTCCAACATTGCAGCTTCCTTTTCACTATCAGTAAGTTTTGGAATGAGTGATTTTACGGCATCGCTGGCATTGTCAATCAACATTCCTGTGGGTTGCCCGCTATCAGAAAGCAGCACCTCGCCCCCTTGCACTTTTGTTGTAGCCTGAATACCGGCCAATTCAAGGGCGGCCTTGCTCACCAAGGCAGCGTGTCCATCAACGCGGCCGAGATATATTTTTTTTCCCGGAAAGTGTTTTTCTAAAAGCGAATTTTCAGGAAACATTTGCGGATTCCATAAATTATGGTCCCATCCCCTACCCAGAATCCAATCGGAAGGGTGGCTTGCAGCATGTTGCTCTAACCTTTGGATGACTTCTTCAAAAGACTGAGTGCCGAACAAATCAGCATAGCGAAACAAATTTTCGCCATAGCCATAAAAATGGCAATGCCCGTCAATGAGACCCGGATACACGGCCTGTCCACCCGCATCGTAGTATTGGCTTGAAGTGTAGGCCTTTTCAATATCGGCGTTGCTTCCCACGGCAACAAAACGACCATCCTTAACCGCGAAGGCCTCAGCCTGCGTAAAAGCCGCATCAACGGTGTAAACTTTACCATTTAAAAGGATCAAATCCACTGTTTGTTTTTCCATAGGATTGCATGAATAAAAAGCTACGATAACAGCTAAGATGAGGAATTTTCGTTGACGCATAGCTGCATTAGTTTTTGGATTACAGAATCTATCGTAGAGCAAATATAGGCTTTACCTTTATATCTGATCGTAAAATTTTCGGTGTCACAGACTACTTGCAGCTCCTCGCCCGGATGTAACGAAAGCCGAAAACCATCGCGTAAGAGGGCGTTTTTCAGCCACTTAGTCTGTAATATTTGTCCCTCAACATATACCAATGGGCCGTTTTTCCGCTCAGGAATAAAATGTCCCAACACCTGATCAAACGACAGCCCGTTGCGATCGAAATAGCTGTTGATTTGTCCTGATAAGACCAACTCTTCAGGTTTGCCTGCTACCAAAGGCCTGCCCTTTGCCATCAGCCACAGCTGATCTACGCTACGCAAAACAAGGTCGAGATCGTGGGAGGAAAAAACAATAGCCTTATTGGAGGTTTTCACCAACTGCTTGAGCAGCTGCATGAGCTCGATTTTACCGGGATAGTCGAGAAAGGCCGAAGGCTCATCAAGAATAATGAGCGGACTGTCTTGGGCCAACGCCTTAGCGATCATTGTTTTTTGTCGTTCTCCGTCGCTAAGGCTCACCAAGCGGCGTCCTTTCAGATGACTGATGCCGCAGGCTTCCATGCTTTGGGCTACAATTCGACGGTCGTTGGCCCTCATGATACCCCAAAAGCCTAAATGAGGATAGCGCCCCATTGCCACAACATCTTCTGCATGAAGGAATTGATCTTCGGGATATTCGGTGAGAACGATGCTCACTAAAAGTGCTTTTTCCGCTGCTGAGTAGGATTGCAAAGGTTTATTTTGAAGCAAGATTTTTCCTCCCAAGGCCGGGATAATTCCGGCAATGGTTTTCAATAACGTTGACTTCCCCGTTCCGTTGGCTCCTGACAAAGCAATAAAATCGCCTTGCCGCACTTCTAAATTCACTGCCGGAACCAAGGCTTGCCGACTAACTTTTGAGATGGGATAGCCAATTTCGAGGGACTGAAGTTCTAACAGTGCGGCCATCAGTTGGAGGTGGTATAAAGATGTTGACGCTTGATGATGATCCAAACCACGATGGGTGCTCCTATCAGTGAAGTAACAGCATTGATGGGCAAACTGGTGTCGAAACCCGGCAGACGCGCCACCAAGTTACAAAAAAGCGCCAGCGCAGCACCCAAAAGCACCGAAGCAGGAACAAGCACAACATGGTTGCTGTTGCGAAAAATATTACGCGCCAAATGTGGAACTGCCAAACCTAAAAAGGCAATAGGACCGGTATAGGCCGTGATAACGGCGGTTAAAAAACCTGAAAGAAAGAGAATAATGACTTTAGTTTTGCGTACGTTAAGACCCAAATTGGCTGCATAACGTTCGCCCAAAAGCAACATATTCAAAGGCTTAATCAGAAAAAACGAATATAAAAGCCCCCCTAAAGTTCCGGCAGAAAGAAAAATAAGTTGTTGGGGACCAACATTTGAAAAGCTTCCCATTCCCCAAAGCACAAAAGCCTGAAGGTCTTCTTTTTGACTAAAATATTTTGCAATTCCTACCAATGCACCGGCCATATAGGCAATCATGATTCCGGCAATCAACAAGCTAACGGTATTGGACAAGTAGCGCCCTAAAAAAGTTATCAAAACCAAGATGAGCATCGCACCGCTGAAAGAGGCCATCACAATTCCTATATGACCCAGCCATCCCGAAAAATCGGCGGCATATCCCGAAGCAGCACCGAAGCCCAACACCAAAAGGGCGACGCCAAGACTGGCGCCCGAGCTGATGCCGAGAATAGAAGGATCGGCCAAAGGATTGCGAAAAAGCGTTTGCAATAGAAGACCGGCCACGGCCAAACCCGAACCGGCCAACATTGCCGTAAGGGCTTGTGGCATACGAAATTGCATGATGATAGACCATTTAACAGCATCGGTGGCTGAGGCATCTTTTGTTAAAACCTCCCACACATCGCGCAGTTGTAGCGTTACAGAACCGAAAAATAAATTCATCACAAATAAAATTATTAACCCTAAAGTGATGATCAGTAACAAGCTCAATTGCTTTAGCACACTACCTTTGATGTTCATGGCTGCATCATTTGGTGGAACGTTGGGATATGGCCGGGCAACAGCTCAGGATGAAAAACAGCGATAAAGTCGGCCAAAATATGATGCGGTTCTAAGGGGCCTCTTTCAAAATATGCTGTTTTGTAGGTGTTGCAATAGATCACTTTTTTGTTTTTAAAAGCCTGAAAAGAAGCATAAAGCTCGTTTTCTGACTGCAACTGCCCATAAGTATATGCCCCTGAAGCCGCCTGTGCTACGCGCCAAAAATCTGCCTGTGAAGCGCGGGCAAAAATGGTTTCGATGTCCAATGGAAAGCTGGCTTCGGAGTTGTTGTCAGCAAAAAGATAAGTTGCCCCTGCATCCTCAAACAACCGCGCCATATAACTTTTACCGCCGGGCAAGTACCATTGTCCGGCAAAGGCTTTGTCGGCAAATACAGTAGGGCGTTCAACGGTGGTGTTTACCAGCGATTGAAGACGCTGATATTCAGCCACTATATGATTAAAAATACTGTCGGCCATAGCTTCACGTTGCACCAAAACACCAAGAATTTTAATCCATTCGGCACGTCCCAATGGGTCAGTTTCAAAATAATCGCACCACGCCAGCAAAGGCAAAGAAGTGTTCTTGAGCGATGTTGGAACTCCGGTTGGATCAGGCGAATACATCACCAAATCGGGATTGATCATTATCATCTGCTCCACTTCAAAGCGGCCATCAGCGGCCACTTCGACCACTTTTCGCTCTTCCACCAAAGCTTTCATCGCCACGTTGCTCACGTACTTAACTTCAGAAACTCCCTTGATGCAATCGGCCTCGCCCATTTGAAGCAACGGCCCCCACTGTGTGGCCGACAAGGCCAAAAGCCGCTGAACAGGCGTTCTAACAACATTTTTTCTGGTTAGTGAATCGGGCAACAAAAGACTGTCAGGATAGAAATAAACCTCCTGAAGCGTTTTATCTTTTATCCATGGATTGAAGAGGGTCAGATGCGTTAATACACCAAAGCTATTCATTTTAAACCCTTTAGCAAAATAGGCTTGGTTGTTTTCAAGCTTTGTATCTGCTTTTTGTGATCCATTTTTTTTCTGACATGACAAAAATAAAAGCAACAACAGAACGACAGAAACCACCGTACAAACTAGCTTTACTTTTTTTAGACCTAGACCTTTAAAGGATGCAAGGCTTCTCTTATTCATCATCTGGATTCAATTCATCGCGTTCGAGCAACAAAATCGCGTTTTGGTTGACGATGAAATACCTTTCGTTATTGTAGAAAATTTCAATGGCTCCCTTTTGCAGAAAAATAGCGAGATCGCCCACCAACGCCTGCAAAGAAAGGTAGCGGGTTTTGTCTTTTTGTTGTTTCCAGGGTTCATCACCGTCGTCCTCAGCCACCGGAATCGGATAGCCGGGTCCGACCTTCACCACATAACCGCTTAATGTGTTTTCGCGCTCGGTGTATCCGGGCGGGAGAAAAAGACCACTGCGTGTTTTTTCGGGATTGGATTTGGGCTTGATCAAAACACGGTCGCCAACAACGATTAACTTTTCAAGAGATTCAAGGGAGTGCATGTGTATTTTGCTTTTCAACTACAACGGCTTCAAAAGTACAAAAAGCCTTCGTTGCTTCCGGTCAAGATGAAAAAAAACGGTATTTTTGTGCATTCATAAAGTCTCAAAACAAGAACTAAAGGAGCTCATTTCCATGAAATTTATCATGTTTAGAACGGCAAAGCCAAAAAAATTCAACTATATACCACGCTTTTACGACCCCGATAAAGAGGCTTTGGAACGAAAAAAAGCCGCTTTAGGTCTTGAAACCCAATTGAGCGAACAAGAAAAGCTTCGCATGAAATTAAACGCGAGATGGCGCAAAAACAACAACGAAGATTTTTCAAATCCATACCGCAGCATGTCGTTCATTGTTTATGGAGTCATCATCCTTACCGGTTTATATTTTATATTTTTTACCGACATGATTGACAACTTTTTACGTGCTTTTGGCGTAGGCAACTAACCCTGTTTGAAACTGCTGCATGAGTGATATTATCAAACTGCTCCCAGATGCTGTTGCCAACCAAATTGCTGCCGGCGAGGTGGTTCAACGACCTGCATCGGCTGTTAAAGAGCTGCTCGAAAACGCCATTGACGCCGGTGCCGACCAAATTGAAATTGTTTTAAAAGATGCCGGAAAAACACTTATTCAAGTGATTGACAACGGCTGTGGCATGTCGGAAACCGATGCGCGGATGAGCTTTGAACGTCATGCCACCTCAAAAATAAGTAAGGCCGATGATCTTTTCTCTATCCGCACGATGGGATTTCGCGGCGAGGCCCTGGCCAGCATCGCTGCCATCGCTCAAGTGGAGATGAAAACACGTCGCCACGATGTCGAGTATGGAACCCAACTCAACGTTGAAGGCTCGGTAGTGATCAACCAACAAGTATGTGTGGGCCAACCGGGCACTTCCATAGCGATTAAAAACCTTTTTTTCAATGTTCCGGCAAGACGCAACTTTCTTAAAGCAACCCAAGCCGAACTGAGGCACGTTCTCGATGAGTTTCAAAGGGTGAGTCTTATCCATCCTGAAACAGCCTTCACCTTGGTGCACAACGACAAAGAGCTTTTTCATCTTTTTTCGGGAAGCTTGAAACAAAGGATTGTAGCATTGTTCGGCAACAATTTCAACGAGAGACTGTTGCCTGTTTCGAGCCATGCCACATCGCTCAGCGTGGAAGGTTTTATTGGCAAAGCACAATTTGCCCGCAAGACCAGAGGTGAGCAGTTTTTCTTTGTCAACAAACGTTTTATCAAGCATCCATACCTGCACCACGCAGTGGAAAACGCCTTCATGGAGCTGCTGCCAAAAGACAGTTATCCTACTTATTTTTTGCACATTACCATTGATGCAGCGGAAATAGACATCAATATCCATCCAACAAAAACAGAAGTCAACTTTCAAGATACCAAGTTGGTGTATGCCATGATCCATGCAGCAGTTAAAAAATCACTGGGTCAGCATGATTTAGGCCCGCGTCTTGATTTTGAGGCTTCTTCAGATCACGGCATTGATTTTGGCGACATCAGCCGCTTGGGACGACCGGTTACGCCGCCTTCGGTGCCTTTCAACACCGAATACAATCCGTTTAGCAACCCACATCCCAAGGAGAACACAGGCTTTACGGTGCCTCCTAAGCCGGCTTCCGACGACAACTGGAGGCTTTTTTACGGAGATACCCAACAACAAAGCACCACCCCATCTGAAAGCATCGAAATACAATCCGATAGCGAGCATGAACCAACATTGCAAAGCAACAAATACCTTCAAATTCAGGGCAGGTACATTTGCACCACCGTAAAATCGGGTATTTTAATTGTAGATCAACATTTGGCACATTTCAGAATTCTTTTCGAGAAATACCTGCGCTTGCTCAACGAGCGAAAAACGCCTTCGCAACAAGAGCTGTTTCCGCAAACCGTACAATTAAGTGCACCCGATGCCGATCTATTGGCAGAAGTGCTGCCTGAAATACGGTTTCTGGGATTTAGCATTCAGCCCATCGGCAACCGCAGTTTTGTAATGAATGGTGTTCCTGAAGGCTCCGGAGAACGTGATGCCGCTACACTAATAGAACAATTGTTGGAAGCCTACAAAAAACACCACCATGACCCTCAAGCTGAAAAAAAATATATTTTAGCTAAAACTATGGCCTTACAAATGGCAATTCCTTACGGAAAAAAACTCTCTGAAAATGAGATCAATGCCTTGATTGACCATTTGTTTGCTTGTCAAGTTGCAGATACTGCACCCGATGGAAAAAAGGTTTTCAAAGTGTTTAATATGAATGAAATAGCAACCCTCTTTAAATAAGAATTCTTTATGTCTTATTATCAACCCTCGAAATTTCAAGTCTTGCCACCGGTAGTCAAAAATCTTTTGATCATCAATGGCTTGTTTTTTTTGGCTACCCTTGCCTTTGGGAAGAGTTTTAACATTGATTTGGCAAAAATCCTCGGCTTGCATTTTGTTGGTGCTTCCGATTTTAAACCCTATCAATTTGTAACTTACATGTTCATGCACGGTGGCTTTACGCATATCTTGTTCAATATGTTCGCGTTATGGATGTTTGGCAATCATATTGAGAATGTGTGGGGTGGCAAACGATTTCTCATTTATTACATGGTTACCGGCATTGGCGCCGGTATCGTTTACAACATTTGGATTTATTTTCAGATGCAGCCCGATTTGGCAGGCATAAATGCTTTTCTCAACACCCACGACTTAGCTGCTTTGGGCAATTTCACTGGCAACCATACCTTTCAATTGAATCAATCTTCCGGTCAAATATGGACTGATTTCCAGGAGTTTCAGAAGAGTATCCGGATACTTTCCATGAACGCTTCCAACACTGAGGCGATGCAAAATGTGGTCAGCTTTATGGAATCATACAAAGAACACTATTTGAACCAGTCACTCGTGGTGGGGGCATCGGGAGCGGTGTTCGGCATCTTGCTGGCCTTTGGAATGATGTTTCCAAACGCGATCATTTACATCTATTTTGCCTTTCCGCTCAAGGCCAAATACTTTGTAATTATTTATGGCGTTTTTGAACTCATAGAGGGCGTTTGGAACCGTCCCGGAAACAATATTGCGCATTTTGCACACTTGGGTGGAATGCTTTTTGGGTATTTTTTAATCTTGTATTGGAGAAAAAAAGGTGATTTATATTAACAACTTATGAACGTTAGCAACAATCCCTATTCGTTAGAAGCTATCAAACAGTTTTTTAGAAAAAAAGCTGCTTTCCCTCGCTTGATCTTGATTAATGTGATCGTTTTTGCGTTGGGCTACCTCCTACATTTAGTGCTTTGGCTTTTTAAAATTGATGAAGTGGGCAGCTTATCGTTGATGTCGCGTTGGTTTGCTGTGCCTTCCTCCATCACAACATTGATTGCAAAACCTTGGACAGTAATTACTTATATGTTTTTACATGAAGGATTCTTCCATTTGTTTTTCAATATGATCACCCTTTATTTTGGTGGAACCATCTTTTTGATGTACCTCAACAACAAGCAGTTGCTTTGGACTTACCTGTTAGGTGGATTGAGTGGCGCGCTTTTTTATATCGCTGCCTTCAATTTTTTTCCTGTGTTTTTAGAAGCCAACCCCTTTGCCATTGCTCTGGGAGCCTCGGCCTCCGTACTGGCGGTGCTCATTGCCATTGCCACCTATGTGCCGCAGCTCACGGTCAATTTGTTTTTTGTAGGGCCGGTGAGGCTAAAATATATTGCTATCTTTTTTATTGTCATTGATATTTTCAGCATTCAAGGCGACAATCCCGGAGGACATATCGCGCATCTTGGTGGAGCTGCTTGGGGTTTTGTTTATGCACTTTTGTTGCTCAAGGGCACTGATTTGTTGGCTTTTAAGCAGAGACCACGCCGTATGAAAAAAATGAAAGTGAACAAAAACACCTCTTACCGCCAACAAAACAATGGCCGCCCGCTCACCGATGATGAATACAACCAAAAGAAACAGGCTGAGCAACAGGTAATTGATAGTATTTTGGATAAGATTTCGAAATCGGGTTACGCCAGTCTGTCTGAAAGAGAAAAGGCCATTTTGTTTAAAAATTCAAACAACAAAAGCTAAAATGCGCAAACGCCGCAACATAGCAAACACAATAAGGAGTTTTTTCTTAATCCTTATCAGTCCGGCCAGCTTGGCTTTGGCCCTGCTTTTTGCCATCTCAGGGGCAGCAGGATTCATCAATCCGGCTGAAAATGACCTCTTTGCAGTTGTAGGATTATTTTATCCGATCTTGTTTGTCGCATTGGTGGCAAACGTCATTGTGCTTTTGATTTTCAGAAGCAAATGGATTTATTTACATCTGCTGTTGTTGCTGGCTTTTCTTCCTATTTCATTGAGATACATCGGTTTTCACACCCATAACTCGAATGAAGGTTGGAAAATTATGACTTATAATGTACATGGATTCAGAGGTTTTCATAAAACACTCACCAACAATACTACCCATAAAGAAATCATCGCCTACATCCAAAAAGAGAACCTTGATATGGTGTGTTTGCAAGAGTTTCGCTCTTGGACAGGCAACATCGAAAACGACACCAGAACTTTCGCCTCTGAAGCCGGATTTAAACATTTTCACTTTACAGGCTATTGGCGAAAGGGAGGTGTGCAATCTGATGGATATTTGATTTTAAGCAAGTTACCCATCATGAATACGGGAGCTATTCCATCAAAAACGAAACGAAATATTGGTGCGTTTGTTGATGTTAAAACACCAAATCAAGAAGTTGTAAGGATTGCATCAGTGCACCTGATCTCCTTTTCCTTGGGCAAACAAGAAATTGAGGCTTTTGGCGAAGCAGCGGCTTTAGAAATGAATCTACTGAAAAAACATGGAAGGTCGCTCTTAGGAAAATTTCGTAATTCGTTTAACATCAGAGCCAAAGAGATAATTGATTTGCAATCTTTTGTCAAAGATACTGAATTACCTTTGCTGGTTTGCGGCGATTTTAACGACACTCCAGCCTCTTTCACTTACAGCAATATGATTGAAACAGGATTGAAAGACGGTCACATTCAAGCTGATTTTGGTTTAGGAGCCACCTATGCAGGCAATTTGCCTTGGCTTCGCATTGATTATTTCTTTCTGTCAAAACACCTCAAAGCCACGTCTTCCGAAGTGATACATCTCCCCTATTCAGATCATTATCCTGTTCAGGTTCGCATTATTTCCTCCACAATTACTCCTTAACTCACTGTTTGTATGGAACTTAAACTTGTTTCTGATTTTAGTCCTACCGGCGACCAACCTGACGCCATCAAACAACTGGTGGAGGGGCTAAACCGTGGCGATAACTACCAAACTTTGCTGGGGGTCACCGGCTCGGGAAAAACGTTTACCATCGCGAATATGCTCACCCAAGTCAACCGACCTGCACTGGTATTGAGTCATAACAAAACGCTTGCGGCACAACTTTACGGCGAGTTTAAAGCATTTTTTCCGGATAATGCCGTGGAATATTTTGTGTCGTATTACGATTATTATCAACCAGAGGCTTTTATTCCGGTCACCAACACCTACATCGAAAAGGATTTATCTATCAACGATGAAATAGAAAAACTTAGGCTCAGCACTACATCGTCTTTGTTATCAGGACGTAAGGATATTATTGTAGTGTCATCGGTTTCGTGTTTGTACGGAATTGGTAACCCCGACGATTTTACCAACAATACCATCTCGCTAAAAAAAAACCAAGTGATTTCGCGTAATTTCCTTTTGCAACAATTGGTGAACGCCTTATACAGTCGCACTGTGGTGGAGCCGGGCCGTGGACAGTTTAGGGTTCGTGGTGATGTGCTCGATGTTTTTCCGGCTTACCTTGATATTGGTTTTAGGTTTTTCTTTTGGGGTGATGAGATTGAAAATATCGAAAGCTTCGATCCGCTGAATGGCAAACGCATCGAAAGCTTAGATGATGTCACGCTTTTTCCGGCCAATATTTTTGTTACTTCGCCCGACACCTTAAAATCGGCCCTTGGAAACATTCAACAAGATATGTTCAAACAGGTGGCCTATTTTCGTGAAATCGGGAAGCAGGAGGAAGCTAAACGACTGGAAGACAGGGTAACTTACGATATTGAAATGATGCGAGAGCTGGGCTATTGTAGTGGTATTGAAAATTATTCGCTGTACTTTGACGGACGTTCGCCGGGAATGAGACCTTTTTGCTTGTTGGATTATTTTCCGGATAACTACATCACTGTGATTGATGAAAGCCACGTCACCATTCCTCAGATCAGGGCCATGTACGGCGGTGACCGATCGCGCAAGCAAACCCTTGTTGAATATGGATTTCGGCTTCCGGCAGCCCTCGACAATCGGCCTTTGAAATTTGACGAATTTGAAGCTTTGAGCAGCCAAACGGTTTATGTCAGCGCGACACCTGCCGACTATGAACTCCAAAAGTCGGATGGTGTGGTGGTGGAGCAATTGATTCGGCCAACAGGTTTGCTCGATCCATTGATTGAAGTTCGACCATCGAGCAATCAAATTGATGACCTGTTGGATGAAATTTCGAAAACCATTGCCACAGGACACAGGATTCTGGTAACCACATTAACCAAAAGAATGGCCGAAGAGCTGACAAAATACCTCCATCGGATTGATGTAAAAAGCCGTTATATCCATTCTGATGTTGACACTTTGGAAAGGGTAGAAATTATGCGTGGATTGAGGTTGGGTGAGTTTGACGTGCTGGTGGGCGTCAACCTGTTGCGCGAAGGCCTCGACCTTCCCGAGGTGAGTTTGGTGGCCATCCTCGATGCTGATAAAGAGGGGTTTTTAAGAAGCGAACGATCCCTTACACAAACAGCAGGAAGGGCAGCCCGAAATTCGGAAAGTAAGGTGATTATGTATGCCGATCGTATTACAAGTTCAATGCAACGAACTATAGATGAAACACTTAGAAAACGCGAAAAGCAAATTGCATACAATTTAGAACATGGTATCACACCCACCACCATTCGGAAATCAATGCCGGCAATTTTGGGTCAAAGTGCTTTAATGGATGTGGCAGCTGATGGTCAGAGAGCATATCCTGATGCGCCTGAACCCGCTTTAGCTTCCGATCCGGTTGTGGCGTATATGTCGAAAGAGGCATTGGCAAAGGCCATTCAGAAAAACAAAAGGGCCATGCAAGACGCAGTAAAGGAGTTGGATTTTATTGAAGCAGCGCGGCTGAGAGACGAAATTGCCATCTTCGAAAAACTGCTTACCGAAAAACAATAAACCACCTACATCCTAATGGTAGCCTGCCCTATCGGAATTTCCAAACGGAGGCCGGCAGCTGTGTATTTTCCACCTTCAAAACCGGCGTAAACTTCAACGTTGAAAAGGAAAAACAATTGTTTTACTCCATAACCGATTTCAGTCCATGACTTTTTGTTTTCTACCATTAAATGCTGTACAAAAAGCGATTCTCTGATCAAAGTTCCTGAAAGAAAAGGCAAGCGTTTCAGCAAAATACGGGCATGTTCGTAATGTAAGTGGGCCTGAAAATAAGCATCGGTAGTACTTTTCTCATACGGCAACAAAGCCCTAAATGTACTGTTAGCGGCATTGCCTCCTATCCAAGTAGGAGAGGTACTAAAGTGCTTATAATCAGCAAAATGTTGTACTTTATCTCCATAAAAACTTCCAAGCTCAACGTAATAATCTAAGTTTCCCAATAACCGGTTTTGAAAGCCTTGCTTCATGGAAAACGAAAGTTGATAAAACGCATTGCTCTGTGGCAGATCGTGGATAGCGCCCATCCTAACCATCAATCCAAAAGTTGGATAAGCACTGTGGCTCAATTGTTTACGATATTTTACAATCCTATAATATTGAAACGGTGTGAAGTGAAGTGAAGCACCCAACACAAAATTTTTAGAATCAGCCACCAAAGTTGTATCACCGTTTATACCGGTTGGAAGGTTGCTTGTAAAACCCAAATTCAAAGGATTGGTAATAAAATAATCGGTATTATTGGTGAGTTTTGTGCGGTTGGATAAACGTCCTTGTAACTTCAATTCCAGTCCATTAACAATATCGTATTGAAGTTGTGCATCAACATATTCTTCCCGGTATAATTTGATGATATTTTGTTTGAAAAACAAGCTTGTAATGCTGTTAAAGAAAGGTTCGAGACCAAATTGCGCATTAAAATCACGCGTCATGCTACCAAGGCGAAGCGTAAAAGTTCCTCTTTGAAGAGGCGCAAAAGCATAGTCCACACCCAACTCGCCCATCATTTTTTTTCTTGCAAAAGCGTATGCGCCATCTGCAAGTAAAGCAATTGAATGACCCGGTTGCAATGATTTTTTTAATTTGAGCTGCTGTAAATAAGTGAACCCATCTACAGTGTTGTATTCTAACGCGTTAAGTCCGACCAAACCGTTGTGTTTAATTTCCAACTTGCGATTTAAATTGTAGGTTGTTCCACTGAGAAGATTGTTCAGATGCGTAAAAAACTTCCGGGTAGTGGTAGTATCTGTTGCTTTCTTCTCTCTTTCATTCTGCGGAAAACTGGTGTATTCACCTTCCGAAAGCGGAACAGGTCGGTTTTGTTTCCAATAATCGGGTGTTCTCACTTTGGCACTGTCGGCTATTTCGGTGTTGCGTGCCTTAATTTCGAGCGATGGACGTTCACCTTTTTGTTTGGCTTCCATGCGGATTAGCTGGTTCAACTCCCGCATCTCTTTATTGTTCAAGTTGTTACTTGCAATTAATTCCGAAATTCGGTCTTGACTTTTCGCTGGTTTTGAAACTATATTGGCAACAGAAACGGCTTCTTTATCTTGCTGCGGCATTGCCGAAACTTGCGTTTCTTGAGCCAAGGCTGCATAAAAGGCATGGTCGAGCTGATCGTTTAAAGTGATTTTACAGTTGCTTAAACTCACCAGATAACGCAAGGCAAACACCGTACCCATTAGCGAGACTTTGAGGTCGTAATCGTGGCTCACCGGCAACCACACCATCGGATAAACCTCTTGATAGACTTGATTGATGGTGGCATCGAAGAGGTTTTGGCTCAACGACAGTTGCACCGAATGTAGGCTCCACGAACCTTCGCGAATGAAAATGCTTCCTGAATAGAGGTCATTGCCCTTGCGTTTGGGTATCACCTTAATTTTATGGATGGTATGTTCGTCTTCTAAAAAAGTACCCACCAACTGAAAGCGATAAACCGCAAAGGCCTCCTTGCTTAATGGCGTTATAATTCCTTCATTATCATTGTATAAGCTCAATGTAAAAAACTGCATCGGCCCCGAATCGCCGCCGGGCATACTGCTTCTCACCGAATGTACTTTCGTTTGCAAAGGCTCTCCTTTCCGATACAAAATTTCCGAAATGGTTTCGGTGACGTAATATTTTCCCTCCTCGACGCCTTCCTTTTTGAGCTGACTTTTGAGCAACGAAGGGATTTTTATTGCTTTGCCACTTCCTTTCAAATAAACGCTTGCGCTATACGACGACAGCTGATTGCGGTAATATTGACTCATACCAATGGCTTTTCGCATCACATAATAAGCCGGATCTTCGCCACTTGCGGTGATAATCACTTCAGGTAGCATATATTCTTGCGGCTGAAGCACAACATTCACTTGCTGAAAACTTTGATCCACCTTGAGTGCAAGGCTTAAACTTTTGTATCCAAGATATTGAAAAACAGCCTCATACTCACCTTTTGGAAGCGGTAAAATATAAAAACCCTTTTCATTGGCCGTGGTACCTTTGTGCAAGGCTGGAACGAAAATGGACGCATAAGGGACTGCAACTCCAAAGTGATTAGTGATTTGACCCTCAAGTCCTTGTGAAATTCCATTCCAACTTAAAGTCAAAGTTAAGCTGCAAACAATAAGTAACCGAAATATCATTGTGTTTGTTTTATCTTCAAAGTTAAGCAACTTCTATTCATACCTATGGTTTGAAATTGCTATTTTTAGTTAAAGCAGCGAAAAAATGTAAAAAAAGCTACTTTTGTCTTGGTTTTTATCGCCTTCAATTGCATTTTTATGATTGTTATGTTACGGTATTTCGCTTTTTTAGCAGTGCTTTTCTTTTTCCTACCTCCAAGCTTGCAAGCCCAGCTTCAATATGGCTCGTCTTCCAAATTTGCCGGAGCCTCAATGCCGGCGGATGCTTTACCAATTGCTGAATGGAGCCAAAGTGTATCTATTCCGATCACGATGCAAGGACCGGGTTTGTTTGCAGTTCATTCGTTTAGTTTCGTCCTCAATTTCAACAGCAATCAATTGCAGCTTCAAGGCGTCGAAGGTGTTGCAGTGTCGAATGTTTCGGTTACTTCAAATGGAAACACCTTGATAATCAATTGGAACAATCCCGGAAATCCGGTTAGTTTTGTAGAGGCCACGCATGTGCTTGATATTCATTTTACAAGAATCACAGCCGGCGATGTGTCCTTTACCTTTATGCCTGGAAGCAAGGTAGGGTCGAATATGGGATTTTTGCCTGTGACGTTCATCAATGGTAACTTATTACAGACCTGGAACTTATCTCTCGACGCGGTTCCGGCTCAAGGTGGTATCACTTCGGGTTCAGGCAATTATGTTCCCGGGCAGGTGGTTACGCTGCAAGCCGTTCCCAACGGAGGCTACCTGTTCCAAAACTGGAGCTTGAACGGTCAAATCATTTCAAACAGTCCGGCTTTCAATTATACCATGCCCAATGCCAACACCAACTTAAAAGCGAACTTCGCTGCCAAAAGCTACCAGCTGACCTTGCAGTCGCTGCCCGTGAACGGAGGCACAACAACGGGTGCAGGGATTTATGACTTTGGACAAGCGGTCAATGTAACTGCTATTCCATCAATAGGTTATCAATTTATCAATTGGACCAAAAACGGAGAAATTGTTTCTACCATGCCCCAATACAGCTTTCCCATGCCCGATGGCGATCTGAGTTTATGGGCTAATTTTGAGGCCATTCAATATCCGCTTACACTGGTAGCCAATCCGGCAGAAGGCGGCACAGTAAGTGGTGGAGGCATCTACACTTACAATCAAAATATTAATGTAACTGCCACTCCATCAACGGGCTACCATTTTGTAGCATGGACAATAAATGGAAATGTTGTAAGCAACAATCCGTCGTATAGTTTTTCAATGCCTGCCAACGGGCTTCAACTCACCGCACGCTTTCTAATCAATACCTACACCATTGCGGCGCAACCAAACAACTCTGATTTTGGTAGCGTTTCAGGAGGCGGGGATTACCTACATGGCGCGACGGTGAATCTCAATGCCCTAGCTTTTGAAGCCTATGAATTTGTGGCTTGGACGGAGGCCGGACAAACGGTTTCATTTCTTCCGAACTTTAGTTTTACTGCACTTAACAACAGAAATTTAACTGCATTTTTTCAAGAAATATCTTCCTGCCCCACGCCTATCAATCTGTTGTTAAATGATTTAAGTGATTCAACGGCAGCATTCACTTGGGTATCTCCCGTCAATATCAACCAGTGGAATTGCTTATGGGGGCCAGCGCAAGGCGATACCCTTTCCGGCGAAGGCATCTCGGTCGAAATTACCCAAAACAGCATTGCACTCAACGCCCTTTCGCCCAACACCATGTATGTGGCATACGTGCAAGCTCTTTGTCCCGATGATGCGCTGAGTGCTTGGTCGGAGCCTCTGTTTTTCAGTACCCATTACGTTGATTTAAAAGAAGTGAATAACAATAACCAATGGCAAGTTACTCCCAATCCGAGTGCGGGAACAATTGTCCTGAGCCGACTGAACATGGAGAATGCATCCCTTCAGATTCAACTTTTTACATTGGCAGGGCAACTTATAGAGATACGTTCTATCCCTTTTAAACACAATGCAGAGCTTGATTTTCAATACCTTGAGAATGGTTTCTACCTTCTTAAAGTAGGTGGCAATGGTGTGAATTTCCAACATAAAATGATTATCTCAAAATAGGTTGTTCTAAATCACTGTTACCTCTATCCTACAATCAACCCTTTGGGTCAAGCACAATTCAACTACCTTTGCCGCTCAAAAAAAACGAAACATGAAAAAATTCAATATTGGAGATAAAGTTAGGTTCCTTAACGACGTTGGAGGCGGCGTAATAGTAAAAATTTCCGACAGCAAAATGGTGTTGGTGGCCATTGAAGACGGCTTTGAAATTCCGGTGATGATGTCAGATTTAATCCCGGCTGAAACTGAAAGCCGGAAAACTTCAGCACAAGAAGTGCTGCAAAAAGAGTTGAGAACGCAAGCACAACACACTGAAATACAAGCAGAAGAAAGAAGAAGAGACGGACTTCGCAGGTTTGCCAAAGATCCTGAACCGGAAGGGTTTTACCTCGCTTTCGTTCCACACGAGCAGCAATGGTTGCTCACCGGATTGCTGGATGTGGTGTTTATCAACAACAGTCCTTTTTCGGCCTATTTTAGCCTCAACTTGATTGCCAACGGGCGATTGATGAATGCAGACCACGGCCTTTTGAAGCCTTATTCAAAAATTGTTGTGGAAACCATTTCGCGCGACGACATCAATGAATGGTGCAAAGGCGTGGTGCAGGGCATCCTTTTACCCGATGACAACACTCACCTTTATCTTCCGCTTCATGCCGCTTTTGATCTGAAGCCCAACAGATTTTACAAAGAAGGCAGCTATGTGATGACTCATGTGATTGGAGACAAAGCCATATTGGTTCATTTACAACAGCTTACCAATCTTAAAGCAGATACTTTCGCGACACAGCCTTCCAAGTACGATATTGTGATTGATGAGCCTCAACCAAAAATCGTAAAAGAAAAAGCACTTATTGACAAACACCGAAAAAGCATGGGTGTGGCAGTAGTTGACCTTCACATAGGTGAATTGGTAGACAATATCGCAGGCCTCTCGAGCCACGACATGTTCAACATCCAACTGGATTATTTTCAAAAAACGCTCCACAGTGCAATAAAAAACGACTACGATCTGGTCACTTTTATTCATGGCGTGGGCAATGGCGTACTGAAAAACGCCATCATCAAAGCACTCGAAAACTTTGAAGGCCTCAACAATCGAATGGCCAGTATGAGCAAATTTGGGGTAGGTGCCATTGATGTGATCATTCGGGAGAAATAAAACACCATTTTCCTCTTTTACTATAGGTTTGTGAGCCAACTGAGGCGCGTAAGTGGTCGGATCTTTCCATTGGGTTCAGTTGGTTTGACTTAGCTTCCATTAGCACTACCAAATTAAGGCTTACGAAGCGTTGATTTAGTATATCAGAAAATCCATTTAAGTATTTTTAACACCGCTTTTGGGCAGCTAAACCTACTCTCAGCCACTGCGATATGGGCTTTTGTTTATTTTTGAACAGTTTTTCAATGTCTTATGAAATATCATCTACTTAACATTAATTATGAAGAAAATATTTAACACGCTTATCTCAATGGAGTTCATGGGCCTCTTGGTTCTTGCATTTGCAGTATCAATAGGTGTAGCAACTTTTATTGAAAACGATTTCGGCACCGAAGGAGCCAAGGCGGTAGTGTATAACGCCACTTGGTTTGAGGTGATGTTGGTTGTTTTATGTGTCAATCTCATTGGCAACATTTTCAAATACAAGATGTGGCGAAAAGAAAAATTAGTGCTTTTCACCTTCCACATTTCGTTTGCCGTCATCCTATTAGGATCGGGCATCACCCGTTTTATTGGTTATGAAGGCGTTATGAGCATCCGTGAAGGTGCCACCGAAAACACCATGTTGTCAGAACGTGCCTTCGTAATGACAGAAGTACGCGATGGCAACGATCAGGTGTATAGCGATGAGGCAGTCATCATGTCGGGTCTATCTGAAAAAGCCTACAAAGACAAGGTTTCGCTCAACGGTAAGAAAATCAGCTTCAAATCGTTGCGCTACATTTCCAATGCACAAGAAGTATTGGTGAAAGGACAAGCCGGCGAAGGCTCACCCTATGTAATTATGGTGGTTTCCGATGCCAACAGCGGACGTAACAACCTCATTGTCAAGCAAGGCGATCAAAGACAATTTATGCAATACAACTTTGTTTTCGATCAGACGTTCAGCGACAACAACATCAACCTTTCTTTTAAAGGTGGCCAGTTGAACATCAGCACGCCTGAGCCTTTGATTTCAATGTCAATGATGGGTGGAACAACCGATACCATGGCTGCCAAAACTTGGCATCCTTTCGAGATGCGCAAACTCTACAGCATGGGCGACCTAAAAATTGTGCTTACCGAAATGTATGAAAACGGAAAGCTCGACTATACCACCTACAAAGGAAAAGACGCTAACTTTATGAATGCCATGATCGTTGAAGTTGAATCAGGCGGACAAAAAAAAGAAGTGGCACTCCGCGGCGGCAAAGGTTATCTGGGCCAAACAACTGATTTTGAAATCAATGGACTTCAAGTAAAAATGATGTATGGCGCTAAAATTCTCGATCTGCCTTTTGCCATTCAGCTCAACGACTTCCAACTGGAACGCTACCCGGGCAGCAACAGCCCTGCATCGTATGCCAGTCAAGTGACCTTGATTGACAAAGCTGTCGGCTTAGAAAAACCTTACCGTATTTTCATGAACAATGTTTTAAACTATAAAGGCTATCGCTTTTTCCAATCGTCATACGACAAAGACGAGCTTGGAACCGTTCTATCAGTCAACAAAGATGGAATGGGAACTTTGGTCACCTACATCGGCTATTTCTTGATGACCGTGGGTATGATGTTGGCCCTCTTTATGAAAAATACACGCTTTGCCTTGTTAGGCCGACTGCTGAACAAGCCAAAAAGTGTTGCCAAAATGATGGCCTTACTCATTGGAATGTCGTCGCTAACACTTAGTGCCCAAAACCATAGCCATACAGTTGACCTTTCTCAACTGAAAGTGGTGAGTACCGAGCAAGCCGCCCTTTTCGGCAGCGTGATGGTTCAAGACCATGATGGCCGCCTGAAACCTATGAACACCCTTTCGAGCGAGATGCTCAGAAAAATAGCCCGAAAAACTAGCTTCAACGGCATGAATCCCGACCAAGTGCTGATTGGTATGCAGCTTGAGCCGGAAAAATGGCAAGCAGTGAAAATGATCAAAGTATCGCATCCTGAGTTGAAATCATTGCTCGGATTGAGTGCCGGCCATGCCTCCTTTACCGATATGCTCGACTTCAACCAAGGCGGTGGTTACCGTTTGCGCGACCTCGTGTCGCAAGCCTACGCTAAAAAACCCTCCGAAAGAAGCAAGTTTGACAATGATGTGATTGCCGTGGACGAACGCGTTAATATCGCCTATATGGTTTATACCGGCGAACTACTACGCATCCTCCCCGACCCACGCGACTCGCACAACCCTTGGTTCCATCCCGGCGAAAAAATTGTAGGTCTCGACCCACAAGATTCAACGTTTGTAGCCGATGTTATTCCATTGTATTTTAAATCTTTAGCCTCTGGAGATGAGCAAAACGCCAACTTTATGTTGCAAGGCATAAAAGATTACCAAAAGAAATTCGGTAAAGACATTATGCCCTCTGACACCAAGATCAATGCGGAAATCACTTACAACAAAATGTTGATCTTCGATCGTTTAGGTAAATATTTCGGCTTGGCAGGCATCCTTATGCTGATTTTGGTATTTATGAATATCTTCAAACCAAAATCATGGATTGACAAGGCTTTGAATATCTTTTATGTCCTGATCATCATTTTCTTTGCTTTTCAAACCCTTGGCTTGGGATTAAGATGGTACATTTCGGGGAGAGCACCTTGGAGCAATGGCTATGAATCAATGATTTACATTGGTTGGGTCACCGTATTGGCCGGATTGTTCTTTTCACGAAAATCACAGATGACCATTGCTGCCACTTCCATTTTAGCTTCAATTATCTTAATGGTGGCCCACCTCTCTTGGATGGATCCCGAAATCACCAACCTTGTTCCTGTACTGAAATCTTACTGGCTCACCATCCACGTTTCAGTCATCACGGCAAGTTATGGTTTTCTCGCTTTGGGTGCTTTGCTTGGCTTTATCAATCTTGTGTTGATGATCCTGAAAAACCCCAATAACTTTGCCAACCTGCAATTGCGCATCAAAGAACTCAACTATATCAACGAGCGTACCATCATCATCGGCTTGTATCTGCTCACCATTGGCACTTTCCTTGGTGGTATTTGGGCCAACGAGTCGTGGGGCCGCTATTGGGGATGGGACCCAAAAGAAACTTGGGCTTTGGTAACGATACTCGTTTATACTTTTATTTCGCATACCGGTTATATGCCCGGACAAAAAACTGATTATCGTTTCAGCTTATTCACTTTGGTTGGATTTAGCAGTGTGATTATGACTTATTTTGGTGTAAATTACTACCTCTCCGGACTACACTCCTACGCTGCCGGCGACCCTGTTCCGGTGCCATCGTTCGTTTACTACACCGTAGCTGTGATTGCATCAGTTGCCATTTGGGCTTATCTCAATGAAAGAAAATACCAATATAAACCTGAAAGAAAGAGTTCATAAGGCTTTTGATAACATGACACCACAATCCCGACAGTGAATAATCGCTGTCGGGATTGTTTTTTCAGCGCTGATGCACCTAAAAATAATGAACCTATGCGACCGATCGTTGTTCAATCTGAGGTGATAAAAATGTCGTTTGTGTTCAATGACAAAACAACACAATTGAAAAATAATCCTCGCACTGAAGCGATGTTTTGCTACATCGCTTTTCCGATGTCTTTATCATTGCAGCCTATAACTGGTATTTAATGATTCAGTGAAAAGCTTTTTGTAGCTTTGAACCCATTAATTACCAGCACTATGAAAAAAATTTTGATCTTCACAGCAGCCCTGTTGATCGCAACGAGCTGCCAACAACCCCAAAAAAAGATGGAAAGAAGCAACCCGTTTCTCGTTGAGTACACCACCCCTTACGGCATTCCTCCGTTTCAGGATATTCTTCTTGAGGATTATTTCCCTGCCTTCGAGTTGGGAATGGCTGAGCAAATGGCTGAAGTTGATAGCATTGCAGCAAACACCCAACCGGCAAGCTTTGAAAATACCATCGAAGCCTTAGAGCTGAGCGGCAAATTGCTAAGCAAAGTAAGCAATGTATTTTTCAACCTCAATGGCTCGCTCACCAATGACTCCATGCAAGCCATCGCCCGAAAGCTTTCTCCTTTAATGTCGAAACATTCAGATGATATTGCACTGAATGCCCAACTTTTTGAGCGCATTAAAACCGTTTACGACCAACGTGAAGGCCTCAACCTGAACCCTGAGCAGCAAATGCTCCTCGACAAAACCTACAAAAGGTTTGAACGTGGTGGCGTAAACCTAAACGCCGAAGACCAAGCACAGTTTAGAAAAATCAACGAAGAGCTGGGTATCTTGGCCCTACGTTTTGGCGAAAACGTTCTTGCCGAAACCAACAATTATCAGTTGATAATTGAAGACAGCACCCGCCTTTCGGGCTTGCCGGCTTCGCTTATTGGCGCCGCTGCACAAACAGCCATCGAAGCACAACATGATGGAAAATGGATCTTTACCCTGCAAAACTCAAGCATCTTTCCATTTCTGCAATATGCTGACGACAGAAGTTTAAGAGAAGAAATATTTACGGCCTACATCAGTAGAGGCAATCACAACGATGAACTCGACAACAAAAAGATCATCAGCCGAACTGCCGCTCTCCGCTTTCAACGTGCACAATTGCTTGGTTATAAGACACATGCCGACTATATCCTGGAACAAAATATGGCCAAGAATCCGGCCAATGTGTATGAGTTGCTCGAAAAACTGATCAAAGCAGCTGTTCCTATGGCTTCAAAAGAAGCAGCTCAATTACAGGGCCTAATTGACAAAACCAACGGTGGTTTCAAACTGGAACCTTGGGATTGGTGGTATTATTCCGAAAAGCTACGGAAAGAAAAATTCGACCTCGATGAGGCACAACTAAAACCATACCTCAAATTAGAAAACGTTCGAGATGGCGTTTTCACCCTCGCCGGCAAACTGTGGGGACTGCAATTCGTTGAACGAACCGATCTTCCAAAATACCATCCTGATGTTCAAGTTTTTGAAGTAAAAGAAGCCGACAACAGCCATGTGGGTATCCTGTTTATGGATTTCTATCCACGCAGCTCCAAAAGAGGCGGTGCATGGATGAGCAGCTTTAGAAAAGAATCCATTGAAAACGGTGTAAAAACAACACCTATCATCACCACCAACTTCAACTTTACTGCACCGCAAGGCGACGAACCTGCTTTACTGACATGGGACGAAGTACAAACAACCTTCCACGAGTTTGGTCATGCCTTGCATGGATTGCTGGCCAACACTACCTACAACAGCTTGAGCGGGACAGCTGTTCCACGCGACTTCGTTGAATTGCCTTCGCAAATCATGGAGAACTGGGCACCGGAGCCACAAATGCTGGCCTTATTTGCCCGTCATTTTGAAACCAATGAAATAATTCCGGATGAATTGGTGCAGAAAATGATCAACAGCGGCACCTTCAACCAAGGCTTTGCCATGACGGAATACCTGGCAGCCGCACTGTTGGATATGGATTGGCATACCCTCACCACCTCCGAAGAGCAAGATGTAGAAGCTTTTGAAAAAGCATCTTTGAAAAAATCGGGCATTATCCCAGAAATCGTTGTGAGATACCGCAGTACCTATTTCAGTCATATCTTCTCAGGAGGCTATTCCTCAGGCTATTACAGCTATATCTGGTCAGAAGTACTGGATTCGGATGCCTTCCAAGCTTTTAAAGAAACCGACCTCTTCGATCAAGCTACTGCAAAAAAATACCGTGAAAATATCCTTGAAAAAGGCGGGACCGTTGATCCTATGGAACTTTATCTCGCTTTCCGCGGAAAAGAACCCGACCAATCGGCTTTGCTAAAGAAAAGAGGTATCACGAAATAAAGTATTCACAGCTTTACGCCACAAGCCCCAACATCAACATGTTGGGGCTTGTTTGTTTACATGCGCTTTTTGTTTTTTAATTAACACTAAATATTGCAACCAAAGCACTATGGATGCTGCATCAATCATCAAAGTCACACAACAGAAATACATCTAAATAAATAGATATATCACATTGTAAATCAATTTATTTTTTCTTTTTCGACAACAAATAATATATTTGTTCTTGTGTGATTTGTATTCAAAACCGTTTTAATTTTGGTAACCTAACCAAATAAAAAATTACACATGAAATCCATTACTTTCAGCAGGGTTTTCAGCAGCCAACCCAATCAAAAACGCTGCCATGGCGAAGGTTTCGCGCCTTCCTTCCTTCCTTCCTTCCTTCCTTCCTTCCTAATCTTACTAATTATCTTACTCGCCTTTGGGTGTAAAAAAGAAACAAAGATCGTTCAAGATCAACTTGATGCACTTTCATTTTTTAAAGATTCAGAAGAAGTGGTACAGGTTACAGAGGGTGTACTTTGCTTTATGGACATGGGAAATTTTGATTATTTCTATCAAAACTTACTCAACATGCCTGATTCATTAAGAAAAATTCAGGAAGCTCGATGGGGATTTGTTTCCTATTCATTCATCACTGATTCACTTTCCGATATCATTTTTGAAAGTACAAATGAAAATGACATGTTACAGCTGATTGTCAATAACAGCTCCTTCATGAAGATCGAAGACAGTACTTTGACAACCCAACTTCCATTTCATGGTTATCATTATGTTGCAAATGCTGATGGAATTTTTAAAATTGACAGCACATTTTTTCGTATTTTTCCAGAAGGTATTGTAGGATGGAGAGGAGCTACTCTCAGTCAAATAAAGTCACTTACTCTCAACGAAGATTTTGACGATGACTTATCAGATGGTAAATTTTTTTACACAAGAAACGTTGAACTCGATCCAATTGAAAGCAATTGTGGCAATTACAAAAGGGTAGAAAAATACACCAACGGGAATACTTATAGAGTTATTTTTGAAATTAAAGTAGAGAAACACCATCTTGCCTCCAGTAAATGTCCTGCAACAGGACAGTATATTGAATTCGTTTATTACAAAACAACTTTAAGGATCGTTGGCCAACGAAAACGTTTTTTTATTTGGAATAGTTACATCACAAATCTTGAGTATAAAGATGTTTATTGTGAATTAAATGTTCCACGACAAGATGGTTATAATCACCAAATATGTAAGACTATTCCTCGATATGAACTTGGAGGCCTTGTAAATAAAAGTGGATATAAAGGCAGTTCAAGAGGATGGATTTTCGAATTTGAAGGAGCAGCAAACGGTATGGGTGATATGATGCATAACATACCAACAGGTGATATAGATAACCCTGTTTTTATTAAAGTTAAAGGCAAAGCTAAAAGCAGTGCACTTGGCATTAATAATTGGGCAGAAATATCTTGTGGATACTAATTAAAAAGATTTAACCATGAAAACAAAACTTTTAGTCCTATTATTATTCGCGTCAAGCATTGCCTTCGGGCAGTTTGATTTAACTGTTTCTGTTGCGAATGGCATCAGTAAACTCTCAAAAAATGATAGTCATAGCCGAATGTTCGGTGAAAAGATTGATTTTGCCTATTCCGGCGGAATTGAAGCTTTTGTGGAATATAAACCTGATTTTTTCATTCATCCCAAAGCCGGAATCGCCTTTTACAGTCTTGGTAATGAGTTGACTTATGGCCCATCATATATGTTTCCCAACTTAAAGGAAAGTTTTCGTTTTAACTACCTACAATTGAATGTTGGAATAAGCACTGTTTTGGTTCAAAAGATTGAAATAGACTTGTCGGCCATCAACGGCATCATGCTATCAGAACAGTTGCCTTTCATTTCCAACGGTAACTACGACTTTGCCCTAAGTCCAACAATTTCTTATCGCTACAACAAACTTAAAGTTGGCGTTTCATATTACCACGGCTTCATTAGCGTTTGGGATTATACTGCCGACAAAAACAGCAGCGAATCATGGGATCAAAATCGTGCATTTTATCTCAAAATAGGCTACAGTTTGTTGTCGTTTTGAGACTAGTACTCACTTTCTGTGTTTTGAAGTTTCAAATTTCGTAAGCGATGACCACTCAGTTCACCTATGTGGATTGAAAAGTGATGAAAATGGGTTGCTGTCAGAAGGGAGTAGGGTGCTGAGTGCCCAACTCTCTTGTGGCACAATCCCTTTCACCTTTTACTACATTTCAGTAAGTAGTTTTCAAAATACCAACAGCAAAAACGGTTACGCATCAAAACCAATTCCAAAGGCAGAAACAACTATCTTTGAAAGCTAAATTTTTCGCATGAAACCCAACGAATCCAACGACTTTATTTGGCAAACCGAACAGTTTGCCGACATCCGCATCCTGCGCTATCGTGCTGATGGTTTTAACCAATTGAATCTCGGGCAAAAATTGATGGTTTGGCATCTTTATCGCGCCGCCCTCACCGGAAGAGACATCATTTATGATCAAAATTATAAATATAACTTAATCATTAGAAGCACTTTAGAAACAATATTTGAAAACGCTGAGATTGATAAAACCGATCAGAATTGGCTTCAATTTGAGGTTTTTCTGAAACGACTTTGGTTTTCTAATGGCATACATCATCATTACTCCACCGAAAAACTGATCCCCGGTTTTGATGCTGCTTTTTTCACTGAAGCCTTTAATTCTCTCCACGAAAGTCAGTTGCATCTACTCAAAGGGCAAACCAAAAAGGAGCTGTTGGCGTTTATGCTCGACCAACTTTTCAATCCTGAAGTGGCGCCAAAAAGGGTGCAACAGGAAGATGGCCGCGACCTCGTTCGAGAGTCGGCTTGTAACTTTTATGAAAATATCAGTCAAGAAGAAGCTGAAAAATTTTATGCCGACAAAACCGATGAAGACCCCCAAAGGCCTGTCTCTTGGGGTTTGAACAGCAAATTGGTCAAAACCGAAAACGGACTGAAAGAACAGATTTACTTTGCCGATGGCCGCTACGGAAAAGCCATCCGTAAAATCGTGATTCAATTAGAGAAAGCACGTCAATATGCTGAAAATGAACAGCAAAGAGGTATTATTTGTAAACTTATTGACTTTTATGAATCGGGCAACTTAAAAACTTTTGATGAATACAGCATCTTATGGGTGCAGGATACCGATTCAAAAATTGATTTTGTCAATGGTTTCGTCGAAGTTTATGGTGATCCTTTGGGATATCATGGTTCGTGGCAGTCGGTTGTTTCCATTCGCGACGAAGAAGCCAGCGAGCGCTTTGGTCAAATCAGCGCATTGGCCGGCTGGTTTGAGGCACAGTCGCCTATCGCGGCACAGCACAAACGTTCCGATGCCGCCGGCATCACCTACAAAGTGATTCAAGCCATCATCGAATCCGGCGACAACGCCCCTTCATCGCCTATTGGCGTGAATTTACCCAATGCCGATTGGATTCGTTCGGAACATGGTTCCAAGTCAGTTTCGATAGGAAACATTGAAGATGCTTATGAAAATGCTTCCAAAAGCAATGGCAGCTTAGAGGCTTTTTTCCTTCCCGATCAACAGGAACGGATTAAACAACATGGTGCTTTGGCCTCAAAACTCCACACAGGACTTCACGAAGTGATCGGACATGGCAGCGGACAACTGATGCCGGGAGTGGGAACGCCTAAAGAAACCTTGAAAAGCTACTCCAACACCATCGAAGAAGCGCGTGCCGACCTAGTGGCCTTGTATTTTATCACCGACCCAAAAATGATGGAAGTCGGACTGTGTCCTTCGCCCGAAACGGGAAAAGCGGAATACGATAGTTTTATGGTCAACGGCCTTTTGCGCCAATTGGTGCGGGTTGAAAAAGGGAAAAACTTGGAGGAGAGCCACATGCGCAATCGGCAACTCATTGCTGCTTGGGCGTTTGAAAAAGGAAAAGCCGACAAAGTAGTTGAATTGCTCAGCATTGACGGTGAGACCTTTGTGCGCATCAACAACTACGAAAAGCTAAGAGAAATTTTTGGCCGATTGCTGTCAGAAGTGCAACGCATCAAATCGGAAGGCGACTATGAAGCGGCACGTCAATTGGTTGAAAATTATGGCGTAAAGGTTGATATTGAAATACATACGGAAGTATTAAAACGCTGGAACAAACTCAACATTGCACCCTTTGCCGGTTTCATTCAACCCCATTTGGAAGTCGAGAAAAAAGATGGCCGCATCGTGGATGTGTTCATCACCTATCCCGATGATTTTAAAGAACAAATGCTTTACTACAGCCATAACTACGCCTATCTGCCCATTTACAACGATTAACTTTTACTGATTTTAAAGCCTTAGTCATGTCTGAAATATCCAACCATCAAGCCGAACGTCGAGAGAAATTATCAGCGCTTTTTTACGCCGTCATGGATCGAAACCAAGCAGTGGAAGCCATTCGCGCCAACGATCATCATATTCAGTACTGCACAGCGCATGACGTGATCGCGCTGGTAGATGAATTTGTAAAGGCTCAAACCCCCCTTCCGGAACTCAAAGTTGGTATCAATAAATTTTTGAATGTGCTAGGCAAAACCATCCGCCAAATGCCTGAAGTGGCTGTCGAAAAAGACAGTTTGTGGTGCGCTTTTCAACGCAACAGCCAACATTTGGCCGGCTTGCTGAAAGACTTTAAAGCGCATGTTAAAACACTGAACAACGATCCAAGTAATCAACAGGCACAACAAATTGCTACCCGAGACTTCGCTGCAATCGCCTCATTCGAAACTTTTTACACCATCAAAGAAAACGTACTCTTTCCGGTTTTAGAAAAATACTGGCCAGACTTTCGTTGTCTGCAAGTGATGTGGTCTTTTCACGATGATATCCGTCAGGGATTGAAAGAGGTACAGCAGATACTCAACACCTATCCACTTCAAATCAAGGACTTTAACAGAAGCATTGGTGATTTGTACTTTAATATGTTGGCCATCAAACAACGGGAAGATAAACTGCTCTATCCGCACGCTGCCAACACCATTGACCCTGCGCACTTCAAACAGCTGATTTCTGAATGCAATGCCATTGGATTTCCTTACTTTCAAGCTGTAGAAACCAAAAAATCAACTAAAATGACGAGCGACGATCTTGCAGAAGGCAATGTTGATCTTGCTACCGGCGGCCTCACTGCCGACCAACTCATCTTGCTTTTCAATCATCTTCCTGTTGACATCACTTATGTGGATGAGCACGACAAAGTCCGTTTTTTCTCCGATCCTCCACACCGGATTTTCCCCAGGAGCAAAGCCATTATCGGCCGCGATGTGCACAACTGCCATCCGCCTGAAAGCGTGCATATCGTGCATCAAATCATTGATAATTTCAAAAACGGCAATAAGTACTCCGCTTCATTTTGGATCAATATTAGAAGTAAAATGATTCATATCCAATACTTTGCACTTCGCGACAAGGCTGGCACTTATAAAGGAGTGATAGAAGTGAGTCAGGAAATTTCGGGCATCAGAAAGTTAGAAGGCGAACAAAGACTCTTGGATTGGGAATTGTAAATGCTTTGATTTTTTTAACAACCTATTTCATGAGTTGACGGCGATACATTTGAATGGTATTCTCAATTCCATAATACAAAGCCTCACTGATGAGGGCATGGCCGATAGAAACTTCGAGCAAGTGGGGAACATTTTGAGCGAAATAATGCAGGTTTTTCAAACTCAGGTCATGTCCGGCATTCAGACCTAAGCCATGATGCACAGCAGCCTTGGCGGCTTCAATAAAAGGTGCTATGGCGGCTTTTCGATCTTTTTCAAATTCAGCGGCATAGCTTTCAGTATAAAGCTCAATCCGATCAGTACCTGTTTCGGCAGCATGAGCCACCATCACAGGATCGGGATCAACAAAAATAGAAACCCTGATACCTTCAGCATGAAAACGTTGAATCACATCTTTGAGGAATGACTTGTGCTTGAGGGTGTTCCATCCATGATCGGAGGTCAGTTGTGTAGGATCATCCGGCACCAAAGTTACTTGATCGGCCTTATTGGCGATCACCAAGCGGATGAAATCTTCCGTTGGATTGCCTTCGATATTGAACTCGGTGGTCACCAACGGGCGCAATAATTCCACATCACGAAAAGTGATATGCCGCTGGTCGGGACGCGGATGCACTGTGATTCCTTTGGCTCCAAAACGCTCACAATCAACAGCAAACTGCTGTACATTTGGCATATTTCCACCGCGCGCATTGCGTAAAGTGGCTATTTTATTGATGTTAACACTTAATCGGGTCATGATGGTAATTTCTGCAAAATTAGTAAATTGCAGCCTGTAAACACTAAAAATAGTCCTATGCGGGTGATCATTCAAAGGGTAAGCGAAGCGCAAGTGACTGTCAATGGCGAAGCAATTGCAGCGATAGGAAAAGGATTACTTGTATTATTGGGCATTGAGGATGCTGATAACGAAGAAGATGTAGATTGGCTTTGTGGAAAGATTGCCCGATTGCGCATTTTTGCCGATCAGGATGATCTCATGAATTTGGATGTCGTTAAAAGTGGGGGCGAGCTGCTGGTAGTGAGTCAGTTCACGCTACATGCCGGTACCAAAAAAGGTAATCGTCCCAGTTTCATTAAAGCAGCGCGACCCGAAAAGGCCATCCCGTTGTATGAAAAGTTTGTTGAAAGACTTTCGCAAATAACATCTAAAAAGGTTCAAACCGGCGCTTTTGGCACCATGATGCAAGTGTCGTTAGTCAACGACGGGCCTGTTACCATTTTTATTGATTCAAAAAACAAGGAGTAACTCATTTTATTTTTTGCTCAAAAATCGGCTTTGCGGCGTTGATCCCATCCAAAACCACAAGCATCCTTCCTATTTTTGAAATGCAGCCAGGTGCACAACCAATCCACAATTGCAGTACTTTTGCGGCAATGAAACCACAAAAAAAAGCCTACCTTTTCGCCTTGATTGCCGTGTTGTTTTGGTCAACAATGAGTTCGGCCTTTAAGCTCACTTTGCGCCACATTCCTTATGACCAGCTGTTGTATTGGTCGGCAGTATTTGCGGTTTTCGTATTAGGTTTCATTTTATGGATGCGGAGGGGTCATCGTCAACTGCTGAAGCAATCACGCAAAGACATCATCATGAGTGCTATCCTGGGCTTCATCAATCCGTTTGCTTATTATCTGGTGCTTTTCAAGGCCTATGAGCTCCTGCAAGCCCAAGAAGCCGGCGTGCTCAACTACAGCTGGCCGGTAGTACTGGTGATACTTTCTGTTCCATTCTTGGGCCAACACATTGGCTGGAAAGGCTTTGTGGCCATTTTTATCAGCTTTTTCGGTTTGCTGATCATCAGCACTAAAGGGCAGGTGTTTGCAATGAAATTTTCCAATCCAGCAGGGGTAGCTTTGGCCCTTGGAAGCGCGGTTTTATGGGCTTTGTACTGGATTATCAACCTGAAGGACAAGCGTGATTCCTTACTTAAAATTTTTATGAATATGGTTTTTGGCGGTGCCTACATCACGTTGTACCTTGTGCTTTTTTCAAAAATAACGTTGCCAACCCGCCCTGCTTTACTGGGATCCGCGTATATCGGCGTGTTTGAAATGGGTATTACTTTTGTGTTGTGGCTTTTAGCTTTGAAAAACTCCTCACATACGGCCAAGGTGAGCAGCCTGATTTTTTTATCGCCATTCATGGCCCTGTTCTTTATCCGTATTTTTGTGGGCGAGCCCATTCATCCAAGCACTGTGGTTGGTTTGGTGTTCATTGTCGCCGGTATTTTGTTACAACAATTCAAACCCAGTCTTACCTTTAAAAAATCAAAAAATGTTGCATCACCCTGATTTTGAATATATCACCAAAGAAGTTGTCAAATACGCGAAAACGACAGCGATATTTATCCGAAAGCAAAAAGACGTTTTCAAAAGCACCGACATTGTTGAGAAAGGTCTGCACGATATGGTTTCGTATGTGGACCAAACTGCAGAAGCCATGCTGATTAAAAGATTAAAAAAGTTGCTTCCCGAAGCCGGTTTCATCGCTGAAGAGAGTGGCTCGGACAAAAAAGACCGTTTCAACTGGATTATTGACCCCTTGGATGGAACGACCAATTTCGTTCACGGCATTCCGCTGTTCAGCATCAGCATTGCTTTGCAAGAATACGGACAAACAGTTTCAGGTGTTGTGCATGAGGTGAACAGCCGCGAATGTTTTTATGCTTGGAAAGATGGCCCTGCGCTCTGCAACGGTAAACCTATTCGTGTAAGCAACACCAAAGTACTGAGCAAATCGCTGATTGCCACCGGTTTTCCCTATTCCGATTTCTCAAGGATGAAACCATATATGCAGGTTTTCGACCAATTGATGCGCCACAGCCGAGGCCTCCGTCGTTTAGGATCGGCAGCCCTCGATTTGGCTTATGTGGCTTGCGGTAGGTTTGAGGTTTTTTACGAATATGCCCTGCATCCCTGGGATGTGGCTGCCGGATGTTTCATTGTGGAGCGTGCCGGAGGACAACTCAGCGGCTTTGATGGTTCGTCAGATGTGGTTTTTGGAAAAGATATCATCGCCAGCAATGGCTTTGTGCATGATGAAATGCTCGCCCTCACCAAAAAGTATTTCGGAGCATAAAAAGATTCTTTAACCATAAAAAATAGGGGTCAAAAAGAAATTTAACTGTCTCTCTTTTTGTGGTTTCCTTTGTAACCTCCCTTGCCTTGAGGTCTGCCACCGCTGCGGTTGCTATTGCGCTGTTGAGGTCTACCGCCGCCATGATATGAACGACTTTCCGCTGAAGGGCCCTCGCCAATATGGGCAGGAAGCATCAACTTACGGATGGGTGCGCCGATAAATTCTTCTATCCGTTTGAATTTACCTATCTCCTTATCGTTGATGAAAGTAAGGGCAACACCACTCTTTTCGGCCCTAGCTGTACGCCCTACCCGATGCACATAATCTTCGGCATCGCCGGGAACGTTGTAGTTGATGATCAAGCTGATGTCATCTACATCAATGCCCCGAGAAACAATGTCGGTGGCCACTAATATTTGTAAATCACGACTACGGAAACGGTTCATGACCTCCACCCGCTGGTCTTGTTCCAGATCAGAATGGATGGCACTCACATTGAATTTCTTACGTCTTAAGATGGACTCCACATCCTTGACACCACTTTTGGTTGCGACAAAAATAAGTACTAAAGGGAGGTCTTTCCCTTCGATCAAGCTCTCGAGGAGTGCAATCTTTTGGTTGTCATAAACCAGATAAGCAGCCTGTAAAACATTTTCGGCAGGTTTTGAAACCGCGAGATTGATCTGCTTGGGTGCAGTCAAAATGCGGTCGGTTAGTTTGCGGATACCTTCGGGCATGGTGGCCGAAAACAATAAAGTTTGACGTTTTTGGGGCAGGCTGCTTAAAATTTTCATGATGTCGGGCAGAAATCCCATGTCGAGCATCCTGTCGGCTTCATCCAAAATAAGGTATTGAAGATTCGAAAAGTCAACATATCCCATGTTGAGATGCGAGATCAAACGACCGGGCGTGGCCACAATTACCTGTGCGCCACGTTGCAAAGCCTTTTTTTCTTGATCGAAGCCAGCTCCTGTCCCGCCACCATAAACAGCGATAGAGCTGGTGTTGGCGAAATATGAGAAACCTTGCAGCTGTTGGTCAATTTGTATGGCCAGCTCGCGCGTGGGCGCAATAATCAGTGCTTTAATTTTATTTTCCCCTTCGGGTTGTTGTAAAAGCTTATGGATCAAAGGCAAAAGAAAGGCAGCTGTTTTACCCGTTCCGGTTTGGGCACAAGCAATCAAGTCATGGCCGCCCAAGATCAATGGAATGGCGGCTTCCTGCACGGGGCTGGGCTTTTCGTAGCCCATGGCTTCCACACCTTCAATTACGGGGGCAGCCAAGTTAAAAGATGTAAATGTCAAGGATTGAATTTTTTAGGTTACAAATGTAGTGATATTCCATCTAAGCCAATAAATTCTTTTTATCGTTCGCAACTGAATGTATCCTTCATTAAAAGTGCGCGTTTTAAAATCCGCCAATTCCCTCAATCAACTTTCTTAGCAGAGGGCTGTAACTTTTTTGTATCATTGTGCGTCAGTGCAACTGTTGACTTTGAATCATCTATGACCAGAAAAGAATACAATCAATGTGTGGAGGATTACGCGGATGGGTTGTTCCGTTTTGTGCTTAAAAACATCAGAGATGATGAAAAAGCACGCGATATTGTTCAAGAAACTTTCACCAAAGTATGGGTAAAAGTAAACGAAGTGGGCATTGAAAAAAGCAAAGCCTATCTTTATAAAACCGCCTACAATACCATGATTGACGTGATTCGCAAGGAACAGAAAATCAGCCGTTTGCAAGACCATCATCAAAGTCAACAAAGCCAGATGAACAGCTATTCCGACGTGCAGGAAGTGCTTTCTGAAGCCCTAAAGGTGTTGCCCGAGATACAGCGAACCGTGGTGCTGCTGCGCGATTACGAAGGGTATGCGTACCACGAAATTGGAGAAATTACCGGATTGTCGGAAGCCCAAGTGAAGGTTTATATTTTTAGGGCACGCACCGCCCTGAAGCACTACATTCAGAAACTTGAACTTGTTTTGGAGGATCGCTAAATGAACATCAACATCAAAAATTACGAAGCGTTTCTGCTGGATCATATCGAAGGGAGATTGACCAAACATCAATCCATCCTGCTCAAAGCGTTTATTCATCAGCATCCGGAGTTGGGTAAATGGGAAGAACTCAGCGCGGCCTTGCCGAACTTGATCCCTGAGGTATTGGCTTATGATTTAAAAAACAATTTACTACAAAAAGCCACAAATCAAGAAGAGGAATCCAATTATTCCGAAACAGAGGCTCTTTTCATTGGTTTTCATGAAGGGATAAACACTGCATCGGAGCAAAAAAAACTATCCGATTTCTTACTCAACCACCCTGCTGCTGAGAAGGATTTTCAACTTTTTGGAAAGACCTTTCTGCACCCTGACCTCAACATCGTATTCCCTGAAAAAAAACAACTCTTAAAAAAAGCTCCTTTGATGGCCTTTCGGCCTTTGCCTTGGGTGGCTGTGGCTGCTTCTATAACCTTGTTGATCGGATGGGGCTGGTGGTGGATCAATCAGGAAAGCACTAATGTAGAAGCCCCTCCAACTTATGTTGTCGCGGCACCCATAACCGTTGACACAGAAGCTTTGGCAATTCCTCTGCAAGACAAGATACAAGATGAGGACAATCAGACACTACAAACAAAAACTTCACTTAAAAGCCGTAAACCCAACGCATCAGCAGTGCCGGTTGAGCGATTTGAAACCAAGGTTTTACCTGCATTGCAAACCCGCTCTCATACCCATACCTTGTCGCTTGCGGTGAGCCACCATCAGGAGTTGCGCGAGCGCACCCATGGCATTGCTGAGCGATTGGCTTTATCGAACATTATCGATAACATGACCCAAGCGGTTGCAGTTGAAAGCCAGGGAGCTACCGAAAGAATATTGAACAAAGTGGTAAACGATGCGCTTAACACCGTAAACCCGGCGCTTAGGGAAGCGATGGCTGAAAACACTTCCAAAACACAAAACTCCTCTCTTTGGGAGCTGGCCCAAAAAGGTATTCAGACCTTCAACTTCCTCACTGATAATGATATACAATTGGTAAAGGTGAATGATGGTTCTGAAAACAAAAAAGCCATTCTTTTAAACTCTGACCTTATTCATTACAGTCGCATCAGTGCTGCCGGACAAGGAGAAAAAACAAAAATGTGATCGCGTGTTTTGTAAGAAAAACAATAGACTTTAGTACTCCAATTTTACCAAGAAAATTCTTCACTATATAGGTAACACGCTATCATTCACTGACCTTACTTAAAAGAAATTTTGCCGTTGAAATACTTGCAGACATAATTGTTGGTAGTTAAAAGCAGATTCCTCACTGCCATTAACACCCCTTTTATAAAGACCCCACTGTCATTTCGACTAAGAAACAATGCGAAACAGGGTTTCGAGGGAGAAATCTCCTTGGCTAAGGTGTCAATAGAAAGCTATTGTTGTGTTCAGCTCGTTGTTCAAGGAGATTCCTCGCTGCGTTCGGAATGACAGATTGCTATTTCAAATCATTGTTGTCCGATAAAAATCGGTCACTTTGTTTCTGATATTTTAACCGACTGAATAATAAACATATAAATTTTCAAATTTGGTTATTTTAAAAAGTAAGCCCCCCTTGGGTAAAAAGCGTTA
>JAEWWJ010000087.1 GCA_023396415.1 Bacteroidota bacterium
GTTATACTTTAAAACCAACCGATCGAATACTCTGCGAGGTAAAAACTCAGCTATCTGTGCAAAAACATATTTTCCCTGGTTCATCCAAATATTTTTTGAACCAAAGAAACCAATTCAAATCGTCACGATGTAAAAACGCTTACAAATAATTGATATTCAAACTTTTCAAAGAACTTTTCAAAGATTAAACGAGACACTAGTGACATGCGAACCAAAAAGTATATTTCCGTCTTTTGTAGAGTACTTAAGTTTACTCGAGACGAACTTAATTTGCGGCTAAAATGGCGATATTTAAAAAAATCTAAACTAAACCTACAAGCAGGCAACGCAAAAACGCTAAACACAAAAACGCTAAACGCAAAACGCAAAACGCAAAAACGCTAAACGCTAAGCTCTTCTTCATAACCAACTTGGGGGATCGCAATTTTTTTGAAACCGTCATCCAATAAGGTTTGTCGGTAATGTTCTGAGGCTTCGAGCTCGCCATGCACAAGAAATATCTTTTTCACTGCGGATTTGTCTTGGCATTGAAGGTATTGGCGCATCTCTTCGTAATCACCATGTCCACTGAACGAATCAATTTGGTAGACCTCGGCATTCACATTGTGTTCTTTGCCAAAAATAGAAATCACTTTTCGGCCTTCTAAGATTCGCGCACCAAGGGTTGAGGGTGCGCAATAACCCACGGCAAGTATCGAATTTTTTGGATTGCCAATGCTGTTGGCAAGATGGTGTTTGATGCGTCCGGCCTCCATCATTCCCGAAGCGGAAATGATGACACAGGGTTCATCTGTGTCGTTTAACGCCTTCGATTGTTCTACTTTTTTAATGTAGCGCAGGGTGTTAAATCCAAAAGGATCGGGATCGTTTTCCATCACCGCTTGCACTTCGCTGTTGAGTTCATCGAGGTGCCTTCCAAAAATTTCAGTGGCATTCACGGCCAAGGGGCTATCAACATAAACCGGAATTCGTGGCAATCGCCCGTCATTATAAAAATTATTCAAAACGTAAACGACTTCTTGTGTTCGCCCGATGGCAAAAGACGGAATGATAAGTTTTCCTTTTTTCTCAACGCAAGTGTGTTTCACAATTTTGAGCAACAACTCTTCGGCACCTTTTTGGTCTTGGTGGAGCCTGTTTCCGTAGGTTGATTCGGTGATCAGATAGTCGCATTGAGGAAAAGGACTGGGCGAACGCAGTAGATAATGTTTTGGTCGGCCAATGTCGCCGGTGTAAGTAATTCGAAACAGCTTTTCGTCTTCTTTGATCTCGAAGCTGGCGGCAGCACTGCCCAACATATGCCCGGTATTGTTAAATTTTACTTTTATGTTGTCGTCAATTTTAAATTTTCGATTCAGTGGAACACTGATAAACAGTTCCATGCAGTTGATGGCATCGTTTTTTGTGTAAATAGGTTCCACGGGTGGCAGGCCTTGTCTTGCTCTTTTTTTGTTGAACCACTGGGTATCATGTTCTTGAATGAAGCCGCTGTCAGCCAGCATGATGGAACACAAATCGCGGGTGGCGTGCGTGCAAATTACTGATCCACGAAATCCACGTTTATAAAAATAAGGAATCATTCCTGAATGATCAATGTGGGCGTGTGTGAGCACAATGTGGTCAATTTCCTCAGGATTGATGCCTGGGTTGCGGTTCAAGCTGTCGGTTTCGAGGCCTTTACCTTGAAAACTTCCACAGTCGAGTAAAATCTTTTTACCGGCAGCTGTTGTGATGAGGTGCTTGCTTCCGGTAACCTCGCCGGCACCTCCCAGAAATTTAATTTTCATTTCGTATGTTTTTAATTCTGTATCAATACGCTCAAAGATACGAAAACCATTCCCAAATGTCATTTTTTTTCTAAAACATTGAAAACGCTTTGTCATTGCGTATAATATTTAACTTTGTTGGTTCAGTTTCGTTCATTTTTTAAAAAAATACTGTTATGAAAAGTTTAAAGTTTGTTTTGTTTGCAGTGATTGTTTCTGTGCTTCAAAGTGTACAAGCACAGTACATTACACCGGGAAACCAACAGAGTTACACGCTCGATGCATTGGTAACCCTATCTGGTGGTGTGGTTAGTTTTGCTGATGGAACCTATCAAGTAAATGGTGCACTAACAATTTCGGCTACTGATACATTGCGTATTTCATCGGCCGCGGTTGTGAGAATAGCTTCCGGCATCAGACCCGAGTTTTTGGGAACATTGATCTCCGATCCTGTGGAAGGCCATGTTGTTTTTACGGCTATTGATACGACCACGGCAAGTACCAATTTTAAAGGATTGCGTTTTGACAATTCTCAATCTAATCTGTTGAGAAATACCATTATTACCTATGGTGGTGGTGTTCAGTTGATTTCAGCGGAGGCGACTTTCGAGGATTGCATTTTTAGAAAAAATGGTTCAAGCAATGTTTCGGCTGTCATCACTTACAGCAATTGCAGCCCCATCATCAGTGGTTGTGTTTTTTCCGAAAATGCCCGCTCTGCCATCGGTTCAGGTGCCAATGTCATGGGCTCACCCAAAATTTTGAATAATATTATTTATCAAAATACCACCGACAATTCAAATCGCCCGCAAATTAATCTCGGTCCCGGTGGTGCGGATACGGTGTACATTGTTGGTAATTATGTTGAGGGTTTTTACACCAATGCCGGTGGAATTGGTATCAGTAATTTGCTTGCTACCGGAAGCACAACAGCTGTTGTTCGCGATAATTATATCATCAACAACCGTTATGGATTTGCCCAAATTGGTGCAAACATCAGTACGGTTATCGAAAACAACAGCCTCATTGATAATGACATACAAAACCAACCCAATTTGGGCGGAAGTGGATTGAATTTCCAAGCCAGCGGAACGGGTAATGTTGCTATTGTGCGTAATAACCTCATTACCGGTAACTTATGGGGAGTAACAATTCAAAATGTGGCGCAACCTAACTTTGGAACTGCTGATGATCCGGGTGGAAATATCTTTTACGAAAACGGCAATGGAGGCGTATCATACGCCTTATACAACAATACGGTGAATGACATCACAGCCATCGGCAATTATTGGGGAACCAATGATCCGGTTGAGGCTGAAGCGATGATTTTTCATCAGCCCGATCAAGCTGGATTGGGACTGGTGACCTACCTTCCCATTTTAACCATAGAGCCTGTGATTGAGCAGTTTGTGTTTTTAAGTGAAGACAATGCCGGTTTAACAACCGATGTAATTGGACAAATCAACCAACAAGACTTGAGCATCAACCTTGTGGTTCCTTTTGGAACGGATTTAACATCTTTAATTCCGCAAATTACACTTCCCGAAGCAGTTACAAGCAATCCGCAAGGTGGAATACCAACTGATTTTACAAATCCTGTAACCTATGCTGTGGATACACCTCATGGTCAATCAGCCGTTTATATCGTTACTGTGGAGGTAGAAGCAGCCACATATTCTGTAGTTTTTGACGTAAAAGATACCAATGGGCAAAACATCAATGATGCAGTGCTTCAGTTTGCCGGTATTGACTTTCCTCAAGGTGTTTACACAGTAACAAACTTGCTATCAGGCACATATCCCTACGAAATTTCACATCCGCTTTATAATACATTTTTTGGTGAAGCTACTGTTGTTGACCAAAACCTTACTGTGAATGTTACTTTAACGCTTCTGGCTTACGACGTAACTTTTAATGTGATGGATGAGCAGGGCAATCCAATAAACGATGCTACAGTCACTTTGGGCGGCAACAGCCTTAATTCCAGTCCCTATATTTTCGAGGATGTTTTGCCTGGATTATACATTTATTTGGTTGAAAAAGAAGGCTTTGTTTCTTTTACGGGAAATATAGAAGTGACAAATATGCCTGTAAGTGTTGATGTTACATTGGAGTTGTTTGTGCTCGATGTGAATTTCTTGGTTAAAAATATTTTTGAAACTCCTGTAGAAGAGGCGCTGGTTTTTGTCAACGGTGTGGGTCAACAACTCACCGACGCAAGCGGAATGTGCAGCTTTATCGGTCTCACTCCTGGCGTTTATACTTATGTAGTGTCCAAAGCTTTACATTCTACTGAAACCGGCACATTTACCTTAACGGACACCAATTTAACGGTAGAGATATTTTTGGATGTCATCCCGGGAGTAAATGAAAATGCACTTGAAGAAATTCAGTTTTTCCCCAATCCGGTCGCTGATAAGATTCAATTTAACGGCAGCATTGGTAAATTCGATCTCCAGATCACCGATTTGAATGGAAAGATTTTGATCCATCAAAAAGCAGTAAATGCTGATCAGAAAATAGATGTATCACATTTGAAGTCAGGATTTTACATTGCTGCACTTACCTATAATGGCGCACAAAAAACAATCAAATTCCAAAAAAATTAACCTCAATTCCAATTCAATTCAAAAGCATGAAAAGAGTTCATTACTTATCCATTACGATTGTAGTGCTTGCAATTGCTGCACTTTTGTACAGTTTTAAAACACCAAGCCCTCAACCGACAGCAACACGCTGGTTGCAAATAACTGTTGTTGAATCGGTTATCCCCGGCGGAATTGGGAGGTCGCGGTTGGTAACTGTTGACGATCAAGGAAATATGAGTGAAGTGAAAATCAAAAACTTTTTCAGCCTTGCCGGAATCAATTTTGGCAACATTCGCGAAAATGACCTGTCCATAACCACTGCCATCCAAGAGCTTTCGGTACAAGGTTGGGAGTTAAAACATGTGACTTCGGGAGCTTTTTCCGGCAATGAATCCAACACCAATGGGATTTTTCTTAGCCGATATTTGTTTTCAAAAGCCGAATAAACTGTTTTGATTTCAACGAAAAAATCCTTGATTTTAGTAGTCTATTCTACTCAAAACCAAGGTTTTTTTATGGGTTGATGCTTAGCAAAAGCCGTTTTATTTCTTCTCCATTGGCTTGAAACACCCAATCGTCTGTTACCAAATCGGGATGAGTGGGGTAATTGGTTGATTGTGAAACAATTGTTTTGGCTGAGGCATGAATTTCTGTGATTGCGGTGGCTTCAATTAATTTTTGAGCAATTCCACTGTTGACGCCGCTTCCGGCCATGATCTTGATATCTTGTCCAAAAGTTTTTTGAAACAAGGCAATGTTTTTTCGGCCCTCCCAGGCTGTTGGCATATTTCCTGAAGTGAGGAGGCGATCAACGCCCATAGCGATCAGCTGTTCAATGGTTTTCATGGGATCGAGCGCCACATCAATGGCCCTATGAAAGGTGATTGACATGCCTTCTGCGGCATCTATCATCGCATGCATTTGTTTAACGGCCAAGGTTCCGTCTGGTTCGAGTGCGCCTATAACGATACCTTCATAACCCATTGAAAGAATGTTTCTTATGTCTTTAATCATCAACTTGAGATAGGTTGAATCATACACATAATTGCCTCTTCGCGGCCTTACGAGCACATGAATAGGAAAATTTGGAACAGCATCGCGCACCATCTGAATCATGCCATGGGAAGGTGTCAGTCCGCCGGCTTCAAGATTTTCGCATAACTCAACGCGATGCGCACCTGCCGCTACTGCAGTGGAAACTGACGAAAGTCCAACGGCGCAAATCTCTAATTGGATCATTAGTTGTGCAGGATGAAACAATTGCTATGGAGTGGGTTTGATTTCGAAGCCCCAATCAAAGTTTTCAACCAATTTTACTTCGCTTTGAACGGTCATTTTATACGATCGAACACTTGTTTTTCGCGATGAAAAAATACCAAAACCATTTTCGATGTTCGAGAATTGAGGAATTTCTTGAATGATGCTGTTGCTCGGCGCATTGACCTCTAAATAGGTGGTGAGGTCTTCGCCACCACTCGAGATGTGTAATTCTACTGTTCCGGCAAAACGCTTCACATTGAGGGCATTAACATCAATAATAGAAGCCAAGCGGGTGTAAAAATCGTCTCCATTGTAACTGATTTCTAACTCTTCAGTGCCATCAGCCGTCTTAGCTGTTCTGGTGCCCATGTTCCAAACCATTTGCCTTTTAATAGTGTCGGATGAGCCCGAGAACAATTCCTCGAAGTTAAAAAGTAAAACCACTTCATGACGTTTTCCGTTTTCTGCCGACTTCCACTTGACCAAGGTGGCTATCGTGCTTGCAAAATTCATCCGGATGGCAGGTTGTAATACATTGAAATCTTGCACCAAATTGGTGGAAGCTTCAATGGTTTGTGCGCCACGGTTGATTTTCAAAGTGTAAGTTGCCGCCGGATCAATGTAGGCAGTGGTGTAATAGAGCTTTTGCTGTGGAAAATAAAATATAGAATCACCTGCAAGTTTGTTGTACTTGGTAATGGTGTCCAAAATAATTTCCGGCAGATCAATATTGTTTTTTTTACCCAGCAAACGGGCGTCGAGCTTGCCCATATAATTGCTCGAATCGGGGTTTTGGGCCATTACCAAGGCGTTTCCAGGACCTAAAAAAGCTTTGGTGATTTTTATAAAAGTAGTATCGGTGTTGGTTTCCAAAAGTCCGTAAACAATGGTAATGTCTTTGTAATCAGCATAGTTATCAACATCAGTGCTGCATGATTGCAGGTGTAAAAATAAGAGGATAACTGTAAAAACTTTGAGTAAAATACGCATAACAAGTAATAATTTCCCTGCAAAAGTAATCAATCTTAGCGTTTAGACCGGGTCGTGGTCGCAACCAAAATATTCTTTATTGATTTTTATTGACGGTGTTTCACTAAGTTGACAATTTTTTTACGGGTTTCAACAATGATTTGAATGTGCGTCATCTCCTTTTGTAGCTTGTTATCTGCATCAAATTCGTTTACCTTTGTCGTTTCTAAATTGCATACGAACTTAAACTCATTATCATGTACCTATCGGGAAGTATTCCAAAGATTACTACGCATGTGCTTCAAGAGATGAAGCTGAAAGGTGAAAAAATTGCTATGCTTACAGCCTACGACTATTCCATGGCGAAGATTTTAGATGAAGCCGGCATTGACGTAATTCTTGTTGGCGACAGCGCTTCAAACGTGATGGCCGGACATAAAACCACTTTGCCCATCACTTTGAACGAAATGATTTATCATGCCTCCAGTGTAATGCGGGCTGTAAATCGGTCGTTGGTAGTGGTTGATATGCCTTTTGGAACTTATCAGGGCAACTCAAAAGAAGCCTTACATTCAGCCATTCGCATCATGAAAGAATCGGGTGCTAATGCCGTGAAAATGGAAGGAGGCGAAGAAATTAGGGAATCCATAGACAGAATTTTAAGTGCCGGAATCCCAATTCTTGGACATCTTGGCCTTACTCCACAGAGTATCAACAAGTTTGGTACTTATGTAGTGCGTGCAACGCAAGAAAAAGAAGCCGAAAAATTAAGGTATGATGCCAGAATCCTTGAAGAAGCGGGTTGTTTTGGGATTGTTCTCGAAAAAATTCCTTCTAAACTTGCCGCCGAAGTTACCCAATCGTCAAATATCCCCACAATTGGCATCGGTGCCGGAAATGGTGTGGACGGTCAAGTACTCGTTTTGCATGATATGTTAGGTATCAACCAATCGTTTTCGCCACGTTTCTTGCGACGTTACAACAATCTTTACGATGAAATTCGGGGCTCGGTTGGCAATTACATCGGTGATGTAAAATCGAGGAGTTTCCCCAGCGAACGGGAACAATATTAATCTTTTACGATGATTCCAGTTGCGGACAGGCTGCTTTTTGAAGATAATCATCTATTGATCGTCAATAAGTTACCTTCGGAAATCGTGCAAGGTGATAAAACAGGCGACATCGCTTTGATTGAGGAGGTTAAGTATTACCTGAAATTGAAATACAACAAACCCGGAAATGTGTTTGCCGGATTGGTGCATCGCATTGATCGTCCGGTGAGCGGGGCTGTGATTTTTGCTAAAACAAGCAAGGCACTGACACGGATGACCATGATGATGAAGGACAGGGAATTGCAAAAATCCTATTTGGCCATTGTTCGAGGTAAACCATCGAAAACAAACGATCGTCTTGAACACTTTTTGTTAAAAAACGAAAGCAAGAACAAGTCATTTGTCGTTGATGCCGAACGCTCGGGTGCAAAAAAAGCCATCCTTGATTACACGGTGATCGGCCATTCTGTTTCCTATTCCTTGCTCGAAATTACATTGCATACCGGTCGCCACCATCAAATTAGAGCACAGCTGGCAGCCATTGGATTGCCCATTTTGGGCGATCTAAAATATGGCGATAAACGTTCGTTGCCAGATGCGTCTATCGCTTTACATGCCTTACGCCTCCATTTTTTACATCCTGTTACCGGCAGCGAAATGACCATCATAGCGCAGCCTTCCAAAGTGTCGCTGCAGTGGCAAGTGTTTGAAAAAACGATCAGCGAAACCTATTTTTTATAGTTTTGCCTTCTACCCGTTTTCGGATCATTTTTTCTCTATGATAAAGAAAATCTTTCTTTTTGTCTTGTTTTATTTTTCATTGACACAGCTTGCTGCCCAATATTTTCTTAGCGGACAAGATGCGGCTTCCATTCGTTGGAAGCAAATGAAAACGCAGCATTTCAAAATTATTTTCCCTCAAAACAACCTTAAAGATGCAAGGTATGTTGCAGGTTTGCTCGAAACCGGCTACCCACATCTCAGAGCCGGCCTCAATGCGCCTGCCAAATTTACTCCTTTAATATTGCACACCGGCAGCGTTATTTCCAATGCCACTACAGCTTGGGCACCACGGCGGCTTGACTTTTTTCACACGCCACCTCAAGACGGATATGCTCAAGAATGGTTTAAACAGTTGAGTCTTCACGAGTTAGAACACGTAGTTCAATTCAGTAGTCTCGAAAAGGGTTTTGGGAAAGTCATTTATGCCCTTACCGGTCAGCAAGGTGCGGCAGCCATCATGGGGCTTTTTGTTCCCACTTGGTTTCTCGAAGGTGATGCGGTGGTCACAGAAACTGCATTTTCCTCATCGGGAAGAGGCCGACAGGCACTCTTTCTATCGGGACTTCAGGCCCAACTTGTTGAAAAAGAAATGTTTTCATATGAAAAGGCCTATTTTGGTTCCTATAAAGACCACGTGCCTGATGTGTATGAGCTGGGCTATGTTTTGGTGGGTTTTAACAAACAAAAATTTGGCAATGGTTTGTGGTCGCATGTTATGGACCGAACTGCTCGCCGTCCTTGGACTTTGAATCCCTTTTCGGCGGGTTTGAAAGACGTCACAGGTCAAGGGAAAAACAAGTTGTATAAGAGTACAATGGTTGCGATGCAGGATTATTGGCGAGAGATGGATACCCTGCAAACGGATGAGTTTGTGCGCAAAATTTCTCCTGAAAAAAAAGTGTATAGTCAATACCGAAGTCCACAAAACCTTACAGACCAATCTATTGTGGCTATAAAAACTTCACTTGCCGACCGTCCAGCCATTGTTTCAATACACAACCGGAAAGAAAAAGTTGTGTTTCGTCCCGGGGCCATGCTTCACCATCAACTTTCGGGAAATGACAGTCTCGTGGTATGGAGCGAGTTTCAGCCTCACTTCCGATGGTCAAACCTAAATTACAGTGTCCTTCAATTGGGCAATCTGAACAGCGGAAAAGTGCGGCGTTTGACTTCAAAAAGTCGTCTTTTTGCGCCAAATCTCTCCTTGGATAACAGTCGTATAGTGGCCGTAGATGCTACTGACACGCGTGGCTCTGCATTGGTCATTCTTTCAGCTGAAACAGGCGAAACTTTAACGCGTTTTACCAGTGACAGCATGTTTTTTACCACTCCACTTTGGCTTGCTGATGGGAAAGAAATTGTTTTTGCCGCCATTGGTAGCCAAGGTAAAAGTATTTGGAAACTGAGTTTGCCCGAGCTTCAATTGGAACAAGTTTCCCCTGCTACGTTTACCTTTTTTGCGCTCACCGATGTGGTGGGCGACGATCTGCTGATACAAGGTGATTGGCTGGGCAAGAGTGAAATTTACTCCTACAATATTTCAATAAAAACACTCTACCTTTTAAGTCGCTCACGCTTTGGAGCTGCTGATCCGCAGGCTGGAAGCGATGGAAACTCAATACTTTTTGCTGATTATAGCTCCGCCGGCTTTGCTCTAAGTGAAAGAAAAGTGGATGGTAAAAAGAAATTGAAGGTTGATTTTTCCTCACAAGCCAAGTTTTTTCCTGCCGACACTTTATCACGAATGTCGCATTTCAATTTAGACAAATCGTTCATTGAAGAGGTTCAATATGAGGTAAAAGATTACAAAAAACTGGCTCATTTGTTCCACTTCCACAGCTATTCGCCTGTTTATTTACAAGTTGATAATCAAGATTTTGCCCCTGGAGTAAGCCTCTTTTCGCAGAATGATCTAAGTACGATGGTTGCCGAGTTGGGTTATCGTTATGATGTGAACGAACAGACCGGAAAAATGATCGCTAATCTTACTTATCTGGGTTTATTCCCTGAGCTGGGACTCGGTTTTGGTTACGGCCTTCGCCGTGGAAAGGCATTTCGTGATGGCCAACTCTATGATTTGAAATGGTTTGAAAGCGATTGGAGTTTTTCCGCCTCCGTACCTTTCGATTTTTCACGCATGCAATGGCTGCGTGGATTCAGACCTTCGGTTTCTTATCGGTTGGTTTCGCGTAAAATGGAACCGAATATGCCCCTCGATTTCAGTGAAAAAAAATCGCAATCCCTCACTTACGGACTTTATTATTATAACCAAACACGGAGGGCACAACGCGATATTTATCCAAAATTTGGACAGTCATTGCAAGTTGTTTATCGCCATTCTCCTTTTGATACATCTCCTGCATGGCAGCTTTATTCGGGTATTCAACTTTTTTTTCCGGGCATGATCGCCAACCACGGCATCCGATTATCAGGTGCATACCAATCTGAAATGGAAGGCTTTACAAGTTTTTCCAGCATTGCAACTTTCCCCCGCGGGTATGAGAATCTTTCCTTTGATGAGGTGGCTACCTTCAAAACAGATTATGTTTTCCCGCTTGGGTATCCCGAATGGAATTGGCCTACTATTTACTATCTAAAACGCATCAAAGGTGGTTTTTTTGTTGATTACCTTCATGGAAATATGCTGAAAAACAGCGATTTGATTTCTGCCGGTCTCGAACTTCAGGGAGAAATGTATTTTTTTAACCTGCCTGCACCGGTTGAATTGGGTGTTAGGCTTATTTACCGTGAGGCCTATGGCGACTGGGTTCCGGAGTTACTGTTGGGATTGAATATTTCTTCGCTGTACTGAGTTTCTTTCTATCTTTATCTCTTATTTGAAGCATTATGAAAAATCGCGTCTTAAGTCAAGAGTTTGAACTTGAAAGCATAATAAAAAAATGTAGCTATTGCACTGTATCAATGGTTGATAGCGATGGAAAGCCTTATGCCATTCCTATGAATTTCGGATACCATGAAAAGGTTCTTTATCTTCATTCTGCTCCCGAAGGAAAAAAAATAGATGTTTTAAACAGCCATCCTGAGGTGTGTGTGGTTTTTAGCACCGACCATGAGTTGCGTTGGCAAAACAGCGAGGTGGCTTGTAGTTATTCAATGAAATACCGCTCGGTCTTGCTGTTTGGAGGGGTTTCTTTTGTTGATGATGAACATGAAAAAGTGTCTGCACTGGATGTCATCATGCGTCAATATACTGATCAAACTTATCGCTTTAGTGCACCGGCAGTAAAAAATGTTTGTGTGATGAAAGTGGAAGTGCAGAAATTAGAGGGACGTGCGTATGGGTATTGATTATTTTATATCACTATAAAACATTGATTATGAATTCTTATCAATCAAAATTTTCGGTTTTTTCGCACTCGGTTCTTGGGTTGCTTTTGGTGCTTCTCATATCTTCTTGCGCAAGCGAAAAATCCCGCCATCAAGAGGAGTATTTAATAAAGGTTGACAGTTTTGTGGTGGCTGATACGGTGAAGTTGAAAGAGGCTTTTGAGATTACTTTTTTTGGCATAATCGGCGAAAATGGATGCTATCGTTTTTCGCGTTTTTTAACCGAACAAAGCGATAGCTTATGCAAAATTCAAGTCATCGGAAGTCATCCCGTGGGTGATAATCTGGTTTGTCCCGAAATTTTACCTTTACTCAACGGTACTAAACTATCACTTCAAGCTCATCGCATTGGCGATTTTGGCATTGAAATCACCAATCCGGGATTGAATCAGATGCTACGAAAAACTATTGTCGTTTTGCCTTAAATTGCTTTATAACACCTATTTAAAAGCTATCGTAATCGGGTGATCCGGGAATAAAGTAGTTTACCGGACGAAGAACTTTATCAAAAACAAAATACTGAATCAGAACAAAATCCTTACCTTGATTAACGCGAGCGTACATGCGGTCGAGGTCAAGTGGTGCAAGACGATCTTCGTTCACAATGTATTGGCCAAATTTCTTTTTGGTAAATGTTGTTACCACATTCTGTTCACCTTGGGTGTTAGTAAGCGTAATTTGATGCAAGAATGGTGAGTTTGTCACTGAATCTTTTCTTGTTTCCGGTAAGCTGTTGAGGAGGGCTTCAAAACGAATGTCAGCAAACGAACTCAAAAAATTAAGCATACGAAGGGTGTCAATATTTTGATTAAATGTTTGACCTTGAAGGTTTTCTAACTTGTAAGCGTGTTTACCTACTCGGGTGATGACATAGCTTTTTTCAGGTTCTTGGTTGAACTCGACCTTTACGGATTGTATATCATTGAGGTTGGTGCTGAACACCTTATGATCGCGCCACTCGTCAGCAAGAGGCGAATAGCGGCTAGATAAAAAGCCTTTGAAACCCGTAATTTGCATAATATAAGCGGTTTCAGCACCTTCTTTGAGCATAAAAGTACCGAGATTGTCCTTGGGGGTGTCGCCAACATAATAAACAACACTACGAATTTCACGCGGAAAAAGCTTGATTCGATTGAATAGGTTGATGCGTGGGAGCACCTGATACACTTCTACTTTTACTGCCATTCCTGCCATGCGTTTGATCACATTATCTTGACTGGCTTGGGCAACCGGTGTTCGTACTCTAAGCTTCATCATGGTGTAAAGCAAATCGCTTATCTTGCGCTGCTGTGCTTTGAAGTTTTTGTTGAGAATCCAGCCATCGCTGCTTCGTTCGAGCAAAACTTCGTTGGCATTCATATCGGCGATAAATATTTTTGTTACCGAGGCGGTGTCTGTCACGGCGAAATCGGCATCAGCGTGCAGGGTGCTTGTTGCGTTTTTGTTCCAGATAAAAAATATGGCCACCACAACCAAAAACAGCGTGACAATAAGGGCAAGACGGTTATTTTTCATAATTATTTTTTCTTTTTTCACTAACTTTTTGCATGTTTTTGGGCGTATTTTCTTTTACGAAGCATTGCCATAACAAGACCAAAAACAAAGATGATCAGCACAGGGCCGGCGGTGTTTAAAACTTGCCAAAACAGCCTGTTGCTGTTCACTTTCGACATATCGAGGGTTCTTATTTTCAGCTCCCGCGACCGAATGCTGACCAAACGCGAATCATCTGCGAGATAGCTGATGGCGTTCAGGATAAAATCTTTGTTTCCATAGGTTCGACGGGTGTATTGGTCGAAGCCCAAGGGGAGGGGGTAGCCTTGTGGCACATGAAATTGATTGCGAATAATGTCGCCATCGGCAACCACAATCATGGCGGTGGGTTTACTTTGCTCAAGAAATCCAATTTCTTTGTTATCAGTTATTTCGGGTGAAACTCTGTTGGCATAAAGGGAACTGAATTGCCCTTCGAGCAGCCAAGCTACAGTTTGTCCTTTCCGGTTGAAGAGGCGTTCGTCGGCCTTGTCGCGAAGCATTGCCAGACTGATTAAAACAGGTGTGCCCGACAAGCGCGAATAATCGGAAGTTTTGAGTAGAGGTGTTTTCTTTATAAAATCGGCTGAAACAGTATCTGCAGAACTCACAAAATCAGCCTTTAAACTGTTGATATTCCGCACGATAGGATGTGAAGAAGCATGGTTAAGGAGGGGGAAATAGTTCCATCTAAAAAACTCAATTTGTGCCTGTCCGCCCACCTGACCGGTTCTTAAAGGAATGGAGGCTGAATTTAAGTCGAGAACCAAGTTGCGGTTCAGCCGAACGCCATACTTAAACAGTTGGTCATCGAGATTCACGTTCAGGTCAACGCCAACGGTAGATTCGTTCATTTGCAAGCTGTCCATGCTGGCCAAAACCGGATCAATGAGCCACAACACTTTGCCTCCATACATGATGTATTGGTCAATGATAAACTTGTCTTTTTCATCAAAAGGCAGCGTGGGTCGCGGGATGATGATGGCTGCAAAATTGGGTAAGATGCGCACATTGCCTTTGGAGTCGGGCTCGGTGCGCCGCGTGAGGGCACTGATTTGCCCACCTATGGTGATGTGGGTTACAACATAATTTTGTTTCAGGGTTTGGACGATGTCGTAGGTTTCTGATTGGCTCAGCTCTCCATGCCCGTCAATAAAAGCAAGTTGTGGCTTTTGAAGTTGTGATAGTTTTTGAATTACATCAGCCAACTTAAACTCTAAGTTTTGAATGGAATTGTTGAGTACGGTTTCGGGCGAAACATTAAGCTGGTTATCAAGTAGATCGAGTGGTAATTCTTTATCGCGGTACATCACCAATGCACCCGGAAAGATCACTTTTTGTTCGAGACCGTCGTTGGTACGCAACTGAAGCTCAGTGGGTTCAAGGCCGCGAGAGGCTAAATCTTTTATGGTTTCGTTGCGTTCTTGAGCATCGGCATTGGCCGTGGGATTGATAAATTCGTAAGAAATCAGTGGGTTGTAAGCCCTAAATTCATCGAGCATCTCCTTGGTTTCTTTGCGCAACTTTTTAAAACCGGCAGGAAAGTCACCTTCGAGATAGATTTTAAAATAAACAATGTCATCTAACTTCGCCAACACATCTTTGGTTGCTGGTGAAAGGGTGTAACGCTTTTCGGATGTTAAATCGAAACGTGTGAAAATATATCCTCCAATAACATTCAGGATGAGGATTATAGCAATGATCAAGCCAAAGGAGATCAACTGCTGTTGGCGAATGTTTTTTGTTTTTGAACCGACTTTTATGCTGTTTTTTACCATTTCCTGCTCGATAAAGTCAATGATGTGAGGCTTATAAAAAAGATGATGACACTTATGAAATACAATAAGTCACGAGTGTCAATCACTCCCCTGCTTACCGATTTGTAATGTGCTTCAATTCCAAACTGTCTGATTAGCAAGTCAATAGATCCAAAAAGTGCCAAAGAAGAAATAAACTCAAAGCCGATATACATAAACCCACTCAACAATACGGCAAGGATGAAGGCAATGATTTGGTTGTCGGTGATGCTGCTGCTAAAAATTCCGATGGAGACAAAAACGGCACTCAAAAAGAACAGGCCAATAAATGCACCCCAAGTTCCGCCCATATCAAGGTTTCCAGGGGGTAGGCCAAGCCGGTAAACCGAAAAAAAGTAGATCAATGTGGGCAGTAAAGAAAAAACAACGAGCGATAATCCTGCAAGAAATTTTGCCGTCACCAATTGCAGATCTGTCAGAGGTTTGGTTAGCAATAATTCGATCGTTCCCGACCTATTTTCTTCGGCAAACGACCGCATGGTGACTGCCGGAACCAAGAACAAAAAAATGAAGGGTGCCAATATGAAAAGACCATCGAGGCTGGCAAAGCCAAAATCGAGGATGTTAAAATCGTTGGGAAAAACCCATAAAAACAAACCGTTGATCAACAAAAAAACAGCCATCACGAGATAGCCGATCAGCGAGCTGAGAAAGCTGTTGATTTCCTTAAAAATTAATGCTGTCATATTGTTTACAAAGGTGTAATGGGTTGCAAAAATAAGCAAAATCTATGAGTGGAAAACCGCTCTTGAGCAATGGCGTCGGCCGTTCTATACTCATTTAAACAGGTTTTCTGAGGTAGGAAGGTCAGCTCCCAAAGCAAACAAAGGCAAAAAATGTATAAATTCGCAACTTTTAAAAGTCAAAATTAAATAAAATGACAACACCAAAACGTGCGACTACGGCTGTTTTTGTCGGCAGTGGTGCCATTGCAACTGCTCTTGGAAATACGTTGGCCCTGGACGGAATCACCAAAGTTTGGCTGCTTTCTGTTGAAAAGGAGGTGGTTGAATCCATTAATGCGAGCCATACTAATAGCAGTTACTTCCCTAATATTCGGCTACATACATCGCTTCAAGCCACCACCGATAAGCGTATTCTTAGCTCGGCTGATGTTATTTTTATGGCGATTCCTTCAACGGCTACCATCAGCTATCTGAAAGAGCATCAGGCTTTTGTACGCGAACATGCTGTTTTGATTAACCTTGCCAAGGGTTTTGGTCCAGAATATACCCTCATTCCTGAAGCCATCAACAATTTTATGCCCAATCCTGTTGTGTCAATGAAAGGGCCGTCGTTTGCGCGTGAAATTCTCAACATGCAGCCCACGGCTTTTACCGTTGCATCGCGCGATATTGGCAGTTTTGAGGTACTCAGGGATTTGTTTAGCGGAACTACTATCTATCTGGATTTCAGCACCGATTTGAAAGGAGTGGAGTATGCCAGCATTTTGAAAAATATCTATGCCATTGTGATTGGTATTGTTGATGCCAATTTCGATTCGCCAAACCTACGTTCAATGGTGTTGTCCAAGTCAATCAATGAAATGCGTGCGGTTATCAAGTTATTTGGAGGATTGGAAGAATCGCTTTTTAACTACAGTGGGTTTGGTGATTTTTCGCTCACCGCCTTAAACGATTTGAGCCGCAACCGCACCTTGGGTTTGTTAATTGGAAAGGGTTTTTTCACACAACAAATCTCTGATAAAGTGGTACTCGAAGGCCGTATTGCAACCAATGTTTTTCACCATCTTTTTGAACGTCAGGAAATTCCTGTGACGGATTTTCCACTGATGAATGAGCTGTGGAAAGTTTTTAACGGACCATACGACATTAAAGCATTTGTTGGTAACATCCTCAAAGAATAGTACTTATGATTTAGTAAGTGCCGGTTAAATTATTTCACTCAATGATAATGTTGTAGCGATGCAGCAGTCCGGTAACGGCAGGAAGTGAAAATTTAGCTTTTTTCAACAGGTTGTTTTCCGGGTCAATTGAATAATTGAAGGCAGTTCTGAAATCGGCTTTTTCCAGTTTTGTTTCTTCAAAAAGTGCATCTAAAAGGTCACATTGATCGAAAATAGCCAATGTAAGATCACATTTCGCAAAATCAACTTCTTTCAGCAGACACTCCCGAAAGACTGTTTTTTTGAGGTTCCATCCATAAAAAACACAGTTGTTGAGGATGCTTTTTTCGCAATAAATCTCAAATCCTAAGGCATTGGCCGTGTTAAAATGTAAACCCAACATTTTACAATCAACAAAACGTACATCCCTAAATGCTGTTTGCCGAACCTTAGCCAAGCTGAGGTTACAGTCCTTAAAAATGCACTCAATAAAACGAAAAGACGAAAAGTCGGTTTCGCTAAAATCACAATGACTGAACTGACAATGGTCGTAAGTTCCCTTCAGCAATGGTGAAGCACTGAGGTCTTTGTATTCAATAATTTGATCTTCAAAAAGGTGAAATTCCATAGGTTAAAATTCAGAAGTAATTGATATATATATCATTGTAGGTATGTAGCCGCTTTTAACTTTCTTCTTAATTTTTAGACAGTCAACATTGCTTAAAATACCTATTCAAAGGTATTCAATAACAACGACCTTGAACAAGGTTTGCTATTTTTTGATTTGCTGATCAAATAAAGCGGCCATTTTTTTGGTCAGTTCTATGCGCGAATAGGCACTAACGTTTATATTTTTAAGCTGCAAACGCTGTTGCTGAAATTGTTGAAAAAGACTGCTGATCAATTCTTTAAGTTTTTCCTTTTGGTTGAAATCAATCACATATCCAGCTTGTGTTTCGTGGATAATGCGGGCAACATCGCTTTGCTCAGGACAAAGTGCAAGAATAGGACGTGCAGCGGCAAGGTACTCGAAAAATTTTCCGGTCAAAATGTACGAAGCATTTTCAATGCGGTTGATGCTCAAAAGCAGTAGCGCCGACGATTGCTGTAAGGCGGGAAGCTCAGCATGAGGAACATAATCCTGCATTTTGAGGTAGCGACTCAAGCCGTTTTTTTCAATGTCGGAGAGAATGGAGGCGTCGCAACGACCGGTGAAATGAAGCTGAAACGCTTGTTCAAAGGCGGGGTTTTCATCCACAAGTTCTTGGAGTGCTTCCCACAATTCCGGTGGATTTTGATCGGGAAGAAACATTCCGGAATAAAAAATGCTAAACTTCTTCGGTTGTGTATCGTTTTTTGAGCTATAATCAGAACTATCAAAACCGTTGGTAATGACGCTGATAGGTGTTTTTGTTCTTTTCTCAAAATCATTTTTCATGGTAGGACCCACTGTCACAATGTGATTGGCTTCGTCCAAACAGCTCTGCTCTAAACTTTGATGTCTGCGCTTGGCCCATTTGCCCGGCATCAGCTTTTCAAAATAATAGATACCGGTCCAAGGATCGCGGAAGTCAGCAATCCATGGGAGATTGGTTTTCTTTTTTAATTTACTGGCAATGAGGTGCATAGAGTGAGGAGGGCCGGACGAAACAATAAGGTCAACCGGTCGTTCTTGCAAATATTTTATCAGATAATGCACGGAGGGTTGTATCCAGAAGACTCTTGCATCGGGGATAAAAAGATTTCCCCTTATCCAAATCGCCATTTTTTCTAAGGTAGAAGGACTTTTGGTGGTTTCGTTTTGAAGAAAACCATGTTGAAACTTAGTGTTTTTTTGCTTTCCTGTAAGAAGATTGTAGAGCATATAAGGCTCAAAAATCTTTGTTCCAATCACTTCTGTTCCTTTAGGAATATCGCTGAGAAGGGTTTCGTCATGGTATGGAATCTCCGGATTTAAAGGGGTGTAAACTACGGGTTCCCACCCAAAATCATTGAGATATTTGACGAATTTTAACCATCGTTGCACTCCTGCGCCTCCCGAAGGTGGCCAGTAATACGTGATGATGAGCACTCTTTTCATGCAAGAGGAGTGGTTTTGAGCTTTTTAAACTCCCGAAAAATTCCATACCCCAAGGCCAAAAGTAAAAGCAAAGAGGCTACAAAGGAGATTTTTTCACCAACGGCATACACTTTAGGCTCAAAACGCATTTCAATTTCTGAATTGCCTGCCGGTACTTTCAAGGCACGTAAAACATAGTTGGCTCGTATCAAAGGTTGTTCTTCGCCATTGATGAAGGCTTTCCATCCTTTGGTGTACCAAATTTCGCTGAAAACCACCAATCCTTCTTGTTTCATAGTGGCCTGATATTTAAGCTTATTGGGCTGATATTCTTCGAGATTCACTTCACTTCCTTCGGTGCTGGTGGAGGGCAAACTTTGCAACAGCGATTCAAATTCTTTGTTCACAACAGCCGTACTTTGAAGGTCGTAAGCAGTAAGTTCATCAATTTCTTCGTTGGGAGTACCAACATACACCACTTTGCTCACCGGCCAAGCATTACCAAATGCGGCAATATTTCTGATGGGTGGAGATTGCGGGTTGAAGATGATGTAACGGGTATTGAGCATGTTAAGAATTTGATTTTGTTCCATTTGCGCTTGGATGCTGCTTAGGCTGAGGTCGTTTTTCATCACATTTGTCAAAAGGCTCATCTCCGGTTGAATGTGATGTTCAATCATATCTTGGTAGCGGCGCAATTTGGCGCCATGGTATCCACCAATAGAATGATGGAAATAAGAAGTGCTGGCATCATTGAAGGTGCTGATGGTGAGATCCAATACGCGGAAATTCGGATCTTGATCTTTCAGAATATCTTTGTTGGCAGCATTGGCAGTAATGGGAAATTCAGCTTTGCTTTTAGAAACAAAATTGTTGTTATTGAGGTAACGGGTGTTGATGTTAACCATATCGGATAGAATGAGCAAAGTGAGTGCGGCAGTGAGCCAGTTGGCTTTGATCTTGTTCATGCCAAAGGCATAGATGAAGCCGGCAGCAAGGGTGATAAAAAAGAAACTGCGTAGGGCATCTTTCTTAAAAATGGTCATACGCACCATTTCCAGTTGATTTACGAAAAGGTCAATTTGTCCGCTTTCTGAAGGGCTTTCTTGTTTGATGCGAGAGAACTGCTCAACTTCAAAAGCACTTAAAAAATTGAAAAACAGATTGGGGGCAAGGTAAAACAGCAAACTCAGGCCACCGGTCAAGCCAAAGGCCGCAAAGAACCATTTGCGTTTTTCTTTGAGCAGCGATGGTTGTTTGTATATTTCGTACAATCCGAGCAATCCAAGCAATGGAATGGTCAGCTCGGCAATGACAAGTGTCATTGAAACAGCCCTAAATTTATTGTAACCGGGTACGTAATCGAGGAAAAAATCGGTGAAGGGCATCAGGTTTTTCCCCCAGCTCAGCAGGATGGAGAGTAGGGTAGCTGCAAGCAGAATCCATTTGTATTTTCCTTTCACATAAAACAATCCTAAAAAGAAAAGAAACATGACAATGGCTCCGGCATACACCGGTCCTGAAGTGCCGGGCTGGTCGCCCCAGTAAGCGTTTTGTTTTGCTAAGGTAGGTTTGAAATTTCTATCCACATTGTCTAAGGCGGGATTGGCATTGCCGATAACTGCCGATCCGCCGCCTTTGGCGTTTGGAATTAGAAGCGACCATGTTTCTCCAATGCCGTATGACCAATTGGTCACATAGCTTCTGTCGAGGCCTTTCGTTTGGTCTTCAATATTTTTTGTGAGAACGGGCTCGCCTCTCAAGCTTTCTTTGCCATATTCCCAGGTGGCGTAGAGGTTGGTTCCGTGCGTGAGGGTGGCCATCAAAGCGGCCAAAAGCAATACGCCCGATGCTTTGTAAAAGTTGGGCAATGTTTTAAACCGGATTGCATCCACCAGTTGGGTCAAGCCAAGAATCATGATGAGCAACAGCAAGTAATAGGTGATTTGTAAGTGATTGGCTTCAAGTTGCAGTGCCAAAGCAATGGCCGTAAGCAAGCCTCCTTTGGCATAGTTTCCTCTGAAAGCCAGCACTATACCCGCAATTACCGGTGCCATGTAGCCGATGGCATTGGCTTTGGAAGAGTGGCCTGCACCGAGGATAATGTAGAAGTAGGACGAAAACCCAAACGCTAATGCTCCAGCTAAACTGAGCCAGGGATCTACCCGCATGACCAGCAGTAAGATATAAAATCCTAAAAAATACATGAAGATGGTGCTGGCAGGATAGGGCATCCCTAGGGTAATGACCTTTTTTACGTAATGAATGAGGTTGCCATTGTAAAGTACAGAAATTTGCCATGCGGGCATTCCTCCAAACATAGAGTTGGTCCAAAGGGCCTCTTCGCCTGTTTTTTCACGAAAGTCGGAAATCTCTTTCGACATTCCTTTCCACATTGTGATGTCATGCTGATCGAGCCGTTTGCCTTCCAGCATAGGGTGCAAAAAAGCCCAGGTAACCAAAATAAAAACAAGGAGAGCGGTTACAAAGGGAAAGCCTTTTCGCCAAATAATCAATGCGGTATTCATGTTTTAGGATTTTTATCGTTGCTTTTAATATCTTCAAAATCAATGTATTCTCCAATATCTGGATCAATCTTGGGCTTGTCGTCTTTGTCGGTTTTCACATAAATATCGCCCTCTTTTTTTCGACTTGTATAGGGGTTCGCCGGAGGTTGTTGGCTCATTTTGCCTACCATTTTTTGAATAAAACGGCGCACCAGCCATGGGAATAGATATCTTAGGGCAAGACGTAATAAATAAATGGACACGACGATCCAAAAAATGACCAGCAGGAATTGTTCCATAGTGCGATCGGATTGTTGAATATACAGATCAGCCGCAAAGATAAAAGATTCGCTGCAACTGAATTAAAACGCTGGTTAAATAAAGTACGAAGTTTCATTTAATTTGCTCCTTTTCAATCCATTGTATATTATAAGTGGAGGTGAAAAGGTAAATATCAGGCACAACAAAACAGAAGGCAGTGCAAAGACTGCCTTCTGTTAAACCTTTAATATAGAGCGGCTATTAAAAAACTATTTTGCGTCAGAAACGGTTAATCTCTTTCTGCCTTTAGCGCGTCTGGCCTTAATAATTCTGCGACCATTAGCTGTTGCCATTCTCTCGCGGAAACCGTGTTTGTTTCTACGTTTTCTGTTCGATGGTTGAAATGTACGTTTCATCTTGCCTATTTTTTGGGAGTGCAAAGGTATGTATTAATTCTTTTTATCCAAACCTTTGCACTCATTTTTTTAACAAATCTTCAAAAAGCTTATTTCCCATAAGTTGTAAAAGTGCTTTTAAGCCTTTACCGGTACATGTTTGAGGGTTTCAACAAGAAATTCCCAAAACAGTTTCACGGTATCTACATTTACTTTTTCATCGGGTGAGTGTGGGTGGCGGATGGTGGGTCCAAAGGAGATCATATCCCAATGTGGATAAGCTGCACCAAGGATGCCGCACTCTAAACCTGCATGGATGACTTTCACCTCAGGGATCTTACCGAAAGTTTTGTTGTACACCTCTTTCATGGTGGTGAGGATGGGCGAGTGTACGTTGGGCTTCCAGCCGGGATAATCGCCATGCGAATAGGCTTCGGCACCTGCGCTGGTGAAAACGGTTCTGATTTGCTCGGCCAAAACCGCTTTGCTGTCGTCCACTGAGCTGCGCTGAAGTGCTGCCATTATAATGTTGTTGCCTTTGAGTTTTATAATCGCCAAATTGTTTGATGTTTCAACAACACCTTCCATATCGGCACTCATAGCGATTACTCCATTTGGGCAATTGGAAATGGCTTCAAACAAACCTGCTTGTGTTTTTAAATCAATCACTTGCTCCGGAAGCGGACAAACAGCAGCTGTAATTTCAACTCCACTATCAGTGGCAGCAAATTCCTCTTTGGCTATGGCTGCAAATTCTTGAACATATTTCTCAAATGCCGTCTTTTTTTCTGAAGGAACGACTACGGTTGCAAACGATTCGCGGGGAATGGCGTTGCGCAAACTTCCACCTTCGATTGCTGCCAGACGCATCCCATATTTGTCCGCTGCCAGCGTCATTAAGGCATTCATAATTTTGTTGGCATTTCCTCTTCCCAAGTTAATGTCGAGGCCTGAATGTCCGCCTTTTAACCCTGTGAGGCTAATTTTGTAGGCCGCGGCATTGCTGTCAACAGCTTCCAAAGTGGCGGTAAAGTTACCTGTGGTATCCACACCGCCTGCACAACCTACATAAAGTTCGCCTTCGTCTTCCGAATCCAGATTGAGTAGTATGTCGCCGAATAAAAAGCCGGGTTTTAGCTCGTTGGCGCCGGTCATTCCGGTTTCTTCATCAATGGTAAATAAAGCCTCAATAGGGCCGTGCTCAAGACTATTGTCTTCAAGTACTGTCATTGCAGCGGCGACACCAATGCCATTGTCAGAACCCAGGGTGGTTCCTTTGGCTTTCACCCAACCGTCTTCAACGTAGGTTTGAATAGGGTCTTTTTCAAAATCATGATCGGTGCCTGTATTTTTTTGAGGAACCATGTCTAAGTGGGCTTGAAGGATGATGCCCTGTCTGTCTTCATAACCGGGCGTAGCAGGTTTGCGGATGATCACGTTACCAATGGCATCAACTACTGTTTCGAGGCCTAATTTTTCACCAAATTCTTTAGTGAAGGCAATAATTTTTTCTTCCTTTTTTGAGGGTCGTGGAATTTGTGTAAGGCTGTAAAAGTTTTTCCAAATTCCTTTGGGTTCCAGATCGAGGATTGAGCTCATGGTATTTTATTTTAGTTTTAAACCTGAAAATATTTCAAGCGATAAAAGTAGTGAATTTTTTTTAGGGCATATGTGAATCTTTGTTAAGCAGTCTGATCTACACTTGTTTCGGAAAAGAAGGATGCGCTATAGTTGAAAACTTGTATATCGTTGATAATGATTATCGTTTCAATTTTTATTCTTCGTAACAAGAGGTGCTATGAGCAGATTTCATAATGATAAAAAAAACAGCCATTTGTTTGAAATGGCTGTTTTTATAAATCTCTTTCGTTTTATTTTTTGTTGGGAAGGTCAAGTCCGAAGCCTTTGTGCTTGTCAACTCTTTTGAGTACCACTGACATAATCATGGCCAAGACACCAAAACCGGCAAAAATGAGTTCAGGAACGGTGTAGTCATACTTAACACTTTCGCCTGCTGCAATGGCTTCGGCCACTCCGGGATTGGCAGCACTGATGGCCCATCCAATAAGAATTGGCACTGCCAGCAAACCTATATTTTGTATCCAGAAGATCAAACCGTAAGCAGATCCCAAGAAGCGATCTTCAACAATTTTCGGAACTGAAGGCCACATGGATGCGGGTACAAGCGAAAAAGCTAAACCCAAAATTACAATAGTGGCATAAGCGATGAAGCTGGTGAATGCTTCAGCAGGAACGAGTGCAAAAATCAAATGTGATACCGTCAGTAGAATTGCGCCATAGAGCATCATGGAAGCGCCTAATCCTTTTCTGTCGAGAAAAGCACCGATGAAAGGTGTAAGAATCATGGCTCCAATTGGGAAATAGGAGAACATGGCAGCAGCATCTTTAACATTGATGTCCAATTTAGAAGCCAACATATCAGTTGCAAACTTTTGGAAAGGGAAGATGGCCGAATAAAAAAGTACACACAAACTGGCTATAGCTAAAAATCCGGGGTTCTTGAGTATCAACCAAATATCGCTGATGCGGAAGGCCTCTTCGGGTTCTGAGCTTGCATCGGCACCAATTTCTTTGTCGAGACGGGCATCCATAAAGGTATAAACCAAAAAGGTCAACAAACCGATAACAAGGAAGCCCACACCCCAAAGTACAGCATTGGGGGCACCGCCGCTTTCTGCAAAAATGGGCGACAATCTAAATACAGCAAAAACACCCAAGCGGGCTGTTGCCATTTCCAAACCCATGGCCAGTGCCAGTTCTTTACCTTTAAACCATTTTACGATGGCTTTGGATACAGTGATTCCGGCCATTTCAACGCCAATACCAAAAATGGCAAAGCCGAAAAATGCTAATTTGGCTGATGCAGGCACTGCTGTCCAAAAGGAGTCGAGCGAAATGGCTAATCCTGAAGTCGCAAAGCCTTCGGTAAGTGCGTAATATTTGATGGATGCTCCTACAACCATAGATATTCCGGCGGTCAGAATCGTAAACCGGATGCCCATCTTGTCGAGGATGATACCGGAGAAGATCAGGAAGAACGCAAAAACATTAAGGAAAAATTCTGATCCGCCAAGCATCCCGAAAGTTTCGGGCGACCAGCCGTGGCTGCGCTCAAGCAGGCTTTGAAGAGGTGCTGCCACATCAACAAAGAAATAGGCAAAAAACATGGTGATTGAGATCAGTGCCAAGGCAAACCATCGGGCTGTTGCTGATTCTCGCATGGACGTTTTAATTTTTTCCATAAAAATTTAGTGATTTGGGTTTAACAAGCGGCTAAAGTATAAAAAAATGGGTTGTAGCCCGTAGGCATTGTGAATTTGATGTTGTTCAACATTTTTTGTCTTTACCCCTTCGTCGCTTTGTTTTGGAGACGAATAAAATGTTTTATGAAAATAATTTTCACTAATACAAATGTATCAGTGACTTAGAGTCGAAAAATGGCTCATCAAACCAAGTGTTGAGTGGTGTTGTTTGGGCAATCCACCTGCTGGGGAGTTGATGCAATTCAGATGACAAATCGCCTCCTTTGAGGTAAATGATACCATTGGGTTTGATGTTGCGGCTGCGACCATGAAACGATTTGCCCACCCATCCCACAAATTCGGGGAGGTTGGTCACGGCTCGACTGACAATAAAGTCGAATTTTTCTTTAACTTCTTCGGCCCTTTGCCGAATGGCGGCGGCATTTTGTAAACCCAAATGTTCGATGGCCGTGTTCACCACCATGATTTTTTTTCCGATGCTGTCAACCAACAAAAATTGTGCATCAGGGAAAAGAATCGCTAACGGAATCCCCGGAAAACCTCCGCCTGTGCCAACATCCATGATTTTTGTTTGAGGCACAAAGCCAACATATTTGGCAATGGCCAAGCTGTGCAGGACATGGTGCTCATAAAAATGCTCCATATCTTTTCTCGAGACAAGGTTGATTTTACTGTTCCACTCTAAATAAAAAGGCAGCATGGCCTCCAATTGTTCGAGCTGTCGTGCAGGAATTTCTGCAAAATATTTTTTGATGATGTCCATCGTTACAATTAAAGTGTAAAATTAGAAAAAACTTGCAGTCTTGCTCTTGCTTTTTATGATTTGGAGTCTAAGTCAATCAAAATCACTTCGATTTTAACGCACTTTCATGCAAGAGGTCAAAAACAATCTTCTGGTGAAGCCTTCAATCAAATGTCGAACAGACAACTGCCACAGCTTGTCGAAGGTTTTTGAAGTTACTAACAATCAATTGTCGGCAAAAACCGGATAAGTTTAGCAGTTGTGATGCGCAACTTTGGTACTTTTGTAGCTTAAGAAACATCATGGTATCATTGAAGACAAGTAGGCAAGTTTTACTTTTGTTTGTGTTGAGTTTCTGTTTTGAAGCTCTTTTGGCGCAAAGCAAAACAAGTGCTGACGATTACATCTTGAGGTTTAGCCCTGTGGCGATGGAAAAAATGCGTGATTTTAAAATTCCGGCATCCATTACGCTAGCGCAAGGATTGCTCGAATCGGGCAACGGAAACAGTAAATTGGCTACCCAGGCCAACAATCATTTCGGTATTAAATGCCATAAAGAGTGGTCGGGAAAGACTTTTTTTATGGATGATGACGAAAAAAACGAATGTTTTAGAGCCTACAAAAACCCCGACGATTCTTACCGCGATCACTCACTTTTTTTAACCCAAAGGCCTCGTTACGGTTTTTTGTTTGAACTCAACTTGATGGATTATGAGGCATGGGCAAAAGGTTTGAGCAAGGCTGGCTATGCCACCAATCCCATGTATCCGCAATTGCTAACCCGCTTAATTGAAAGACACCAATTGTATCGTTTCGATTCTCTTGCTATGGGACTAAAGCCCTCTCAGCTGATTGCAAGTTCCATTCCGAAACAAGAAAAAACGCCTTCAACCTCTGATTTTGAAGTTGTTGGAAAAACAAAATCAGGCAGGTATATACATTCCAACAACCACACCAAGCTTATCTTCGCAATGGAAGGCGATAGGATTGATCTTTTGGCTAAAGAGCTGAATGTGTTCAGTTGGCAGCTGGTCAAATACAACGAGCTGCAAAATGATGCCACACTCCATTCCGGTGAGGTTGTTTATGTAGAAAAGAAGGCACGCAAGTCGAAGCAATTTGAAATGCACATCTTGCAGAATGGCGAAAATTTACGGGATGTATCGCAGCTTTATGGCGTAAGGATGAGCCGACTCGAGAAAATGAATCACTGGAAAGCAGGCGTTGTCTTACCGGCTGGAACGGTAGTCAGGCTGAAATAGCCAGCTTTTCGAAAGCAAAAAAAAATCCGCTGAAAGGCGGATTTTTTTTACATATATATAAGGTGTTGTTATTCTTCAATAATCACTCCCTGTGCTTCGATGGTATATTGCCAAGCGTCTTCGGTAATACTGTCAATATATTCCTGACTACGACCGGCATCTTCGGCGTAATGCTTGAGCATATCCACCGAAATCAACTCCCGTGTTGCCGCACCTTGAACGAAGGCGGTTTTTCCGGCAGCGTCTTTAGGTACATAAAACGCGTGATCTTTCATGTTTACCATGATAGTTTCACCGTTTCCTAAGTCGAAAGTTAACCAGCAACCGGTGTGTTGGCAAACTTCGAGGATGGTTCCACTTACTTTTACCGGAATCAGCTCATCGCTATTGATGAGAGATGCAATTTCGGTAACGGGCACTGTTCCTTCTTTTTCAATTGGGTCGCCAAAACTACCTGTTGAAGGAAGCAGTTCAACCGTTTCTTCGGTTTCGTTGGCTACTTTTTCTTGTGAAGCCGGACTGCCGCATGAAAGCATCAAACCAATAAGCAGGCTAAGTAACGCACTGAAAACTAACTTTGTTCTTATCATACTAAAATTATCTTGGGTTAATCACAACGTCTTTCACGTCTTCCAGAGTAACAGTACCACCGTTATTTCCGAAAGAGTTTAAAACATAGTTGATTACGGCAACAGCTTCTTCTTTGGTGTCCACTTGTGGAGGCATGGGGGCGGTGTATGTAACGCCATTTACTACCATAGCTTCGTTTGAACCGTTTAATGTTTGTGCAACAGCTCTAACTTTGTCGGCTAACAAATAGTCGGAATTTTTCAAAGGAGGAAAAGCTCCAACAATGCCTTCACCGTTGGCTTGGTGACAAACGATACATTTTTCCATATAGATTTTCTTTCCGGCAGCAAAAGGTTCTTCCTGAACAGCAGCTGTTTCAGTCTTCACCTCTGCTTGCGCAGGTGCTTCAGTTTTTGTCTCGGTGCTTCCACCGCAGCTTTGAAGGGCAGCTAAGCCACCGATCAACAAAGCATAAAAGAATGTTTTTTTCATTTATTTATGATTTTAAGTGAATTTGAAAGTTGCAAAAGTAAATCATTTCATGGAATCATTCTAAATAATTAGGTGAATATTCCTCAATTAAGATCAAAAGGTATGAAAATTTTGCGGTGGCACTTTTTAATTCCTGATTTATAAACCGGTTTGCTTTGGGTTGATAAGGATGACAAAAAATGCTTGATGCTCTTTTTTAGGTTTTGAAATGCAAAAGCAGAAGCCAATTCAAACCCCATGGGTAGTACTTCATTTAATCGCTGAAATATTGGCAGTTGTCAAATATTATTCTAATTTTGCACCCTCAAAAAAAATGTCAACACTAGAATAAGTAATTTAATCACATTCAGAAATGCAGAACAAAGGAGCTATCAAAGTCTTTGCAATCGCTTTGGCCATCGTTTCGCTCTATCAGCTATCGTTCACATTTGTGTCCGGAAGGGTAGAGCGCAAAGCAGCGAAATACGCAAACAGTGCGGTCGCACATACGCTTGCAACAGAACTTTCAAAAGGTGACCAAGTGACTTTTAATCACTTGCTCGACTCAATCGTAGCAGCACGTGAGACCTATTATCTCGATTCGATGGAGAATCAGGTTGTTTATAACATCCTCATTGATAAGTACACATACAGTAAGGTCAAAGAACGGGAAATTAATCTTGGTCTTGACCTTAAAGGGGGGATGAACGTTGTTCTTGAGGTTTCTGTTCGCGACATCATAAATGCATTATCGGCCAATAGCCAAGATCCTACATTCCGTCAGGCAATGGATTTGGCCACACAAAAACAGCAAAACAGTCAAAAAGATTTTGTAACCCTTTTCGGTGAATCATTCTCAGAAGTGGATCCCAACGCACAATTGGCTTCGATTTTTTTGTATGAGTTTAAAGACAAAGGAATCACCACCAACTCAACCAATGCTGAGGTGTTGGCAGTAATTCGCAGCGAAGCGGAAGGCGCCATTGACCGCTCATTCCAGATTCTGCGCACCCGCATTGACCGTTTTGGCGTTACCCAGCCCAACATACAGAAGTTGGCCACCTCAGGCCGTATTCTTGTGGAGTTACCCGGTATCAAAGACCCCAAACGCGTGCGCAATCTTCTGCAAGGAACCGCCCAGTTAGAGTTTTGGGAAACCTATAACTTTAGTGATATTTACACCTTCTTTGATGAAGCCAATGCCCGCTTGGCGGATCAAGCTTCGGGAGATGAAGCTGTTGCAGATGCAAAAACTACTGAAAGCGATGAAAATGCTACAGTTGATGCCACAACCGAAACAGAAGCTACACCTGCTGATACTACCAAAAGTTTGTTGGATAAAATCAGTGCCGATGCCGACACTACCGGAAAGGATGAAAATTTTGAGCAATATGCCAAAAAGAATCCCTTGTATGCCGTTTTGATGCCTTCCTACTTTCAAGATGAGTCAGGTAAATTTTTCCCGGGCAACACTGCGAGAGTAGGTCAAGCCCAAATTAAAGATACTGCCCGTGTAAACAATATGCTTCGCAAAGTTCAAGGTGTTTTCCCACGTAACTTAAAGCTTGCATGGACTGTTAAACCCCGCAAGGCCTCAAATCAGCCTGACATGCTTGAACTCGTTGCCCTCAAAGGCTCACGCGACAATGCCGCTGCTTTAGGTGGTGAAGTGATTGTAGATGCACGTCAGGAAATTGACCAAAATGCAAATGCTGAGGTTACCATTCAGATGAATAGCGAAGGAGCTAAAAACTGGAAACGCATTACCGGAGAAAATATCGGCAAGCAAGTGGCCATCGTTTTGGATGATTATGTGTATTCCTTCCCTGTGGTAAACGACGAAATTCCAAACGGTCGTTCCTCTATCTCAGGTGGTGAAATGACCATTGAAGAAGCACAAGATTTGGCTAACATTCTTAAAGCCGGTAAATTGCCAGCTCCATCACGTATTATGGAAGAAGCTGTTGTAGGTCCTTCTTTGGGTCGCGAAGCTGTTTCAGCCGGTTTGTGGTCATTTGTTCTGGCCTTTATCATGGTGCTCTTCTATATGTGGTTCTTCTACAAAAAAGCCGGTCTTGTTGCCGACTTTGCTTTGTTGACTAACGTTTTCCTTTTGTTTGGTGTGCTAGCTTCACTGGGTGCTGTACTCACATTGCCCGGTATTGCAGGTATCGTGCTTACCCTCGGTATGGCTGTGGATGCTAACGTTATCATCTATGAACGTGTCAAAGAAGAACTAAGAGCCGGAAAAGGCATTCGTCTCGCAATTGATGATGGTTATAAAAATGCTTACTCAGCGATCATTGACGGTAACGTTACTACTTTGCTCACTGGTATTGTACTTTATGTTTTTGGGACAGGTCCGGTTCAAGGTTTTGCTACTACCCTCATCATCGGTCTGTTAACCTCTTTGTTTACTTCCATCTTTATATCGAGAATTATTTTCTACTACCTGCTCGACAATAGCAAACCCATTTCGTTTG